>JAPDPX010000006.1:0-300000 GCA_034506255.1 candidate division KSB1 bacterium | reverse complement strand
GTGTTCGTCACGCTGTGCACGTTGCTGTCGAATTTGGTCAGCAACGTGCCCGCCGTGTTGTTGATGCAGGATATTCCCGGTGAAGCGAGCCGGCTGTGGTATTTGCTCGCGCTGGCGAGCACGCTGGCGGGCAACCTGACCCTGCTCGGCAGCATCGCCAATCTCATCGTCGCGGAAAAGGCCGCCAGCTACGGCATCACACTCTCCTTCCAGGAGTACGTCAAGGTTGGCCTGCCATTGACGCTGATCACTGTGACGGCCGGTACGTTGTGGATTTTGTTTGCCACCTGAGTCGGCACCCAAATGACACTCCTCCCCATCATCCCAAACCCCGGGCAGCCTTCCGGGTCGGCGGTGCCCGCATTTTGCCGGTGGTCTCCCGGCCTCGCCCGACTCCGGAGATGGCGACCTGCCGGTGGCTGTGGGGCCGGCGGAAAAACTGCGGTTGGCACGCAGCCGGCGTGAGCAGAAAAACACCGCGACAATTTGCACGGACGCTGTCGTGATACTTGCCCCTTCCCAGAATCAACTGTCCGAGTCCCAGATAGAAGCCGGTCTGCGCGGCGTGCTCAAGGATGGTTTGACCACGCAGGCGATGTTGACCTTGAGCGGCGGCGCTTTTCTGGTGGATTTTGCCCTGCAGTTTGGCGCCTCCAATTTGCTGATTGGCATACTGGCCGCGATCCCCTTTTTGGCGCAGCTCGTGCAGGTGCCCGCGATTTATTTGATCGAAAAGCTGCGTGCCCGGCGCTTGATCTGCGTGTTGAGCTCCGGCGTGGGCCGCGCCTTTCTGCTGCTGGCGGCGGCCATCCCGTTTTTCTCGAGCGGCGGTGCGGCACTCGCCGCCCTGATTGCCTGCATTTTGATCTACGCCCTGTTCGCCGCGATCTCCGGCTGCAGTTGGAACTCCTGGATGCGTGATTTGATTCCGCTCGATCGTCTCGGCGGCTTTTTCGCCAGGCGCATGGCATGGATGGCGGGCTTCGGCATTGTGGTGAATCTGGCAGCCGCTGTCTTTGTCGATTGGTATGAAGCGCATGCCTTTGCCGCCAAAGTGTACGGCTACTCCGCCTTGCTGTTCGCCGGTGGACTCGCCGGCATGCTCGGGGTTTATTTCATCTCCACCATTCCCGAGCCCGCGATGACCGCGGAAAGCCGGCATCTGCCCTTTGCCGTGCTGTTGCGCCAGCCCTTCAAGGACCGCAATTTCAGAAGGCTGATCACCTTTCAAGGGGCCTGGAATTTCGCCATCAATCTCGCCGCCCCCTTTTTCACCGTCTACATGTTGAAGATGCTCGCGCTCGACATGCGACTGATCATCAGCCTGCAGGTGCTCAGCCAGGTGATGAATCTGCTCTTCTTTCGCATTTGGGGCAGGCTCGCCGACCGTTTCAGCAACAAATCCGTGCTCAGCGTCAGTGCGCCGCTTTACATGATCTGTGTTTTTGCCTTCACCTTCACCACCCTGCCGGACAAGTATGTGCTGACCGTGCCGCTGCTTATCTTCATTCACGTGTTCATGGGGATTGCCACGGCCGGCGTCACGCTGGCCACCGGCAACATCGGCTTGAAGCTGGCACCGCAAGGCCAGGCCACGGCCTATTTGGCCGCCAACAGTCTGATCAATTCCCTGGCCGCCGGCCTGGCCCCGATCCTGGGCGGCAATTTCGTGGATTTGTTCTCCGGTTATGCACTCTCGTGGACGTTGCGCTGGCGATCCCCCGCCGGTGAAGTCGCGATCGAAACGCTGGATTTGCAGCACTGGGATTTCTTTTTCATTCTCGCCTGCCTGCTCGGCTTGTATGCCATGCACCGCCTTGCGAAGGTGAAGGAAGTCGGCGAGGTGGAAGAGGAGATCGTGATCGTGGAGTTGATCGCCGAGGCCCGCCGTTTCATGTTCAGCCTGTCGACCATCGCCGGCTTGCGCGCTGCGCTGCAGTTCCCGTTTTCGCTGCTGGCGGGAGGCCTGAAAAAACGCAACAACGAAAATAACCGCCGCCAGGAGCTCTCTGGTTGATGGCCTGAACGCTGCGGGGTTGCCTCCTCTGCCTGGATTTGACAGGATCGTTTTACTCCCGGAATTTTGCACGCTGGCTCGCCGTTGCCCGCAAGAAATGCCGTGTTCACAAAGCGTCAACAGTTATTCCATGTCAAGCAAGACTTTTTTCGAATGTCGGGCGGTTTCGAAATTCGCCCGTTTGCCAAAAGCAACACGGCTTCCCTCCCACGAAATGGTTTTTCCGTGGCAGTTCTGCTGTCGTGGCCTGCTTTCGTGGGCGGATTTTGGGGGTTGCTCTTCAATCGAGGGGTGAATCTCTGCGCTGCTATGAACAGAGCGTTCCGAGCGGTGCTGCCGGTTGTCCTCCCTCTCATCTCAAGGCAGCACCAGGAAACAGCTTCAGCCAAGTGAACTGTTGGTGGCTGCGCCCGCAGGAGTTGACCGCACGGTTGCCGGCAAAATTTTTTACACACCCCTCGGGTGGCTGGCGGTCGCGATCAAAGCGGCGTCTCTCGCGGAGGAAATCAAGCCGGGTGCGATATGCAGGCATCCTGTGAATTCTGTCGCTCCCGAAAAACCTGGGGTGGGCGAGCGGTGGTTTGAAATTGCACCTTTCCTGCCCGGAAAGCGGGACATGATGCGGATCAGCGCATTGATCGAGCGTTTCCCGGTTGTGCCTGTCAGGCGCACAACGATCCGGGCAGCGGCTTGCGGGAGAAGGTTTGCGAGCATGCCCGGTTCTTCGAAATGCGGGATGCCGGTTTGCATGTCCAAACGCGGCGGGCACGGCCTCGCATCGTGATCCCAACCCCGGACCGCCATCCCCCCAGCCTTGACATTCACCATTTTTTTGACTATTTACTCGTGTCTTTGCGCGCGCATCTGTGTGTGAGTAGGCAGCATATCCCCGCAAACAATCCCGCTTTGCCAAATCAATCAAGGAGAAGGAGATGTCCGATAAGAAGCTGGTGAACTATTCCACCGATGGCGGTCTGGCCATCATCGAATTGACCTGCCCGCCGGCAAACACCTACACCTATGAGATGATGAAGCAGTTGGACGCCGCCATTCTCGATGCCCGCATGGATGACAGCGTGCATGTCATCCTTCTCAAGGGTGCGGGCGACAAGTTTTTTTGCGCCGGCGCCGACATCCGCATGTTGCAGGAGGTGACGCCACGCTTCAAATACTTCTTCTGTCTGCACGCCAACGAGACGCTGAACCGCCTGGAGCAAACTCCCAAACTGGTGATCGCCGCGTTGAACGGCCATTGCGTCGGCGGCGGTCTGGAAATCGCCATGGCCGCGGATATCCGTTTGGCGAAAAAGGGTGCGGGCAAGATCGGTTTGCCGGAGGTGACGCTGGGTGTGCTGCCAGGCACGGGCGGCACGCAGCGGCTGGCGCGTTTGGTTGGCAAGGCGCGCGCCCTCGAGATCATGACTACCGGCCGCATCTTTGAATTCGAAGAGGCCGAGCAGATGGGGTTGGTCAACCATGTTTTTCCCGCGGAAGGGTTCTGGGAAAAAGTGCTGGAATATGCCCGCCAATTCCTGCCGCCCAACAAGGCCAGCAAGGCGGTGGGCTTGATCAAGCGGGCGGTGCAATCGGGTCTGGAGGTTTCCTTCAGCGAGGGGCTGGCCCTCGAGCGCGAGCTGCAGCAACAGCTTTTCCAGAGTGAAGACGCCAGGGAAGGTCTGAGCGCCTACAACGAAAAGCGCAAGGCCAGCTTCGCGGGCAAGTGAAGCAGCCGCGGGCGGGTCTGGCGCCGGCCCGTCCCGGCCGGCACGCAGTCTGCCACAGCGGCAGGGCTGTAAGAGATGAGAAGGAAGAAGAACCGTTTTCAAGAGATTGCAGGCACCACCTGGCAGGTTTACGGACCCGGGGAGCAGGCGGCGGAGAATGAATTCGACCCCGGCGATTTTATTCTGACCCAGGGCACGCAATGGCACAATCGCGTGATCCGCTGGGGGCAGTCGCTGCGCCATCGCGGCCGCTATCGCAAATACATCAAATGGACGCATGCCGCATTGATCGTCTCACGCCAGGGTGATTTGATCGAAGCTGTGGGCTCGGGTGTGCGGCGCTCGCATCTGCGGGAATACAAAGACGTCGAGTACCGCATTGTGCACCTGGGCGGGATCGCCACCGATCACGACCGCGAGAAAATGCTCCGCTTTGCCGAATGGTGTCTGGGCGAAGAATATGGCTATGCCACCATCGCCAGCATTGGCATCAGCCTGCTGATGGGTGGCAAATTCAAATTCGGTTTCGACGGCCAGGCCATTTGTTCGGGATTGGTGGCGCGCGCCCTGGAGCGCACCGGCGCGATTTTCGACAAAGATCCTTCCCACATCCTGCCGGCTGATTTGGCACGCTATTTCAAAGTTGTTGACGAGTGATTCGTGTCTGACTGAAATCTCCGGCTTTTGATGAAGTGTTGCTGCAATGATCTGGCCGTTGCAGAACGATCCCGGAGGGGCATGCCCTGCAGCGTCGGAAAACCGCAGTGCAGCCCAAGTTGGAACGTCGCGAAGCGGCACGGGAAGGCCATCACCGGAAAGTTTTCCCGCACGGCCGGGTCCGGGCATTCAAGTTTCATCCCGTCACAGCCGGAGGGAACTGATTCGTACAGACACTCAGCCGCGTTCCCCGGCCTCGTGGCCGTGATCCCTGTCACTCATTTTGAAGAATCACCATGCTCACCAAACTCTTCATCAACGGAAAATGGGAGGAGGCGGCCAGCGGTCGCACTTTTCCCACCATCAATCCCGCCACCACGGAAGTGATTGCCCATGTTGCCGAAGGCGATGCGGCGGACATTGACCGCGCGGTGAAAGCCGCGGTTGCCGCCCTGGAGGGCCCCTGGGGCCGGATGGATGCCGCCCAGCGCGGCCGCATCCTTTGGAAGATGGGGGAGCGCATCCTCGCCCGCGCCGATGAACTCGCCCGCCTCGAAACCCTCGACAACGGCAAGACGATCACCGAATCCAGCCGCATCGATGTGCCTTATGCGGCAGACTTGTATTTTTACTATGCCGGCGCTGCCACCAAACTGGAGGGGCACACCATCCCGGTCAACGGGCCGTACTTCAACTACACTCTGCGCGAACCGCTCGGGGTGGTGGGGCTGATTGTGCCGTGGAACTTTCCCCTGCTGCTGGCTTCGCGCAAAGTGGCGGCGGCGCTCGCGGCCGGCAACACGGTGGTGTTGAAACCGGCGGCCCAAACACCGTTGACGGCGCTGGTGCTGGCGGAAATCGGCATGGAAGCGGGCCTGCCGCCGGGCGTGTTGAATGTCGTGCCCGGCCACGGAGCCACTGCCGGCGCCGCGCTGGTGAAGCATCCGCAAGTCGATGGCATTGCCCTCACCGGCGGCACAGCCACCGGCCAGCAGCTCATGCGCGACGCCGCCGCCACCGTGAAGAAGTTGCATCTTGAGCTGGGCGGCAAATCGCCCAACATTGTTTTCGCCGATGCCGATCTCGAGGCCGCAGCGCGCATGGCGCTGCTGGGCATTTTCTACAACAAGGGCGAAGTATGCACCGCGGGCTCCCGCCTGCTGGTGGAAAAACCGATTTACGACAGTTTCATGGCGAAGCTGCTCGAACGCGCGCAGAAGCTGCAGCCCGGGGATCCGCTCGATCCCAAGTCGCGTCTTGGCCCGCTGGTTTCCGAGGCGCAGTTGGCCAACGTCAAACGCTATGTTGAAATCGGCGAACGCGAAGGCGCCCGGCTGATCTGTGGCGGGCGGCCGCCGGAGCCGGCACCCGGCAAGGGATATTTCTTTCAACCCACAATTTTTGACAACGTCGCCCCGAATGCCACCATCGCGCAGGAGGAGATCTTCGGTCCGGTGCTCGCGGCCATGCCGTTTCACGATGGCGAGGAACTGCTGAAAATCGCCAACGGCACCATTTACGGACTGGCGGCGGCGATTTGGACGAAGGACATCAAGAAGGCGCACCGGCTCGCCCGGGCCCTGAAGGCCGGCACGGTGTGGATCAACACCTACAATAATTATGACGCCGCCATGCCTTACGGTGGCTACAAGGCCAGCGGCTTTGGCCGCGAGAGCGGCATGGAAGCGTTCGAGTTTTATTCCCAGTCGAAAAGTGTGTGGGTGGATCTGAGCTGAATTTTGCACGAGCATGCAGCATGGCAGCCATGAAAACGGCAGTCTCCCGGCCGGCAGAACGCCCGGTGCTGGCCCTTTCCCCCTCCCGCTTCGAGATTTTTCTCCGCTTCACGACTGCGCTGGGAATGCTGACATTCGTGTATCTGTTGATGAAGCACTTCCCAACGCTGCCCGACCGCATCCCGGTTCACTTCAACGCGGCGGGGGAAGTGGATGGCTGGGGCAGCAAGAGCCACCTGCTGGTGCTCTTTGGCCTGATTGTGGCCCTCACACTGCTGCTGACCATCCTGCGCCGCTTTCCCCACAAGTTCAACTATCTGTATCCCATCACCCCGCAAAACGCGGAGAAGCAATACCGTCTGGCGTGTGAGCTGCTGGCACTGCTGCAGACGGAAGTGGTTTGGTTATTCACCTATGTCGGTTGGCGGATGATCATACCCGCGCAGCAAGACGCCGGCAGGTTGAGCATTCTGTTCTTGCCGGTGATCATTGTGATCAATGTTGGCACTTTGATTTTTTATTTCGTCCGGTCCTCCCGAGCCCGCTGAAGAGAAACCGTCATGTCATTCGACCCCGCCAGCGAGATTCAAGATCTGTTGATGTTCGGTGAATTCGGGGATGTCAATCCCTCGATCACCGACAGCTCAACCTACACCTTTCGCAGTCCGGCGCGCATGCGGGAGGTGTGCGATCATGAAATCGAAGGCTGTTTTCTCTACTCGCGACAGTGGAATCCCATCAACCGCTATCTTTGCCGGGCGCTGGCAGCGCTGGAGGCCACGGAGAGCGCGCAGGTCACGGCTTCCGGCATGGCCACCATCTGCAGCACGCTGTTGCAGCTCTGCCAGGCGGGCGACGAGATCATCTGCAGTTGGACGGTGTATGGCGGCACTTATGCCCTGCTGAAGAATTTTCTGCCGCGCTACGGCATCACCACGCATTTTGTGAATTTTTCCGAGCCGGCGGAAATCGCGCGGGCATGCAGCCCCCCGCACCCGCGTGCTCTACACCGAGTTGATCAGCAACCCGTTGCTGCAAGTGGCCGATCTGCCGCGCCTGCGCCAGTTCGCCGACACACACGGTTTGACGCTGCTGGTTGACAACACCTTCAGTCCGATGGTGATAACCCCGGCGCGCCAGGGCGCCCACGTGGTGGTGCACAGCCTCATCAAATTCATCAACGGCACCAGTGACTGTGTCGCGGGCGGCATTTGCGCCTCGCACGCCTTCATCGAGCGCCTCACCGACATCAATCACGGCGCCACGATGCTGCTCGGTCCGGTGCTCGACAGCCTGCGCGCGGCAAGCATACTGAAAAATTTGCACAGCCTCCATATTCGCATGCAGCAGCACAGTGCCAATGCGCTGCGACTGGCCCGGCGCCTGCACGAGCTGGGGCTGGAGGTGCATTACCCCGGCCTGCCGCATCATCCCAATCACGCCCTGATGCAAACATTGATGAATCCCGGCATGGGGTTTGGCGGCATGGTGGTGGTGAATGTTGGCGATGAACAACGCGCCGACGCCCTGATGGTCAAAATGCAGGAGGAAAAAGTCGGCTGCCTTGCCGTCAGCCTGGGGTATTTTAAAACCCTGTTCAGCGCGCCGGGCAGCAGCACCTCCTCGGAAATCCCCGCTGAGCTGCAGGCAAAGATGGGCCTGAGCCGCGGTATGATCCGCCTGTCGGTGGGGCTCGATCACGACATGGAACGTTCACTCGCACGCGTGGAAAAATGCCTGCGGGAAACCGGCATCATCTGACGTCGCTGTGGCCCCGCCGGGAGTTGTGTCCCTTTGGATTTTTTGAGTCGGCGTGCCGAGCGGAGGCGTTACCGGAACTCAAATTGCAACCCGGTAGAACCGTTTCCGGCAGCGTGCAAGCCACTGCAGGGCAAAGGAGTTTTTGTTTTGTTTGAAAATTAGTGGCATTGGACATCTTGTCTGCGGGCAGGGATACCGGCGCCAGTGCACATATTACTGCGAGATTGCTGGGGAGCCGTGTCCCTGCTGCAAAGGTTGCCGATTGCAAGTGACATTGGCGTCGTCTCTGCATAGTATTTTATGGCTGCGGTCAAAGGGGGGGCGAATAGCGAGAGCATGGCGGAAACAAAATCCCTTACCAACTACCGCATCACTGACCACGCCCGCGACGAGATGGCTCGTTGTCAAATCACCGCGGCAGAAGTGGTCAGGGTGTTGGCCGCCCCGGAGCAGATCGAAACCGTGCGTGAAGGTCGTGAAGTTTATCAATCCCGGCTGCAAGCCGGCGACCCGCCCACAATTTATCTGCTGCGCGTGTTTGTAGATAGTGACCGCTTTCCCCCGGATGTGGTAACCGTGTATCGAAGCAGCAAAGTGGCGAAGTATTGGAGAACTGCAACATGAAAGTCATCTATGACCGCGCAACGGATACGCTCACGATTATCTTTGCCGAGACCGCGGTTGCGGAAAGCGACGAAGACAAGCCGGGAGTGATTTTGGACTACGATGCTGCCGGCAATTTGGTATCCTTGGAAATCCTCGATGCTTCCCGGCGGGTCGCTTCACCAAACCAGATTGAATATCAAATGGCTCCGATGCCGGCATGACCTGGCGGCTGTAGACATGCCATAATAACCTCATGCGGGTTGGGCGAGTTGCGTCGCGATGGCCGGGAGATGACTAACGCCTGGAGCCCGCCAGTAGAACAATGTTTCCGGCAGCGTGCAAGCCACTGCAGGGCAAGGCAATCGCCAGGCCGTCCTGCCGGGCACTGCGGCGGTGACGAGGCTGATGATCCCCCGCGAATGCTACTACAACGTCAAGTTTTGAAATCCGCTTCACAACTCAAAATGTCATTACGGATGAATCTTCCTCAGTACTGGGATTGAAGCCTGTTCCAGCATGATCCCAAGCACTCAAAAAGATTTTTTACAGAATGACATCTGAGGGTGGAGGTGGCAACTTGGCGTTGCACTGTTGGCCGCCCGGGAACCTATGGGGCCAGACTTGAGCTGGGGCAGGCCTGTCCCTGCCGCAGCATGATCGCGCGCCGCTCAAGCTTGCGGCAGCAATGGCCAGGGTTGCAACGCGCCTGAGGCGGCATGACGCGATCATCCCGGCCTGCCGGGTTGGGTTACAGCATGCAAACATTTCTGCGGGTGATCGTGTTGTTGTGCAGTGCAAGGGGGGATCGCATGGGGAAGCGAGTATTCCTGCCGAGCCCGGTGCGGGAGAACTGGGCGGCGGGGAGGGGAAGCCGTGTCCCCGCTGCGAAGGTGGTTTGCAAAATCATGCTGCGGTATGTGTTCACGATTAGTCCAGGCAAAATGAGGTGGTGAAATTTTCATGTTCCCCGACATTTTCATCCTTTCGGCGGTGCGCACCCCGATCGGCAAGTTTGGCGGCGTGTTTGCGGAAATGACGGCGCCTGAACTGGGCGCCATCGCCGCCAGGGCCGCGCTCGAACGCGCCCGATTGCAGCCCTCCCAAATCAATGAAGTGATCATGGGCAATGCCCGGCCGGCGGGTGTCGGGCCCAATCCGGCGCGGCAAATCGCCCGGCGCGCCGGCGTGCCCGATGAAATTCCCGCCTACACCGTGAACAAGGCTTGCGGCTCGAGTCTGCGCGCCCTGCTCAATGCCGTGCAGGCCTTGAAATGTGGTGACGCCGAAGCCGTCCTCGTGGGCGGCAGCGAAAGCATGAGCCGCGTGCCCTATTTGCTTACCAAGGCGCGCTGGGGCTACCGGCTGGGCCATGAGAAAGTCGTTGATGCCATGTATCAGGACGGTTTTCTCTGCCCGTTGTGCGGTCAAATCATGGGCGAGACCGCCGAAACGCTGGCCAAACAGTACAACATCTCCCGGGAAGAACAAGACCGCTACGCCATGGAGAGTCAGCACCGTTGCGAAGCGGCGCGCAAACAGGGCCGTTTTGCTGATGAAATCGTGCCGGTCGAAATCACGGTGGGCAGAGGGGAAAAGCAGATGATCACGGCGGACGAACATCCACGCGACGGGGTGACGATGGCAAGCCTGGCCAAGCTGCCGCCGGTGTTCAGCCGGGAAGGGACGGTTCACGCCGGCAATTCCTCCGGCATCGTTGATGGCGCGGCCGCGTTGGTGCTGGCCACCGAAGCCTTTGCAAAACGTCACCAGACTCCCGTGTTGGCGCGCGTGGCCGGTTATGCCACGGCCGGAGTCGATCCCGCCCTCATGGGCCTCGGGCCGGTGCCGGCGGTGCGCCGGCTGCTGGAGCGGCACCAGCTCCGTCTCGACGAGATTGATCTCATTGAATTGAATGAGGCCTTCGCCGCGCAGGTGCTGGCCTGTGATCGCGAGCTGCATTTCGACCGCGCGCGCTTGAATGTCAACGGCGGCGCGATCGCCCTCGGCCATCCCATCGGCGCCACCGGCGCGCGCATCACAGTGACCCTGCTGCATGAGATGCAAAAACGGCGGGCGAAACGCGGCCTTGCCACCCTGTGCATCAGCGGCGGGCTCGGCATTGCCCTGTTGCTGGAAAGGGTGTAGCACATTTTCATTTTGCAACGACTGCGCCCGGGCCACGTCTTCTCCCGCAAAATCGCCCTCCCACCAAAATGGTTTCTGTCCTCATGCACGGATGTTCTGATTGCGTGGGAGAATTTTTGGTGTGCCGCTCACGGCAGGGCTGCGCAGGAAATTTTCCCTCCGGCAATTTCCCGGCTTCGCGGGCACGGCGGTTGTCCCTAAAACAAGCACGGCCGTCATTCGGACACGCTCCCGGCAATGGCCGGGCCGTCGCGGGAATATTTTGCTTGCAGGCTTTCCGCGCCGGGGCAGACCGCCGATGGGTTGGTTGCTCGTGCATACAGTATTACCCCGGAAAAAACTATCATAATCGCGAAGATTTTTTGAACCGCCAAGGGCGCCAAGAACACAAAGAGAATGGCATGGCTGGCTTCACGCGTTGGGGTTGGCCTGGCAACAGTGTCATGCTTGAAAACGGCGCGAGCGCGGTTTACGAGGGGATCGCGAAGGATTGCCACCGACTCCATATGACGGCCAGCAGATCGATGCTGACTACCGCATTGACAGGCTTTGCGGTTTCACGGTAACAGATTTGGTTGCGGCTTGAAAGCCGCGCTGCGCAGGTGCAACCTACATCGGCATGGTTGACGCCAGAGCGGCCGGTTGGTGGTGGTTTCGCGCGGACACTTTCTGGCAGGCAGCGGTGAGGAGAAAGGCAATCCCACATGCCCAAGCTTTTTCTCAAACCTGGACGTGACCGTGCGGTGCGACGGTTTCACCCCTGGATTTTTTCGGGCGCGGTCGCCCGGCTGGAGGGCGCGGCCGAGCCTGGCGCGGTGGTGGAGGTGTACAGTGCCGAGGCTGCTTTCCTGGCGCGCGGTTTCTACAATCCCCGTTCCCAAATCGTTTGCCGGCTGCTCACCTGGCAGGAGCAGGAGATTGGCCGCGATTTTTTTCGCGAGAGGATCGCGGCCGCCTATCACAGCCGGCTGCGGCTGTGGCCGGCGGCCGAGGTCACGGACTCTTTTCGGGTGGTCAATGCCGAGGGCGACGGGCTGCCCGGCTTGATCGTGGACAAGTATGCGGATTTTCTGGTGGTGCAACTCGGCACGCTGGGCATGGCGGCGCGGCGCGAGCTGTTGTGCGAAGTGTTGCAGGAGGTGATTGCGCCACGCGGCATTTTCGAGAAGAGCGCCGGCCCGGCGCTGCTGGAGGAAGGCCTGGCGCCGACGGTGCAGGTGGTGCGCGGCGAGGCCCCGCCGGAGACCATCGTGATTCGCGAAAACAATTTGTGGTTTGAAGTGAATGTCAGCAGCGGGCAGAAAACGGGGTTCTTTTTGGATCAACGCGACAATCGCGCCTGGGTGGCGCGGCTGAGCGCGGGCCGCAGCGTGCTGAATGGTTTCGGTTACACCGGGGCGTTCTCCGTCTATGCCGCCAAAGCCGGCGCCCGCAGCGTCGTGACCGTGGATTCCTCCTCGGCCGCCGTGACGCTGGCAAAGGAGAATTTCCGGCGCAATAGCCTGGCGGTGCTGCCGGAAAATTTCGTCACCGCCGATCTTTTTCGCTACCTGCGCGAGACCACACAGCAATTCGATTTCATCATTCTTGATCCCCCCGCGTTCGCCCACCGCCAAAAAGAGGTTGACAACGCCGCCCGTGCCTACAAGGATATCAACCTGCAGGCGTTGAAGCTCATCGCGCCGGGCGGGTTGTTGCTCACCTGCTCCTGTTCGCAGCCGGTCTCACCCGAGCTGTTTCAAAAGATTCTTTTTGCGGCCGCGGTCGATGCCGGTCGCCGCGTGCGCATTCTCGGGCAAAGCGGACATGCCCCCGATCATCCCATCAGCCTGTATCATCCCGAAGGTCGTTATTTGCAGGCGGTGTTGCTGGCGGTGGATTGAAGGCCGGCGCAAAAGCAATCTGGAATTTTCCGTCGTGCTGCCTTCTGTTGGCGCATTGTCGGCAGGCCGCCTTTACCGGCTGCAACAACGGCCCGCCGGAAATCGGGAAGACGGTGAACCTGGCAGGGTTGGGTTTGCCCACTGGACAGCGTTAAGTTGGCACCTCCCCCCGCAATGTCATTCTGTAAGAATTTTTTTGAGTGTTTGGGATAATGTCAGAATAAGCATCGATCCCGGTACTCGGGAAGATTCCCACGAAAATACCGTAGCGCAGGCTTCCAGCCTGCTGCAGCCAAGAGGTCTGCGTTACATTTTCATTCCGATGGGTGTCCATACGGGCATGGCAAATTCCTCCGCAATGACAGTTTGGGGTTGCGGAGCGGATTTTAGAACTTAACGTTGTGGTATTACTTTCCAACCCGGACAAGCCGGGTCTCGCACTATTGCTCTCCCCAGGCGAAGGCCGGGGGGATTGTTCGGGCTGCATCGAAACCCCTGGCGTGACCTCCAGACCCCGCTTGGGCTGAAATGAAATCGCCTGGGTGACGAATGCCTGACTTTTTTCTCCCACGAAAATGAACTCCCCCGAAATGTTTTTCCGTGGGACTTCGCTTTCGTGGGAGATTTTTTACGTTTGATCCCGACACCGACATCCCTTCCCGCGCCGGAGACCGTCCGCAATGGGGCTTCGTGTGAAAGCGAGGGGCAACGCACCGGCGGAGCAGGCCGCTCAGAGGGGGTGAGAGGAGTGCAGCACGGTTGCGGGATAAACGGGGGTCGCGCGCGGGACTAATCGGCACTCTTCTTCAGGTGCGCGGCGAAAACAGCTCCAACGGCGCGAACGGTTCATCACGGCTCGACATTGCCGGGCCACGTGTGCAGTTGCAGCGCAGTCTCGCTGTCTTCCGGCTCCAGCCTGGTGAAGCGCTGGGTGTATTCGTACAGGGCTTCCTGTGAGCGTACCGGTTTGCCCTCGATTTTGCGGCGGAAGTTGGTGCCGTCGGGCAGGAGCACACGCGCTTTGACGTTGTCGGCCAGTTGCAGGTCGATGATGTCCTGCACCTGTTGCTGCAGCTCGGGGTCGAGCACCGGAAAGGCGACTTCCACGCGGCGGTCGAGGTTGCGTGTCATCCAGTCCCCGCTGGACAGAAAATATTCACGGTTGCCGTCATTCTCGAAGATGTAAACGCGCGCATGTTCCAGGAAGCGGTCGATGATGCTGATCGCCGAAATGTTGTCACTCAGGCCGGGGACGCCCGGTTTCAGGCTGCAGATGCCGCGCACCAGCAGCCGAATCGGCACGCCGGCGGCACTGGCGGCATAGAGTTCGTTGATCATGTCGGCATCCACCAGCGCGTTCATTTTGGCGATGATGCCGGCCTTTTTGCCGGCGCGGGCATTTTCGGCTTCGCGGCGGATGCGGCTGACGAAGGCACTGCGCAAATAATGCGGGGCGACGAGCAGATATTTGAAGGGTCGCGGCGTGAGGTCGCCGGTGAGCATGTCGAAAACGGTGGCGACTTCCTGAGTGATCTCCTCGCGCGCGGTGAGCATGCCGAGATCGCCGTAGATTTGCGCGGTCTTGTCATTGTAATTGCCGGTGCTGAGGTGGCAATACAGGCGGATCGCCCCCGCTTCCTTGCGCGCGACCATCGCCAGCTTGCAGTGGGTCTTCAAACGCGGCACGCCGTAGATGACGTGCACGCCGTGCTTTTCGAGTTTCTTGGCCCAGGAGATGTTGACCTCCTCGTCGAAGCGCGCCTTGATCTCGACGATGGCGGTGACGTGCTTGCCCTTTTTGGCCGCCCGCGCCAGCGCCCGGGCGATTTCTGATTTGGCGGAGATGCGGTAGAGCGTGATCTTGATGGACACCACGTTGGGGTCATCCGCCGCGCGCTTCAGGAATTTTTCGACGTAGGTGAACCGCTGGTAGGGGTGGTGCAGCAGCACCTCGCGCCTGCGGATGACGGCGAAGAGATCGCGGGTCCTTTCCAGCACCGCCACCGGCAGCGGCGGCAGCGGGGGATATTGCAGGTGCGGCGCGCTGAAACCGGGAAACTGCATGAAATCGGAGAAGGAATGATAGCGGCCGCCGGGAAACAGGTTGCTGGGGGAGAGCTTCAACTCATGCACGAAAGTTGCCAGCATGCGCTGGGGCATCGCCGGATCATACAGGAAGCGGGTGGCGGGAGCCTTGCGGCGCTGAATCAGGCTTTTCTCGATGGTCGCGAGCAGATCGTCGGCCTCCTCCTCCACGAAATCCAGTTCGGCGTCGCGCACGACTTTGACGGCATAGCAGCCCAGCACCTGCTCGCCCGGAAAAATCTCGTTGAGATTCAGGCGAATGATGTCATCCAGCCGGATCAGGTACTTCTTGTCGTTGTCCGAGGGCAGTTGCACGAACCGGCCCAGCGCCTGCGAGGGAATCAGCACCAGCGCCAGGCGCAGGGAGAGTTTTTTCTTGGATTTTTTGCGATGCGCCAGCTCCACGCAAAAATAAAGCGTCTTGTTGTGCAGGCTGGGAAAGGGATGGGTGTAGTCGATGGTGAGCGGCGTAAGCAGCGGCTTCACATTGGTTTGGAAATATTTGCCGGCAAACGCCACCTGTTTGGCGTTCGCACTTTGTTCATCGACCAGGATGATGCCGGCGCGGATGAGCTCCGGCATGATCTGGTCCCGGAAGCATTGACCCATGCGTTCGTGCGCCTGGTGCACACGTTCCGTGATCGCCGCCATCACCTGCGCCGGGGTCAGACCGTCCGGGCCGGGTGCCGTGACGCCCGCTTCAATCTGCCGCCGGATGGTCGCCACGCGCACCATGAAAAACTCATCGAGGTTGGAGGCAAAAATGGCGAGAAATTTCAGGCGTTCGAGAATCGGCACGCTTTCATCGCGCGCCTCCTCCAGCACGCGCTCGTTGAACTCCAGCCAGCTCAAGTCACGATTGTTCATGCGCGCTGGCGCCGGCAGCGTCGCGCTGACCGTGCTGGCGAGTTGGCCATTGTCCGCGGCCGCCGGCAACTTCGCGGCCACCGGCATGCTGTCGTCGTGCAGTTCAGTCCGTGATGAAGGGTTCATGGCAAAGTCAGCTCCCAGCGATTCCAGCCCGTCATTTTCCGGCAGCGCAGCTCCATAAAAACCAATTTCACGCTGAAAAGCAACCGGAAATCTCGTGGCGCAATAATCCCCCGGCAACGGATGAAGCGCGGCTGAAACAGTTCGCTCCGCTGGAATATTTCCTGGCGCTGCTTCGTGATGAAAGGGAGGACAAGCAACAGTTCCGCTCGGGAGGGCCTGCTCCTAGCTGCGCTGAGATTCAACCTTTGCTTGAAAAGCAACCTCCCAAATCCGCCCACGAAAGCGAAATTCCGCGAAAAAGGCATTTTCGTGGGAGGGTATTTTCTTGGGAGAAAACAAGAGTTGGTTTCGGCAGCAACCCAAAATACTCCGCCCACGAAAGCAGCACTCCCACGGAAAAGGGATTTGAGGGGAGGCCATTTTCGTGGGAGGAAAAAGATAACGCCTTCGACAAACGGCGAATTTCGCAGTCAGGGCCCCTCCACATTCGAAGCCATTTGCTCTGCCGCAGGTGGCCGGGCGTCGCGATCAAATCGGCGTTCCCTGCTGATGGGATCCGTCTGGGCGCTGGATTCAGGCGAATAATGGCTTTCATGACAAGGTACCGTTCTTCACGGATGTGGCGCTGCGCGGTATCACCAGGCGTTTGGCCTTTCCCAAAATCAGCGCATGAGGCAAGTCTGCCTGCGCTCCTCCACACGCGACTGAGGGATTGCCTGGCGGAAAACACCGCCGGGCTTGTGTTGGCGGAAAAAATTTGCTACACTAACGGCCATTTTCAGCCCTGCGACGCCATCGGTCGCACTCGTGCCGAACCAACAGAGAGAGAGACGCCATGCCCCCCGCGCAAACCATCACCTGGCGCAACGGTTTCCAACCCGCCTTTTGGATTGCCAATGTTCTGGAGTTGTTCGAGCGTTTTGCCTTCTATGGTTCGAAGGCTGTGCTCGCCGTTTATCTCGCCAACACCATCGGCTTGGGGGCGCAAGCCGCCGGCAGCCTGGCCGGGCTGTATTCCGGTCTCATTTTCTCGCTGCCAATTATTGCGGGTACTTTTGTCGATCGTTACGGTTTCCGCCCTACGCTCATGGTCTGCTTCGCGATGTTCGCCCTCGGCTATTTTCTCATCGGCCTGGCCGGCATGCCCGCCGGCCAGGGGCTGGTGCAGGCATTCGGCAAAACCGGCTACCTCACCGCTGTGCTGATTCTCACCGCGATTGGCGGTTCGCTGATCAAACCCTGCATCGTCGGCACGGTCGCCAAAACTTCCCATCCCGAGGTGAAGGCATTGGGGTACTCGATCTACTACACCCTGGTGAACCTGGGCGGCGCGATTGGCCCGATTCTCGCCCTGCAGGTGCGCGAGGGCCTCGGCATTCAGTATGTGCTGGTGATGTCCTCCCTGACCTCCCTGCTGTTGCTGCTGGCGACCTTTCTCTTCTTCAAAGAGCCGGAGGCCGGCGAAGCCGGCGACAACCGCCGAACGCTCGGCCAGGTATTCCGTGACATGCTGCTGGTGTTCCGCAATTTTCGTTTCATCAGCTTCCTGGTTATCTTCTCCGGCTTTTGGATCATGTTCTGGCAGATCTTTTATTCCTTCCCGTTTTATGTCACGGAGGTGCTGCACTTCCCGCGCTTCGAATTGCTGGAAACCATCGACGCCTGGACCATCATTGTGGTGGGCGTGCCCATGACCGCGCTGGTGAAGAAGTGGCGGCCCATCACCGCCATGACCCTGGGCTTTGCCCTGGCCAGTTGCTGCTGGCTGATCATCGCAGGCTGGCCGACCGTGACCGCCGCCATCCTTGGCATCGCCCTGTTTGCCTTTGGGGAGGCGACACAGGCACCGCGCTTTTACGAATATGTCGCCGGCCTGGCGCCCCGGGAGCAGGTGGGCACGTTCATGGGCTTCGCCTTCCTGCCGGTGGCCATCGGCGCGTTTGTCGGCGGGCCGCTCGGCGGCTGGCTGGTGCAGCAGTATTTGCGCGATACGCTCAACCCGGCGATGATGTGGTACATGGTCGCGGCGGTGGGCTTCGTCGCCACGGCTTTGATGTTGCTCTACAACAAATTTTTTACCCCCAAAAATTGAGACGCATGTGTCGGAATCAAACCGGGAGTGGGTTCATGCCGCCATTGTTGTCTGTGCTGCGCCCAACGGGCGCGCTGCTGTTGTTTGCCTTGCTGCTGGGGACGGGATGCAAACGCCTTGAAAAAGACCTGCCGCCGGCGGTCACCGCGGCGATCCAGAGCGTGCAGGAAAAGCACTGTCCCGACCGGCGGCTGTGTGTCTTCAATGTGCAGGTCGTGATGCTGGGCGCCAATCTCAAGCTCACCGGCGAATTGTCCGACCCGCGGGTGCGCAATGAGCTGGTGGCAGCCGTGAAAGAAGCGGCGCCCAATTTCAAAGTCGAAGAGGAAATCCGGTTGTTGCCGGACGAGACGCTGGGCGGCCGGCGCTTTGCGATCGTGCGCACCGCGGTGGCCAACATGCGCAGCGCGCCGGAGCACCCCGCCGAGTTGTCCAACCAGCTTCTCATGGGCAGCCTGCTGTCCTTGCTCAAGAAGGAACGCGGCTGGTATTACGCGCAGGCGGAAGACGGCTATCTCGGCTGGCTGCCCTCCAGCTCGCTCAAAGTCGTGACGCAGGAAGGCCTCGATGCCTGGCTTGCCGGCGACCTGGTGGCATTCAATCGCCTTGATGGTGTGGTGCATCACGAACCCCGGGCCGGTGCCCTTCCCGTGTCCGCGCTGGTCTGGGGGTGCACACTGCGGCGGCTGGAAACCCTCGAAAGCAAGACCGGTGCAGGCAAACAGAAATGGGTCCGGGTGGAATTGCCGGATGGCCGTCAGGGTTTCGTGGAAGCTGAACTGCTGAGTGAACGTGACAAAGTTTTCCCGACCACTCCCGGCACCACTGCGGGCGTGGTGGCAACCGCGCAGAAGTTTCTCGGTGTGCCTTATCTCTGGGGTGGCACGTCACCCAACGGCTTTGACTGTTCCGGCTTCACCCAGATGGTGTTTCGGCTGAACGGTGTGGCACTGCTGCGCGATGCCAGCCAGCAGGCGCGCCAGGGTGATGCCGTCGATGCCGGTCGTAACTTTGAAAATTTGCAACCTGCGGATCTGCTCTTTTTCGGCGAGCAGGAAGACCGGATCAGCCATGTGGCGATCTCGCTGGGCGGACCGCGTTTCATTCACGCCTCGGATTTCGTCGAGATCAACAGTCTGGCGGAGGAAGACGAGGACTATTCCGCCTATCGTCGCGAGACCTTCCGGTTTGCGCGGCGGCATGCCGCACTCCAACCCTCGCCGGCGCCCGCCGCCGGCAGCGATTGAACCGTGGTTGCCCCGGTCGCCCGTCATCTCATCCGGGGCGGTCGCGCCTGCGCCTCGCACAGCCCGGACAGCGCGTGCGCATGGGCATGCCGGTCCGGCTGCGTTCAGGCTGCTTCACGCCAGAAAAGCCCTGGTGGCATCGGCCAGCCGGTCGCCAGAAGGCGGCGCCATGACTGCCGCAATATTTATCCGTGCCTGCCATGATGCTGCACACCTTTCGCAAGATCTGCGCCCACCCGGTGTTTGCGCTCAGCGTCATCGTGATGTGCTACTCTGCCCTTGCTCTCTTTCCCCTGTCCTGGCGGGAGAAAGCAGAGGAGGCCGTGGTCGATCTGCAATTTCGACTGCGCGGTAACCGACCGCTTTCGGATAAAATCGTCCTGGTTTATCTCGGCGCTGAAGAGCTGCAGGCGCTGGGCGGCTGGCCGCTCACGCGGGATTATTATGGTCACCTGCTGCACGGCTTGCACCGCGCCCGCGCCCAAGTCGTGGGTCTTGACCTGTTGTTCGACCGCGCCGAGCGCCATCATCCCGACCGCGACAGCCTGCTGGCCGGCTTCCTGCGTTCCGCCGGCAACGTCTGCCTGCCGCTGGCGTTTGCCGAACTGACTCCTGCTGATTCCACCACCCCTGTGCGCCCCGGCTTGCCGCCCCGGCTCGCCCGCGGGCACGCGCCGCTCCTGCCGTTGCCCGCGTTTCGTCAAAATGCTGCAGCTTTGGGATTCAGCAATCTCGACGATGACGCCGTCATCCGCAAGACGCCGCTGGTGCTGCGTCATGACGATACGCTGCGCTATGCCTTCGGCTTCGAATTGGCGCGGCTGTATCTGGGGATTGCGCCCGACTCGGTGCAAACAACCGCGCGCACGCTGCGGCTGGCGGGGGCCAAACCGGCACGCCGGGAAATTCCGCTGGATCACCAGGGCCGGCTGCGTTTGAATCATTTCGGCAGTGTCGATGAGGTCACGGCCTGGAGTTTTGTCGAACTCCTGCGGCGTTTCAACCGCGCGCCTGACTCGCTTGACTTCAGCGGCAAAATCGTGTTGCTGACTGCCACTGCGCCGGGCCTGTCCGTGCTGACGGCCACCCCGCTGAGCGAGTCATTGCCAGCCGCGCTGATTCACGCCACCATTGCGGAAAATATCATCGCACAAAATTTCCTGCGCGAGTCGCCGATGCTGCTGCGGGTGGTAATGATCACGCTGCTGGTGCTGGCGGCCTCGTGGATCGGCCGTTCCCGGCACGCCGCGACAGTTCTGGTTCTCAGCGTGGCTGTGCTTGGGATCCTCGCACTGCGTGCCATCATTCTTTTTCGCACCGCCAATCTGGTTGTGCCGGTGTTGCTGCCGGCGCTGGCTTACCTGACGGCCCTGGCTTTTCTCCGCGTTCGGCGCCAGCAGGCGCACTAGCAAAAATGTGGCGGGAGGCACCGCTTGTGGCAGGAGCACATCGCCGCCGGGCAAGCCGGGCTGGCGTGCTTGCAGGAGGTGCAGCAGCAACTGCAGCACAAGCCGGCTGCTTCGGCACAAATGCGGCAGCCTGCCGAAGCACGCCAGCAAGCCCTCCCGGGGCCCGAAAAGTAGTTGCGCGATTTGCAGCATCACAGCACGGCGGCCGGAGCGGTGCGCGCCACACCATCCGCGAAGATCACTCATGTCTCCGGCCGTCCGTTGGCGTTCGTGCCGGCGGTTGCCAATTTTGCAAGCCCATCCCGGCCCGGCAGTGTGTGTACGCTGCAAAATGCCGTGTGCCACGCCGCGATTTTGCCCCACAGTGAAGGCCGCGATTTGATTCAAGCCCATGACCTGTCCCGTGAGCCTGCCGAATCCTTCGCGCGTCAGGTGCCGCTGTGATCTGCAAACCACGGGGCACAGATTACCCAAACAAATCAACTCAGAAGCTGTTTTCGCGGCCTTTGTTCTTGAGTATTTGGTTCAGGCAGGATTTGAGGTGGGGTGTGGTGCAGATCCTGACTTCCTGAATTTTTCCACCCAGATTGATCTCCTCCGCGAAAAACGCCGCTCTGATCGCGACGGCCAACCACCCAAGGGGTGGTGCATAAAAAATTTTGCAGGCAATCGTGCGGTCAACTCCGGTAGCAGTGAACTGTTTTTGGTAAAGCTGCACATCGCATTTCCTAAAACTCCGTCAGGATTGACCTGCTTAGCCCTCCTCAAAAAACCGCGCCCGATCATGGGAAATTCTACCGGCCACTCCTAACGGAGTTTAAAGACAGGCAAGATGCCCATGTCTACAAACAGTTCACTCCTGATGGAGTTTTGTGCACACCCCAATGCTTCCGGGCAACAGCAAGCCAGCATGCAAAATTCAGGGGCTTACAGCATAGATGAGCAATCGTTTTGCCGGGCGCGGGCGAAAAGCGAGGAGTGTTGAAGAACTTTCCTGCCGGCGTGATGCCGGGTGCGTCTGCTGCTTTGTTCCGATGCTGCCTCGAAAATACCGGCCTCATTTGCAGCAAGTGATCGAACCTCGCGGCCGTGGCAGGGAACCCGGTTGTGCCCCGAAAGTATCGACCCGGGTTGAGTCCAAATTTTTAAAATCCCAAAGGGCGTGAAAGCTTTGCGGATTTTCAGGCAGCGGCCAGGTCATTGGGAACATGTATTTGGAATTTTATAATCCCGCACAAACGCCGGCTAATTCCGCACCACCGCTTTGCCTGTCGGCGTTCGTGTGCAACCCCTTCTGTGGGAACTGCAATCTCAGGGCTTGCCCGCCAATATCTGCACCACGGCGCTGCGGCCGCGATGCAATAATCCCTCCTGCACCTCGCGTTCCACCTCGCGCGCAATGAGAAAGTCCAGACCGCGCAACTCCTCCAACAAGGTTGGAAGATCCATCAACAGCTCGAGGGATGACGGTCCGCCGGTTTTGAATTGCAACTGTGCCGGGGTGTAGGCCTCCAGCACAAACACGCCGCCGGGCTGCAAGCCTGCCACCACGCGACGATGCAGCGGGGCGCGCACCGCACGGGGCAGATGTGCGAAGATCGAGACCACCGCGCTCCAGGCCTCCCGCGCCATCTCAAAATCGGCCAGATCCGCACACACCGTTTCCACCTTCACGCCGCGTGTTTGCGCCAGACGCGCGAGTTTGGCCAACCCCACAGCCGAGGAATCCACTGCGACGACTTCAAAACCTTTTTCCGCCAGAAACACCGCATTGCGGCCCTCCCCTTCGGCCAGGCACAACACTTTGCCGGCCGGCAGGCGTGGCCACACGGAAACGAGAAAGTCATTGGCCTGCGTGCCGTAAACATATTCAGCAACACTGTAGCGTTCATCCCAAATGTTCATGGCAGATCCCCGGCTTCACGGTTAAAGACGAAGTGTTCCCCCTGCGGCGCTGGAAGCCCGGCTGCAAACCGGGAGCAAAAAATCCCGCCTGGAAGGCGGCACTCCCGCCAGAATGAGGGCAAATGCTTCCATGAGAGAAAGGCTGACGCAACGGTCAGGCGGGGGTCAATTTAGCAGGCCGGTCCCGGGATGCAAGCCATTTTTCGGTGTTGCATCATTAACGGGAGAAGCGCGCGGGCACCTTGCTTGCAATCGGGATGGCTGCGCGACGTTTCTCCCCTGTGAGTGAGGCAAAACGGCGCATTCCAGTGATCCGGCTGCCTCTTGCTAATTTCCCGCGGAAATACAATATTCCGACCGCCTTTGCCGTGCACCTCGTTTGGGTAGAAGAAAGCTTTCTCATTTTCAGAACCGGAGGTGTCTTATCATTCCGCTGAGCTTGATTCCGCACCTGCTGATGATCTGGCGCCTGCAGGATGAGCCGCGCGTCTCGCTGGCGCTGCTGCTGCAGATTCTCGTGTTTCTCGTCATTGTGATTGGCGGTGGCTTGCTGGCGAAAACCTACTTCAAGAAAGCCAAGGTGACGAAAGAGGACCGGGAGACATGGAAGAAGAACGCCATCGCCCACAACAAGAAGCTGGACGAGGCGCTCGCCAAAAAGGATGACAAGGCCTATGGCGAGTTTTTGCATCCCAAGGCGTCACGCTTTCAGCCCAAACTGCCGTTCCGCATCGATGGCTCCGGGGAGGTGCTCAAGCGGGTGAAGAGCCAGATGGAGCAAAGCATCGGTGCCATCAGCATCATCCACTCCAGCGCCGAGGTCTATCGCGAAGTTTTGCTGGTGACCTACAATTACATGACCGAGGGGAAGCTGGGCGAGAAATTCGTGGAGGGTTCCGGCAAAGTCACCCGCGTGTGGGTGTATGAAAACGGCTGGAAGCTCCTGCACGAACACATGAGTGAGAACTGAAGCTGGCAGCCCTTGACAGGCGACTTTGCGCGGCTGACGCCTGAAACCGGGCGCCGGAAACGCGAGAACAAAAGCCCGCTGCTTCATCTGAATGAGGCGGCGGGCTTTTGCATTGCTTCAGGTGCGGTGTGCGGAACGGCGGCGCTGCTGGCTCTTCTCGCGGCCGTGATGAATGTGGCAGCGCGTTTTGGGCTCGGTGCCTGCGCGGAAGATGGCGTAAGTCGTGCTGGGGCACTCTTCGTTGGCGAGCTCTTTGGAAATGGTGCAGATTTCCAGTTTGTAAACCGTCGGCGGCTGGTTGAAATCTTCCACCGGCAAGCCCAGGGTGTCATGTGCCGCCTTCATGAAGGGCGCCCAAATCGGCAGGCAGATCGACGAGCCGGTGCCCCGCTCGAACGACATGTCCTGGCGGTCGAAACCCACCCACACGCCGGTGGTGAGTTGCGGGGTGAAGCCGATGAACCAGGTATCGCGATACTCGTTGGTGGTGCCGGATTTGCCGCCGGCGGGCCGGGTGAAACCATATTTGCTGCGTGCGGCCACGCCGGTGCCGAAGCGTCCCGGACCGGCGTGAAAATCCAGCACCCCGCGCATCATGTCGGTCATGATGGTGGCGGTTTCCTTGCTCAAGACTTCGCTGCCGTGCGGCCGGTTTTCCTCGATGATGTTGCCATCCTTGTCTTCGACGCGCGTGATGAAAATCGGCTCCATGCGCACGCCCTGGTTGGGAAAGGCGGAATAGGCGGAGGTGATTTCAATCGGAATCACCTCGCCGGCGCCGAGCGCGATCGATTCGTAGGGCGGAATGTTGGTGGTCAAGCCCATTTTTTGGGCGTATTTCACCACCGTGGCCGGATTGGCAATCTGCTGCACCAGCCGCACGGTCGGCAAATTGAGCGAGCGCGCCAGCGCCTCGCGCAGGGTGACGTAACCGCCAATCGAGCCGTCAAAGTTCTGCGGCCGCCATTCCGTGCCATCAGCCTGTTTGACCACCACCGGCTGATTGAGCACTTCGAAAGTGGGTTGATAACCGTTGTCGATCACCGTGGCATAGACAAAGGGCTTGAAGGCCGAGCCGGGCTGGCGTTGCGCCTGGATGACGCGGTTGTATTTGCTTTCGTCGAAGTCACGGCCACCGATCATGGCGCGCACGTAGCCGGTTTTGGTTTCGATGCAAATGAAGGCGACCTGCACGGCGCGCTGACTGCTGAGAAAATTGTTGAGCAGGGTGGAATCGGCCACGAATTGCTGCAGGGTCAGACCCAGGCTGTCGAGCATCGCCGGCGTGATGAGCTTGAGGTGTTCCCGTTTGCGGATGAGATTTTTGTTGACCTGGCTTTGCACTTCGCGCAAATGCTGCTGGATGATGCGTTCCGCCAGATATTGCACCCGGGTGTCCAGCGTGGTGTAGATTTTGAAGCCCTCGGTGAGCAGGTCGCGGCCGTATTTTTGCCAGAGCAACTGCCGCACGTGTTCGGTGAAATAGCGCGCCGTGCCATAATACTCGTTGGCGAGGGTGGCATGCACGCCCAGCGGCGTCTCGGTCAGGCGCTGCAGCTCGGCGGCGGACAGCAGACCGGTGTGGTACATGTTGCGCAGCACGAGATTGCGCCGTGCCTGGCAGCCGGCCGGGTTGCGAATCGGCGAAAGCGGTTCCGGCCGCTGCACCAACGCCACCAGGGTCGCCGCCTCCTGCAGCTCGAGATCCTGCACGTTTTTGCCGAAATAACGTTGCGCCGCCATTTGCACGCCGTAGGCGCCATGCCCGAGATACACGTGATTCAAATACATCTCGAGAATTTCGTCCTTGGTGTAGGTCCGCTCGATTTGAATCGCGGTCATGATCTCCTTGATCTTGCGGGTCATGGTCTTCTCCGGCGTCAAATACAACAGGCGGGCGAGCTGCTGCGCGATCGTGCTGGCGCCCTGCCGTTTTTCCATGTAGATGAGATCGATGACCAGTGCCTGCAGCAGGCGCATGGTGTTCACCCCCCAATGGTTGTAGAAATTGCGGTCTTCGGTTGCCAGCAGGGCCTGCTGGAGATGCTTGGGGATCTGGCTGAGCGGCGTGAATGCCCGCCGTTCCTCGAAAAATTCTTTGATGAGCTTGCCGTCGCTCGAATATACTTCCGAACCGAGTTTGGGCTTGTAGCTCTCGAGCTGTCCGGGGTCGGGCAGATCGTGACTGAGATTGTTCAACCACAGTGCCAGCGGCATCCCGACCAGGAGAAGCAGGGCACCAAAAACCATCCAGGTCGTTTTCGACTGTAGCGTGCTTGCAGAAGATTGCATTGTGAGCCTCAACTCTGGTGAAGTTTGCGACAGGGGAATGAACAACGGTGCCTCAGGGCGGTGTCTCAAGGCGGCAATACCGCTGCCGGTGCGACGAGCGTGGCGGGCTGGCCGGCATCATGCCAGCGCAACAGCACCGGGCCGCGCTCATCAATGCGGCAATAGGTGAAATGCGTCATCCAGTCGCCGAGATTGATGAATGTCTTGCCGTGGATCTGTTCCACCTTGGGCTGGTGGGTGTGCCCCATCAAGACCACATCGAACCCCTCTGCGAGTTTGCCCGCGGCGTAATCGCGATAGTCGCGCTCCCAGCGGCTGTCACTCTGCACGTAGGTGCGGCTGGTGTGGGACATGCTCCTGGCGAGTGGCACGCCGAGATCGGGCGTGAGCAGGCGGTATAAGAAAATGTTGACCGGATGCTGCATGATTCGTTTGAGCAGGCGGTAACCCACGTCGCGTTTGGCGGTACCGTCGCCGTGGGTGATGAAACACCGGTAGCCGCAGAGGGTGCGCGCGATGCCGCCGGTGTGCACGGTGACACCGATTTGCTTGCGAAAATACTCTCCCAGCCACAGATCATGGTTGCCGGCCAGGTAGTCGATGGGCAGGCCGGCCTGGCGCAGCTCGTAGAGTTTGGCCAGCACGGCGAAGTGGCGGTTGGGCACAGCATGGCGATACTCGAACCAAAAGTCGAAGAGATCGCCTACGATGAACAGGCCGTCGCCATGCTGTTTGACATGCTGCAGGAAGGCAACGACCTTCTGCTCGCGCGCCGCATCATCGTCACGACAGGGGGCACCCAGATGTGCATCCGAAAACAGAAAATAACCCGGCATCACCGCGATGGCGAATGGTGAATCATCCAGTTGCGGGGAGATCAGTTCCCACCCGTGAGATCGAATGGTGGGCAATGTAAAAATTCCCGATTCAACATGCAACAAGCGTGCGCACCTGGTGGCACCGATGGCAAGCGCGCGCCGCTGACAGGTTATCGGACTTTGTGTGGGGTTCGCCGGATGGTCCGGAGAATGCCTCAGTTAAGTGTGGGGACGTAACGCAGACATCCTGTCTGCAAGCAGGGATGCCTGAGCTACTCCACACGTCACTGCGGGATTATTGGTCCGGGCAAAAATGAATTGACAACGTGTTATTTTTTTAGTAGATTTTTCGCGCTTTTTGCACGACTTACAGCTTTGTCTTGACGGGCCTTAACTCGCAAAGGAGTCCATTATCATGAGCCTTGATGCGCTGGGCATGATCGAAACCCGCGGGCTGGTAGGCGCGATTGAAGCGGCTGACGCCATGGTAAAAGCGGCTAAGGTCACGTTGATTGGCAAAGAAAAAATTGGCGGCGGCTACGTGACAGTGATGGTGCGTGGCGATGTCGGCGCAGTCAAGGCGGCTACTGATGCCGGCGCTGCCGCCGCTGAGAAGGTCGGTGAGTTGGTTTCAGTGCATGTCATCCCGCGGCCCCACGCGGAAGTTGAATTGATTCTCCCGAAACGCGCCGAATTGACCACGGAATCCTGAAACGCATGGCGGCGCGCGCCCTGGGTTTGCTTGAAACGCGCGGCCTGGTGGCCGCCCTGGAAGCCGCGGACGCGATGGTCAAGGCGGCACAGGTGGTCCTGGTGGGCCTTGAGACGACCGATGCCGCACTGGTCACCATAAAAGTCGTGGGTGAAGTCGGGGCGGTGCGGGCGGCCGTCGAAGCCGGCCGTGTTGCTGCAGCAAAAGTCGGTGAGGTCGTAGCAACTCACATCATCCCGAATCCACATTTTGAATCAGAGACGATTGTTTACTCGGCTGCAGAGCGAACAAAGTTGAAATAACCGAATTTTTTGTGCGAATCCGGCAATTGCTTTGGAATTTTTGGATCTTTCCCGGCCTTGCCCTCCTCGTGGCCAACCCATACCGGAAACCGGCTAACTCCTTGAACGGCCGCCTCCGCGTTCACTACACAAGAGAAATCTGCCGGGCGGCGGCGCAAGATACCTGTGCTGCGCGGCGAGCCGGCTCAATTCAGGACGGGGACCCGCAATGAAGGCTTTTCGAGTCCCGGCCTATGCCAAGATCAATGTCGGGTTGCGTATTCTTGGGCGTCGCGAGGATGGTTATCACAACTTGGACACCAATTTCCTGCAGATCAGCCTGTGTGATACATTGTTCTTTGAGAAGAAAACTGTTCCGGGTTTTGAACTGAGTTGCAATTGGCCTGAACTGGCAATTGGCGGATCGAACCTTTGCGAACGCGCGTATCAGCTCCTGGTGGAGGCCAGCGGGCAATCCCTCGGGGTTCGGCTTCACCTTGAAAAGCACATTCCGACGGGTGCAGGTTTGGGGGGCGGCAGTAGCGATGCAGCCGTGACTTTGCTGGCGGTCAATCAGCTGTGTCATCTCAATTTTCCGGTTTCCCGGCTCGCGGAGTTGGCTTTGCAATTGGGCTCGGACGTGCCCTTCTTTTTGCAGGGGGGATATTGTCGTGGACAGGGCCGCGGTGAGATTTTATCCATCATTGAGCAATTGCCTGAATATTGGATTCTTATCGTTACTCCGCCGGTATCTGTCTCGACCTCATGGGCCTATCAAAACGTGAAAATCGGCTTGACAAACGGACAAAAGAGTAGTACATTCAGCGCTTCGAAATTTAAAAAAAACGAGCTGTCAAACTCTGGAGAACAGGTTCACAACGATTTTGAGACGCTTGTCTTTGAGCACTATCCGGAGCTGGCGGTAATCAAACAGCAGTTGCTCGTCAGCAAGGCTTTGGCTGCCAGCATGAGCGGGAGTGGGTCGACCGTTTTCGGCTTGTATGGGACCCGGGAGGCAGCACAGCAGGCACAACGATTTTTCCAGCATCAGCATAAAACCTTTTTAGCGCGACCAGTGAAATGGGGCAAAAAGGAACTTGACCAGTATGTGTCGAGTTGCACCACAGACTCACAGCCTGACTTTGGGGCGGGTTGGTGAAATCAAAATTTTAAGGAGGGAGGAATGGAGATAACCGAAATCACGGTCAGTATCCGCGAGGAGGACAAGCTGAAGGCGTTTGTGAATGTGACCTTCGATGACTGCTTCGTGGTGCGCGGCATGAAAGTGATCAAGGGCGTTAGCGGTTATTTCGTCAGCATGCCAAGCCGTAAGATGAATGATGGAACTTTCCGGGATATCGCACATCCCATCACCAATGAATTTCGGGATCGGCTGGAAAAAGCGGTGCTGGAAAAATATCGGGAAGAATTGCAAAAGGGCGGCAAACCGGCCAATCCCGATGAATTCTTTTAGGCAGGCGTGTGATGCACTCTGGGGCGTCGCCAAGCTGGCAAGGCACAGGACTTTGGTTCCTGCATACGAAGGTTCGAATCCTTCCGCCCCAGCAAATCTCTAACCTTGGGTTCATGCTTCTGGGACCATTGCTCAAATGGCGAGTCTTCCGCTCAGTTGCCCGTCGGGTCGATGACGCAGGAGGCGGAACGGATCGTCATTTTTTTTGTCATTTATGAACGCCCTGCTGCAACATCCACGCTTGTTCTCCGGCAGAGCTCATCCCGAGCTGGCGCAGAAAATTGCCGCCTATCTCAACCTCGAGCTGGGCAAAAGCGAGTTTCGCGAGTTCAGCGATGGGGAAACCTGGGTCAAGTTTTCTGAAAATATTCGCGGCCAGGATGTCTTCATCATTCAGCCGACGAATTCGCCACCGCGCAACCTGGTCGAGCTGTTGATCATGCTGGATGCCGCCCGCCGCGCCTCCGCCCGGCGGATTACGGCGGTGATTCCGTACTTCGGCTACGCCCGCCAGGATCGCAAGGACCAGCCGCGTGTCTCGATCACCGCCAAGCTGGTCGCCAATCTGTTGACAACCGCGGGTGCGGATCGCATCCTCACCATGGATCTGCATGCACCGCAACTGCAGGGGTTCTTTGATATTCCGCTCGACCATCTTTATTCGGCCACGGTGTTCGTCGAGTACATCCAAAAAATCAAAATCCCCAACCTGGTGGTGGTGGCCCCGGATCTTGGCGGTACACACATGGCGCGTGCCTATGCCAAGCGACTGAATGCGCCCATCGCCATTGTGGACAAACGCCGCTCCGGGCCCAATATGGTCGAAGTCATGAACGTCATCGGCAACGTCGCAGGCAAGAACGCCCTGCTGATCGATGACATTTGTGACACTGCGGGCACCATCACCAATGCCGCTGCCCGCCTGAAGGACATGGGAGCGGAACACGTCTATGCGGCCTGCACCCACGCCATTCTGTCGGGGCCGGCAGTCACGCGTTTGATGAAATCGCCCATCGAGCAGTTGATCGTGACCGACACCGTGCAGATTCATCCCAACAAACTGATCGACAAGATCAAGGTTTTGTCGGTGGCGGAGCTGTTTGGGCGCGCGATTATGCGCACGCACAATGAAGAATCGATTAGTTCATTATTCGACTAGCAAGTCAGGAAAATTGCAATCCCTCACCTGAAGCAAAAGGTTGCCTTATGAGTTCAACACTGATCAATGTCGAGGTTCGCAATGAAACCGGCAAACAGGCGGCCAAGCGTCTGCGGCGCCAGGGCCGGGTGCCGGGTGTCTATTACGGTGCCGGTATCGACCCCGTGGCGTTGAGCATCGATGCCAAGGAATTGCGCGCCGCACTCGCGCACAAATCCAGCATCATGGACATGCGGCTGGGTTCCACCGAACCCGTCAAGTGCATCATCCGTGAAGTGCAATGGCATCCGGTGCATGGCACGCCGCTGCATGTCGATTTCATGGGTGTGAAACTGACCGAGAAGATCACCATGGAAGTCCCCATCCGCCTGACCGGAACGGCGGCCGGCGTGAAGGATGGCGGCACCCTGCAACAATTGCTGCGCACGCTCGAGATCAAATGCCTCCCGCTCGATATTCCAGATGCCATCGAAGTGGACGTCAGCCACTTGAACATTCATGACGCCATTTTCGTGCGCGATTTGCCCACGGACAAATTCGAAATCCTCAACGAGCCCGAGCAAATCGTGGTCTCGGTGCTGGCGCCGCGCCTGGAAGAGACGCCCGCTCCGGCGGCCGCACCGGAAGCGACAGAGCCGGAAGTGATCGGCCACGGCAAGAAGGCTGAAGAAGAGGAAGGCGAAGAATCCCAGAAGAAGTGACGACCCGTGGCCAGCCCTGCTGTTGTGCCCGCCCGTTTTCTCATCGCCGGCCTGGGCAATCCCGGCCGGGAATATGCCGGCACCCGGCACAACCTCGGCTTCATGGTTATCGATCATCTCGCCGAACGGCTGGGTGTGACGTTGTATGCGGGACGGGGAGACTACCGCATCTCCTCCCCCCATCCCATCCCCGGCAGTGACAGCGAAATCGTTTTGCTCAAGCCGCTGACTTTCATGAACAACAGCGGTATTGCTGTGCGCGAGGTGGTGCACTACTTCAAGTTTGAGTTGTCTCATCTGCTCGTGGTACTGGATGATTTCCAGTTGCCTTTTGGCAGAATCCGGCTCCGTGCCAGGGGCAGTGACGGCGGCCAAAAAGGCTTGCGGTCCATCATTTCAGCTCTGGGCACGGAGGACATCCCGCGCTTGCGCCTCGGCATTGGCCAGGTGGCGGAGCAAAATGCCACCGCCTTCGTACTTTCCCGGTTTTCCCCGGCGGAGCGTGAAGCCCTGCCCGGCCTGCTGGCTCATGCCTCGGAGGCGGTGCTGGATTGCTGCCGCCACGGCATCGCCTATGCGATGAATCGCTACAACACGAACAAGAATCCTGAGGATTGATCAACGGTGCGGTTGACAGCGGAGAGGATTCTGCTGTCAACGCCGGAACCGCAACCCTGTCACATGCAGAAAACAGAATTCTGAAGGAGGCTCATTGTCTGACGTCTTGATCCCCGGCATCGCGAGTTTGTGCGCACTCGGTTTCGTTGCCTACCTGGCGAGGGATGTCCTGCGCAAAAACCCCGGCAACGAAAGAATGGTTCAGATTTCCCGCGCCGTTCAGGAAGGTGCCAAAGCGTTTCTGCGGCGTGAATACCTCTACGTTTCGGCTTTCGTCATCGTGATCGCCGCGCTCATTGCCGCGGCACCGATGTTTTCCAGGGTCGATCTCAACTGGCAGACTTCCGTGGCATTCATGGCCGGCGGCCTCGCTTCCGCGATCGCCGGTTACATCGGCATGAGCATCGCCACCCGCGCCAATTCCCGCACCACGCAGGGTGCGGTTGAGGGCGGCCTCAAGGGCGCTCTCGGCGTCGCTGTCTCCGGCGGCGCCGTGATGGGGATGAGCGTGGTCGGCGTTTCCCTGTTCGGCTTGTGCGTGGTCTATCTGATTTTCGCAGGCAAGCCTGTCATTGTCAATGGTTATGCCATGGGTGCCAGCCTGGTCGCTCTCTTTGCCCGCAGCGGCGGCGGCATTTTCACCAAAGGGGCGGACATGGGAGCCGATCTCGTCGGCAAGGTCGAAGCCAACATTCCCGAAGATGACCCGCGCAACCCCGCCGTGATCGCAGACAACGTCGGCGACAACGTCGGTGACGTCGCCGGCTTGGGAGCGGACTTGCTGGAGTCCTATGTCGAAGCCATTATCGCCGCCATGGCGATTGCCGCGGGCATGACCCTGCTTGCCCCCGAGCACAATCACGCCCTGACCCTGCTGCCGCTCAACATTGCCAGCATCGGCATTTTCTCCTCGATTCTCGGCATTATTTATGTCAAAGCCGCCGGCCGTGGCAACCCCCAAAGCGCGCTGATGGGCGGCCTGTATGTCAGTGCCTTTTTCACCATCGTCGGCACCTATTTCATCGTGAAGCAGAGCGGGGTGGCGTTCGAGAATTATGATGTCATGGGGCCGTTTTGGGCCACCATCGCCGGCGTGATCTCCGGCGTCATCATCGGCTTCACCAGCGAATACTACACCTCCTCCAAATACAAACCGGTCAAAAATCTCGCGGATGAATCGCAAAGCGGCCCGGCGATTACGGTGACCGGGGGTTTGGCGCTGGGCATGGCTTCCACCGCGGTGCCGGTAATCGTTATGGCGATTGCTCTGATCATCTCGCACGAGCTGGCCGGCATCTACGGTGTGGCGATGGCGAGCCTGGGCATGCTGGCCACCACCGGCATGGTGGTGTCGGTCGACAGTTACGGCCCGATTGCCGACAACGCCGGCGGCATCGCCGAGATGTCGCATCTTGATCCCGGCGTGCGCAAGATCACCGACAGCCTGGATTCGGTGGGCAACACCACAGCGGCGATTGGCAAGGGTTTCGCCATCGGTTCCGCGGCCTTCGCCGCCATGGGGTTGATTGTGGCCTTCATGCACACAGTCAGGCTGGAGCGGGCGGACATTCAGGATCCCAAAGTGCTGGCCGGCGTGATCATCGGCGGCATGCTGCCGTTCTTTTTTTCCTCGATGCTGTTCAAGGCGGTGAGCAAGGCAGCATTCAAAATGATCGCCGAAGTGCGGCGGCAATTCCGGGAGATTCCCGGTTTGCGCGAGGGCAAGGTCATGCCGGATTCGGCGCGCTGCGTGGACATCAGCACCATCGGCGCGATCAACGGCATGTTGTTGCCCGGCGTGCTGGCGCTGCTGGCACCGGTACTGACCGGATTCCTGCTCGGCCCGGCGGCGCTCGCCGGTCTGCTGCTGGGCGCGCTGGTGACCGGGGTCATGCTGGGCATTCAGATGGCCAACAGTGGCGGCGCGATGGACAACGCCAAGAAGTACGTGGAAGAGGGCAATTACGGCGGCAAAGGCTCGGACACCCACAAAGCCACGGTGATCGGCGACACCGTGGGCGATCCGCTCAAGGATACGGTCGGGCCTTCGATCAATATTCTGATCAAGCTGATGGCGGTTATCTCGCTGGTGCTGGCGCCGTTGTTTGTCGAATAACACTTTTTCAATATATTCCCGCACGGAAGCCCGCCGTCCGCCCGCCGGCTATCAGAACGGTGGTTGCGACAACGGTGACGAACCGTCGGGCGGGGCGCGAGCAGGGAGGGCGGTGTGCCGCCTTCGTTTCCGTTTTCGTGCGGGAAAGTCGAGCAAACGTTGAACCATGCCATGGAGGTTGAAATTGCAGCTTTATGAAACCACTGTCATTATTGATTCGGCCCTGCGCGCCGAAGACCTGAAAAATCTCGGCGAGCGCATCACCAGCTTCATCTCCCACAACGGCGGTGAAGTGGTCCGGGTCGAAGAATGGGGCAAGCGCCGCCTGGCCTACGAGGTCAAAAAGAAGCAATATGGGTATTACCTACACATTCGCTTTCAGGCACCGCCCGCGCTGATCGCCCTCCTGGAAAAGGAGTATCGCCTGAACGAATCGATTTTGCGCTACCTCACCGTCAAGGTTGATGCGCGTGCGCTCAAGCGCGAGGAACGGGAACGCCAGCGCAAAGCGACAGCGGCGGCGGCGTCGGAAGAACCGGCCGCGGACACGGAAGGAAATTCAATCGTGGCGCCGGTGCTGGAAGAAGCACGCGAGGAAGTCTGATTCCGAACGGACCGGTCGCTCTTCATTCCGGGAGTGTGCTCTATGGCAGAATTAAAGATGCCCGATATCAATACCGTGATGATTGCCGGCAATTTGACCAGCGATCCCTCGTTCCGCCGAACGACGAACGGAACACCGGTGGCCAATTTCTATATCGCCTCCAATCGTCGCTTCAAGGACAACACGGGCCAATGGCGGGAGAATGTCTGTTATGTCGGCGTGGTGGCGTGGTACAAACTCGCGGAAAGCTGTGCCGAAAATCTCCACAAGAGCAGCGCGGTTCTGGTGGACGGGGAATTGCAGAGCCGCATCTGGAAAAACGAGGACGGCACCACGCGCAACGTGGTTGAGATCAAGGCGCGCCGGATTCAGTTTCTCAACCGCCGCAGTGAGGCCACGGAGGCCACGGCTTCGGATGACGAATTCGAATCGGCGCCGGAGGAGCACCACGACGCGCCAGCGCGCAACCAATCCGAAGCCACCCCGCCGCCGGCCAATCCGGCCGCCAAGAGTGAGTTCAATTTCGGCTACGATAACCTCAAATTGTGAGCACTCAGACCATGCTGAAAAAACGCCGTATTTGCCGTTTCTGTGAGGAACGCGAAATCTACATTGACTACAAGGACGAAAAGCGCCTGATGCGGTTCATTACCGAGCAGGGCAAGATCATCCCCCGGCGCACTTCGGGCACCTGTGCGGCACACCAGCGCATGCTGGTCACCGCCATCAAGCGTGCGCGCCTGCTGGCGTTGATGCCGTTCGTTTACGACCAAGTGCGCTGAGCGCGGGCCGGCGCACGCGCCGCCCGTTCTCACTTTCTTTGCAATCCGATTCAACTGAGGATCATACGCCATGAAAGTGTTATTGCGCCAGGATTTCCCGACGCTCGGGGAGGCCGGCAAGATCGTCACGGTCAAAGATGGCTATGCCCGCAATTTTCTCATTCCGCGCGGCATCGCGCTGGAAGCCACCGCCGGCAATTTGAAGTTTCTCGAGGAGGAAAAGAAGCGCGGGGCCGCCCTGCGACTGCGTGAGAAGAAGGCCGCGGAGACCCTCAAGGCCAAAATGGATGGCGTCTCCATCACCGCCGCCATGCCGGTCGGTGAAGACGACCGTATCTTTGGCTCCGTCACCGCGCAAGACATTGCCGATCTGCTGGCTGCCAAGGGGTACAACATTGACAAGCGCAAGATCACCCTCGAGGAACCGATCCGCGCGCTCGGCATCTATGAGATTCCCATCAAGCTGCATGCCGAGGTGGAATGTCGCGTCAAGCTGTGGGTGGTCAAACAATAAATTGGCTGCGCCGCCCTGCCGGCGGGGGAAAGGTGGAGCGCGCTCCACTTTTCCTGCCGCGCCGCGCCACCCTCTTGCAATTCCTTACCCGGTTCGCCCGCCTGCCCGGTTTTCTTTCAATGTTGACTTTTAGGCGCCACCGTCTTAATATTGCGCACGTTCAATCACCCTGACCGCAAGCGTGGTCGCAGAGCGGCGTTACTTTGTTGTCTTCCCGGTGCTCCCTGAAAGGCACGGCATGTGCCACCGGAAGAGCTGCCGGGTGTGCCGCGGCGCGCAATGCTCATTTTGATCGAGGATGCCCCCATGGCGAACCTGTGCCAAAAAACACGTGAGGACATCGAGTGGCGCCTCACCCTGAATGTGTTGCTTGGTGACCTCGATGAGACGGTCACCGAAGTCTGGCGGCAGGCTATTCGCAGTCTTGATGACCGGGACCTCGCCGCACTTATCCGCCAGGCCGCCGTGCTCCCCGAACGCCATGCCTCCGCGCTCACCCTGCGCTTCCTGATGGCGCGCCATTTCCCTTTCCGTGAAATGATCCTGTATCAAACGGATGACGCCTTCAAGCGCCGCATGGGTCTGACCGATCGTTTTGACTGAACCGGTGAGCCGTCCGCAAAACAGCCACGGGCGCGAATGAAGAAGTGCCGCGCAACAATTGCGAAAATAGGGCATCAGCCTTTGCGAAAGATTGCACGCACAGAGGGGACGGGCGGACGGCAGGTGCCCTATTTCTGTTGTGGAACGGAAGAATGCGCAACCCCCCATGACTCGTGCAAATCAACCTGTTTGAAAACTATCGTGTCAAGATCATCGTGCTGACCATTGCCACGGTATTTTGGTTCGCGGTGGTCACGGAAAATGTCTATGAGTATGATCTCGAAGTGCCGATCGTCATGACCAATCTGCCGCCCGGCAAGACCCTGCTGGGCAAACTGCCCGGCCATGCACGCGTGCGTTTTGAGGGTCGCGGCAAGGCCCTGTTCGCGCTGCTGTTTCAGCGCGATGCCAAGGTGGTGCTCGATCTGGCCGAGGCCGGCAGCGCACCCCGCCGCCTGCGGTTGCAGCGGGATTTGGTGCAGGTGGGACGGTGGGGCCTGCCGGTGGTGGCCAAGCAGATTCTTTCGCCGACCGAGGTCGAGATCGTGCTGGGCAACCTGCGGCATCAGCAGGTCGCCATCAAACCGGCGGCCGACATTCGCCCTGCCGCGGGATTCACCGTGGTCGGCAAAATCCGCAGTGTGCCCGATTCTGTAAAAATTTCCGGGCCGGAAAACTTCGTCAAAGGCATCACGCATCTCACCACCGTGCCCTGCAGCGCCCGCAATCTGCGCGCGAGTTTCAAACAGCAGGTGGCGCTGCAGGTGTTGCCCGATTCGCTGCACATCGACGTGCCGGTCAAAACCGTCACGCTCACAGCCGATATTCAAAAACTCGTTGAGATCACCCTGCCGGAGATCCCGGTGCAGGTGAAAAATGCCCCGCGCCATCTCACCGTGACCCCGCTGCCCTCGACGCTGTCGCTCACCCTGGAAGGCGGCGAGCAACTGCTGCTCGGCCTCAAGCGCGAAGACATCGTCGCCGTGATCGACTATCAACAAGTGCGGGAAATGCGCCCGCAGGAGGGGTACCAGCCGATCATCATGGTGCCGGAGGGGGTAAGTTATCGCAATCTCAAACCGTCATCCTTTAAACTGATGCTGGAGCGCAGGAATCATGCGGCTGCTCGCCATTGAAACCTCGTGTGACGAGACGGCGGCGGCGGTCATGGCCGAGGACCGGCTGCTGTCCAACGTGGTCGCGTCGCAGGAAATTCATCAGCTTTATGGCGGTGTCGTGCCGGAACTCGCCTCGCGGGCCCATCTCAGGCAAATTGCCACCGTGGTGGGGCTCGCGCTGGAGCGCGCTGGGCTGGCACCGCGCCATCTCGATGCCATTGCCGTCACGCGCGGTCCGGGCTTGATCGGTTCGTTGCTGGTGGGCCTCAATTTTGCCAAAGGTCTGGCGCTCGATCTGGGCGTGCCGCTGTTGGGCATCAATCATCTCGAGGGACATCTGGTCTCCAACAACGTGTCTCCCGGGGGGCCGCAACCGCCTTTTCTGGTGTTGATCGTTTCCGGCGGGCACAGCATTCTCGCGTTGGTGCGAGGCTGGGGGCAATATCGCATTTTGGGGGAAACGCAGGATGATGCCGCCGGCGAAGCCTTCGACAAGGTGGCGCGCATTCTTGGACTGCCTTATCCCGGCGGCCCGCAAATCGAGAAACTCGCCGCCACCGGCAATCCCCACGCCATTGCCTTTCCCATTGCCCGGCTGAAAGATGCGCCGTTTGATTTCAGCTTCAGCGGCCTGAAGACCGCGGTGCTTTATCATGTACAAAAGCCCGGCACGGTGGCGGGGCCGCAGCCGCACCACGCGACCGCCGATGTCGCGGCTTCGTTCCAACAGGCGTTGATTGGCGCGCTGGTGGGAACCACCGCCCGGGCGCTCGAACAGTTTCCGGTCACGGCGATTGCGCTGGCCGGCGGAGTGGCCTGCAACAAGGCCCTGCGTGCGGCGATGGCTGACATGGGCCGGCAGCATGGCGTCAAGGTATTCTATCCGCCGCCCACCTATTGCACCGACAATGCCGCCATGATTGCACGCGCGGCCATGTTCTACCTGACCGGTGGCGCCCCGCTGCCGGCGACGGTGACCGACTTGACCCCTGATCCCAGCCTGAAATTGACCTCCACCATGCCGGCGTCGTCTCATGCAGCTTGATTTGAACTTCTCCACTGCTACGGGCTACCCACTGCTGTTGCTGCTGCTCGCGTTGGTTTTTACTTTTTTCATCTATCGCGTTACCACCCCGGCAGTCGCCGCCTGGCTGCGGCACACGCTTGCCTTTCTGCGCGCGTTGACACTGGTTGCGGCATTACTGCTGTTGTTTGAACCCACCCTCAGTCTGGCGGTGCGGCGCATCGAAAAGCCCGCGGTGGCGGTACTGATTGATCGCTCCGCCAGCATGAATCTTTCTGATTCCCTGCACACGCGCGCGGAAGCCGTGCGACGGGCGCTGGCCCTGCCCTGGCTCGAGCAACTGCGCAAACGCGCCGAGGTTTTCCTGTTCAGCTTCAGTGACAGCCTGCAGAGTCTGCCGCCCGAGTCGCTCGCTGGATTGCGGTTCAACGGCGATGGCAGCAATGTGGCGCACGCGCTCAACGAGGCCAAACGCCGGCTCAGCAAGCACCACTACCAGGCGGCGATCCTGCTGAGCGATGGGGCCTATAACCTGGGCAGCAATCCCAGCCGGCTGGCGGAGAGCTATGGCCTGCCCATCGTGACGGTGCGGCTGGGCACGCCTCAGCGCACACGCGATGCCCTGATTCAGGATGTCGTGACCAATGAAATCGCGTATGCCGAAACCCGCCTGCCGGTGGAGGTGACGATTGCGGCCACCGGTTTGGCTGGCCGCACCACCCGCCTGCGCATTGCAGAGGGCGATCGTGAGGTCGCCGTGCAGGAGATCAAACTGCCGGCAGATCAAACGCAAGTCACGGCAACTTTGACGCTCACCCCCACGACGGTGGGCTTGAACCGCTACAGCGTGCGGTTGGAGGCGGTGGAGGGCGAATTGACCACGGCGAACAACCGCCGCACGTTTTATGTCAAAGTGTTGAAAAGCAAACTCAAGCTCTGGATCTTTGCCGGTGCGCCCTCCGCCGATTACACCTTTTTCAAACGCGCGGTCGGCAGTGACCCCAATTTCGCGGTGCAGGGTTTTGTGCAGCGGCCGGGCGGCAGCTTTTATGCAATCCCGGAGCAGCCTTTGCCGGCGTTCGAGAGTGAAACGGCCTGGCAGCCGGTCGATGCCGTCATCCTGATCGATTTTCCGCGGCGCGACAGCAACCGCGCCCTGCTCGACATGCTTGCCCGGCAATTGGCGGAAAAAGGCAAGCCGCTTTTTTATCTCCATGGGCCGGGCGTGGATTTGAATGCGTGGTGGCGGCTGCGGCCGGCGCTGCCGTTGGCGGCAATGCCCAACAGCATGAGCGAGCAGGTGATCTCCCTGCAATTCCTCGCGGCGGGCCTGTCACATCCCGTCACGCGGCCGCTCACCGAACGCTTTGTCCAGGCCGCGGGCGGAGGCACGGCAGCGCGCGGCAGTGATGAGCTGCCGCCGCTCTTTTGCAATCTCTACAATGTGAGACCGGCAGCCGGGGTGGAAGCGCTTGCGGGACCGGACGCTGGCAGCCGTGCGGAGCCGTTGTGGCTGGCGCACAAAACCGCCACGCGCAAAACCCTGGTGATTTTCACCTATGGCATGTGGCGCTGGAAAAGTTTGCTCACGGCGGTGGGTAAACACAGCGAGGCCTATGACGCCATGATGACCGGCCTGGTGCGCTGGTTGGTGACCCGTGAAGACAGCAAACTCGTGCGGTTTGAAAGCCACAAGGAAATTTACCGCGGTGGCGAACAAATCGAACTGACCGCCCAGGTCTATCATGAAGACTACCAGCCTTTTGTCGGCGCGCGTGTGCGTGCGCATTTGACCGGACCGCAATTCGATCAGGAGATCGTCCTGCAGGACATGGGCAGCGGCCTGTATCGCGGCCGCTTGCAGGTGTTGGGGGGAGGAGAATATTTCTACCGCGGCAGTGCGGAATTCGGCGGGCGCAAACTTGGTGAGGACAGCGGCCGCTTTTCGGTTGAGCCGTTCAATTTGGAATTTCTCGACACGCGCCTGCATGCGCCGCTCTTGCAGCAAATCGCGCACAACAGTGGCGGCGCATATCTGCCGCCTGACAGTTTGGCGGCTCACCTCGGCCGGCTGCCGCTGGAGCCGGCGCTCAGGCACGAATCCTACAATCTCGCGCTTTGGGGCCGGCCGGTGATGTTGATGGTTCTTCTGCTCACGCTCGCGGCCGAGTGGTTCATTCGCCGGCGGCAGGGCATGCTGTAAAAAAAGCGGCGCACACCTCGCGCGCCGCTTGTCCACGTTTCATCATTCCCGCCATGCGACCTCAGTCATCATCAGCGGGCTCGGGTGGATGCGGGTCGATGCCTTGCGCTTCGATGGTGCGCACCCGTTTGTAGACTTCGGCGGCGGCAGCCGCGCCGGCCGCCACCGCAACGCCGGCGAGCACGGCTTCACCCGCCTCCGAGGTCTGCGCCAACGCCGCCAGCCAGCCCGGGCTGTCCAGCGCGCCGATGATCTTGGAAGTCAGGTGAAACAGCACCCACACGATGTAGGCAATCAGGCCGCCCACAAAGGCCGCCAGCGCCACATTGCCGGTCTTGATCTCAGATTCGACGCGTAACAGCTTGCGGTCTGTGATCAGAACGTCCCGTTTGATCAGATCACTCAAGCGCTGTGCTGCCGCGCCCTGAGGATCCTTTCCGCGTTTTGCCATGGAGTTCCCTCGGGTTAATGGTTTTGAGCGATGCTTTCCGGTGGATTTGACGGCTTGTCGAACTGAATGTAATACGCATTGCCCACTGCCTGAAACGACGCCCAAAAATAGGGGTGGGGGTGGAAACGCATCACCGGGTCTTTGCGAATGCGCGCAATTTCCTCGCGTTGCGCGTTGCGCAGCGCGCCGGCCACGTGCTGCCCGCCGGTTTTCAGGTTGAGATAGAATTTTTCCATCACATTGCTGGCGGCGCGCGCATCCACCGCCCACATGGTGGTGAGCAGACAGGGGGTGCCAGCGCAAAAGAAGGCACGCGACAAACCCACGATGCCCTCGCCCTGGGCATACTGGCCGAGTGCCGTGTTGCAGGCCGACAGCACCACCAGCCGCGTCTGGCGCAGATTCAGACGAAAGACCTCATACATGCGCAAATGCTCGTTGCCCGCCCCGTCCGCCGGCGCAGCCATTGTCCCCGCCTGCGGTGCGGTCGCGAGATACAGAGTGGTATACAACGGGCTCTTGACATCCACGCTGCAATGACCGGCGAAATGGAGAATGTCATACGGCTCCTGCAGGCCTCGCAGCAGGGCCTCCTTGTATGCCTGCTCGCGCACCAGGGACTTCGAGCCGGCGGCGGAATGCTGCATGATCAATTGCGCGGTCTTCTCCGCCCAGGGCAGTGGTTTGAGTCGTCCGGAGCGATCCGCCGGGTTGGCGATCGCGAAGACCCGCAGGCCGGCGTGCCCGCGCTGCTCCCGTCCGCGCAGCAGGGTATATTTCAAAACCGCGGCACTGGGCGCCATGGCTAACGGCATCGCTTCCACCAAAAAACGGGTGGAGTCCGGCGCGGGCAGCGTGAGCGCGGCGAATGGCAGATAATGCAACAGATCATCGGGGATGAAATAGATGTTCTGGCCTGCCTGCAGATGCGGCCACACCGGCTTGATCAGCACGGCAGACAACCGCTGCGCCACGCGCAGAAAGTCCTGAAACGCGGCATCGCGGTCCCGCTGCCAGCGTTGGCTGAAGGCGGAGAAATTCTCTGCGCCTGCCGCCCGTCGAAATTCCCGCACGAGCTGTCGCAGCTCCTCGCGGCGGAGAGTGACCTGTGTGCTGGTCACTTGTTGCCGGTCCACCACCCAGATGGCGAGGCGGTCGGGCAGCACGCGATACTCGATGATCTTGTCGCGCCCTCCCAGTGCGGCCTGAATTTCCCGCGCCTCCGGGCGGGCGGAGACGGACAATGACAGCAGCGCCAGGCGGGGTTGGTTGGGATGAAGCGCGTCGACATGCCTGACAATCTCCAAACCGCCGTACAATTGATCCAAAAACGACCGTGCTTTGGCGCGTTCGACGAAGTTGTAGGACTGCACGGCATCTTTTTGTTCCTGCAGATGGGTCAGGATGATTTCATCATAGACATCCTGTTTCTCGGCAAAATAGCCGAGCTTGGAACCTTCCTCCTGCAAGTGACTCAGGGTGGCCTCGATGGTGTCTATCGCGGCCTGGAATGATTGTAACGCTTCCCCCACCCGGCCCTGTGCCTTGAGCGCCTGTCCCCGGCCGTAGAATCCTTTCCAAACATGGGCGGTGATGCCCGAGTTGCTGGCCAGGGCGATGGCCTGCTCGAACTCCCGCTCCGCTGCTTCCCAATGCCGCGCTGCGAGATGGAACTGGCCCAGGCCGAGATGATTGAGAATGAGAGTGGCGGTGAAACCCTTGGCGGCATTGATCTGCAATGCGCGTTGAAATATTTCCTGTGCCGCCTGCCAGTCCCCCTGTTTCAGCTTGAGATCGCCGAGCATTTGAAACATCTCGGCACGCACCGCGGCGTTTTCCGGGCTCTCCACCTGCCGCAGCGCCTCCTGCAGACAGGCATTCGCTTGCGGCAGGCTGTCCAAATACACCAGCGTTTCCCCCAGATTGGCGAGTGCCGCGGCAATATCCTCCGGCCGGCCGTGGCTGGCGATGAATCTTTCGTAGGCCGCGCGGTGGTATTTTCTGGCCAGGTCATGCTGGCCCAGGAGATTGTAGATCAGGCCGATGATGGTGTATTGCGCCGCTTCCTGCCTGGGTCTGGGGCGCGGCAAACCCTGCAACGTGGCCAGCGCCGTGCTTTGCAGTTGCAAGGCCTCGGCATAGTTGCCCAAATTGCGCTCGACCAGCCCCAGCATGCGCAACACCCGCGCCTTTTCGAATTCCTCCCCAAGGGCGTCGTAAATCGCGAGTGCGTCGTCCAATTGCGCCCGCGCCGCCAGCAGCCGGCCGCTTTCGTTGTAAATGCGGCCCAGTCCGCTTCTCGCAAGCGCTTCCAGTTTGCGGTGTTGCAGGGTCTGGCTCATGGCCAGCACACGCTGCAAGGCGGACTCGCTCGCCGCGTAATCCCGCAAATCCGCATGCACATTGCCCAGCACGAGCAGCGCCCACATGGCACGCAAGGGATCCGGCAGCGCCTGGGCCAGCTCCAGGCTGCGCTGCAACGCCTCGAGACTCTCCTTTTTCCGTCCGATGACGTTGTAGGAATCGCCCAGATCGAAAAAGGCCTTGGCCAGGCCGGGCCTGTCGCCCAGGCGCTGGTACAACTGCCGCGCCCGCTCATATTTCACGACCGCCTGTTGCTTGTCGCGCAGGGTGTCACCCACGAACATCAGATATTCTGCCGCCAGCTTCTGCAGCTTTTGTGCAAAAGTGAATTGCTTGATGAGCTGAAAGCGTTGCCATGCGGCCGGTTCCTGATGCACCTGCTGGAAAAGCAGCGCCAGCCGTTCGGCCTGTGCCAGGCTGAGTGGCCGGCGCTGCGCCGTGTGGGTGATGTCCGCCAGGAGAAAGTGATTGGCGAGCTCTGCAAGTGCCGGCCGCAATTTATCCCGATTTTGCGACACAAAGTGGCGCACCGCGACGGAATCCTCCGCGGGCAGCGCCGCAAAATCGCCCAGCAGCTTCAACTGGGCGGCGTCGAGTGGATGCGATTGAAAATGAGCAACCAGTGTGCGCTGCGTTACCCCTTCGGACTGGCAACCGCACAGCAACATGCCGCAGAAAAGCAGGAAGATTGCGGCCTCGCCCCGCAACAGACGTGTTGATCTTGAAGACACTGACACCTCGGGCAAAGGGTGGAAGTGAAAGTGGAAAAAGCCCCACAACCCGGCTGCCGGCAGCCGCACCGTTATTTCCGGCAGATTTGAAAGTGCCTCACAAAACATCCACCCCATCGCAAGCCTCTCCGGCCCACAGAACACGCGGGATGCCGCCCACGCAGTGCCGGTCTTGTGCACGTGTTCTGTGGTCCGGCCACCGCATTTTTACCGGCCGGGCGAGTCACTGCAACTGGTTCTCGCGCTCACTGGCCACCGCCGGCCAGTCGGCGTCCTGCTCCCGGCCCGCCAGCTTGCGATAGTTTTGCCATTGCTGGCGCGCCTGTGCGCTGCGGCCCAGCATCTGCAGCAAGTTCGCCTTGTTGAATTGCGCCTCGAGGCACGCCGGATTCTGCTGCAGTGCGCGCGTGAACCAGTCCAGGGCTTGCTCATTCTCGCCGCGGCACCAGGCCAGCACTCCCAAATCATTGAGCACCGTCGCCTCTGCCGGCGCGAGTGCATGGGCGCGCCGAAAATGCACCTCGGCTTGCGCCGTGTCTTTGCGCACGCGCAGGTAAAATCTGCCGAGAAGCTGTTCGGCCTGGTAGTTTTGCGGATCGGTTTGCAGTGCATGCTGCAACTTCTCCGGAATGACCGGCAGCGACGCCGTTTCCGCCGGCCCCATCACCGCGGTGAATTCATCATATTCGACATTGCCGGAGAGGCGCAGCTCCTCCCGCGAGGTGATGCGGTCGTGATGATTGAGCAGCGCGCGGGTTTCCGCCACCAGCTTCCGGCTTTGCCACTGGCGATATTGCGGCAGGCCGGCGAACAACACCAGCAGTGCTGCGGCGGCAGCAAGCAGCGGCCGCCAAAAGCCGGGCAGGCGCGGCCGCCGCGGCACAAAGGGCGCAGGCAGGCCGGTGAGTGACTTTCCGCCGGCCGCTTCGGCTGCCAGTTCTTCCGCCGTGTGCGGACGCAGCGCCTGGTCCAGCACGGTGCTGAACCATTCAAAACAATCGCGGCAGGAGCTGAGATGCGTTTCCACCTTCAGCTTGTCCTGCGGTTGCAGCGTATCTTCCAGGTAGCTCAGAATCTGGGCCGCGCTGAGGCAACTCGCGGGAAAGTTCCGGCCCTCGCGCATCGATTCGCCTGGGTGCGTCGCCATGATCAAATTCCCTTCAGGAATAAACAGGTGGCTCGTGGTTCCGTGGCTTCCTGGACACTTGCCAGGGTCTACCCTTTTCATCCTGCATGACAAGACACAGGTTCAAGGGAGTTTTCTCGGGAAATTTGGCGTTTGCTACCATTGTTTGCGCAGGCAATCCCGCACCTTTTGCAGCAGCAGTTTGAGCAGTCCATAAATTCGCTTGGCGGAGAGCTTGATGGCAGGGAGCTGGGCGAGCTGCTCGGCGGAGAAGTCCTTGAAGTAGTGCAGCTTGAAGACGAGCTTGTCCCGCTGCCCGTGCTTTTTGCCGACAAGAATGCGGTTGAGGCAAAATTCAATGGCGTCTTGCAGTTCGATCATTTCATGCTGGCGCAGCGCCTCCGGCGAGGGCAGGAATTCGACCAGGTTTTGGGGATGCTCCGGCGAGTCCTCCGGGAGGGACACGCGCTGGCTGGCAGGCGGGCGTTTTTTGGCGCGGTCATGGCGGATGCCATTCAGGACGACATTGATGGCAACGATCTTGAGATAATCGAAGATGGAATTTTCAAAGCGGCCGGTGAACTCCCGCAGGCGGTGATTGTCATTTTCCATCAGCTTCTGGTACACCTCCGCCACGAAGTCATCGGGTGTGGCGAGGCCGGCGTAGCTCTTGCGCTGGCACACGATGAAGATCGTGCGGCGGAGATGCTGGTCATAGCGATTTTTGAATTCCTGCCAGAGAAGATTGTCCCGCGGCTGCAGGGCGAGCTGCTGGATGAGTTGCCGGTGGGTCAGGTGGCTCGGGTCTGTGGTCGGGAGTGACTGCCGCTCGGTGTCGTTGCCAGGAAGAACGTAGGACATGCTGGCCCTCTGGGGTTCATCACGAGCATCCTGCGCCGGCACAACGCTGCCAGAGCACCTCCGGCGCTGGAATTGGAACGGGACGGCGATGCGGCTGATGGTCGACCAGGATCATCCTGATAGTGCGGGTCTGCACCCGGATGGTGATGGCGTTGTCCTGGAAGCGGTTGCAAGCAGATTGGGGGAAACACAAAGGCCGCGCGAATTCGATCGAAATTGAAAAATTATACATGTTCGCAGCTCAAATGTCAACATCTTATTCCAAATGACAGCCCTCGAACGCAGCCGCTGCCGGTTGCAGCAACCAGGCACGCCTCTTCGCCGGTGCGGCTGCACGCGCTGTTCTCCCTGCGCCGCATGGCGCAGCGGGGCCGGCAGAGCGGGGCCATGCGAGCGCGCCCACTTTGCGAAGGTATCCTGTGCGTTTGCGTTCGGGATTTTCACTTGCATTTGTCCGGCAGACGATTAAATTCCCAGCGTGTTTGTCAAGCAGGGGGGAGGCCGCCGGAAGGTTCACTCCACGGGAAGGAAGCGCATTCGCGTCAGACGACCCGGTTTGTCGCATACCCTTTCGAAATGGCTGAGTTCACAAACGTCGCATGATTTGAGGAGGCTTCATTGGATACCCCGAAGCAAAAAGCGTTACACATCATATCTCAGATGGCGGAGGACAGCACATGGCAAGACTTCATCGACCGCCTCCAGAAAGAAAAGAATGCCCACCACCATCTGAACGATGACAACATCGACTGGGACCGTCTGGTGCGCCATGTCCGCACCGTGCTCTATGACGAATTCCCTGATGCGCAGACGCTGAAGCTCGACATCGATCGGGAGGGGCACAAAGTAACCGGCTATTTTGTCTCACAAGACTTCGAAGGCATGGAGGATGCAGACCGGCAGGATCGCGTGTGGGATGCCCTGGAAAAAGGGCTCTCCGTGGAGGAGCAAAGCCGGATTCTGAGTGTCATCGCGCTGACCCCGACCGAGGGCATTGCGCAGGGCGTGGTGTCTTGACCGGCTGCCGGTCATTCCGGCCGATTGGTTCGCGACAATCATCAGGCCACTTGCCGCAGGGGAGTGGCCTTTTTGTTTGTTGGGCTGCCTCGGCCACCCCAGCCGCCAGCGCCGGCGGGGTTTCTTCTGCCGCCGTTGTGTGGCCACGCGCAGCAGGAACACCGGACTATTCCGGCAGCGCCTGGCGCTCCCGGCAATAACATTCATAAAGAAATGCCGCACACCAATCGTCCGGCGATGGGGTCCCGCCAGTTTGGGAACTTTCCTGCCACTCACCATGTCTTCCCCGTTGCACAGTGTAAAGGCCGGCCTCACCGGCGACTGCCAGCGCGCGCAAACCGCCGGCTGTGACGAGCTTTGCGGCGGCCGCGCTCAATTCCGCGTGCGGCCCGAGCGCAACGCGCTCACTCGGGAAGCCCGTGCAAAGTGCCAGCGCGGTTGCTGTGAGAAAAAGGTAGTCCACCTGCTCGAGCAGTGCGGGCAGGCCCGCGGTTTGGTGTGAGGCCGCAAGCTCACCGGGGAAGAGCGACGTGACCAGGCCGGCTGCTTTGGCACTTTGCAAAAGGGCGCGCGCCGGCATCCCGGTGTCATCCAACCTGCCGAGAGTGCCAAGCTGCGCCAGGTCATGCAGGTGAAACCAACTCGCCAGACAATGGCGGAAATCAAAATGCGCCAGATCGAGCAAAGCGTTGGCGCCGGGGAGGTGAAAGCTGGTGCGCCGGCCGCTGCGTTGTGATTGCAGCACCATGGCGCTGGCCGTGCGGGTCTGCTTATCGACGAGCAACTGAAAGGTGTCGACCTCCAGCTTGTGGCAGGCAGCGAGAATTGCGTGGCCATCTTCATCTTCGCCCAGCAGACCGAGGGCAGACAACGGCAAATCGGCATGCCGGCGCCGCAAGGCTGCCAACACCGCGAACACTCCGCCAATTTCTTTGGCCTCCCGTTTGACCAAGGCACGGCCGCCTTCCCCGGGAAATTGATCGATTTCATGTACGTGTTCGATCCACCACGGGCCGGCGCAGGCAACGCCTTCACGCAGGATCATACTCCCCTCCTTTCCCGGCCAACCGGTTCAATCCCGACAATTCGAATCATCGCCTTTTGTGCTCGCGGGACACGCACTGCGCTTGTGACCACGCTGCCGGCATACTCTTGCGTTCACGGTTTCATCTTCAATTCGACCGTCATGCCGGCTTAGGGGGCAGCAGGCAGCATTGCTGCTACTGCACTGTTACGTTAATTTTTGTAGCCTCGACTCCTTGCGGGTCGCTGCTGAAGCAGCAAAAATTCATTTTTGAACAGTCGCCCACGAGGGGGGACTGCAGAATTCACGTTTACATTGCACTACCTGAATTTTGCACCCAGATTGATTTCCTCCGCGAGAAACGCTGCTTTGATCGCGACGCCCGACCACCCGAGGGGGTGGTGCATAAAAGATTTTGCAGGCAAACGCGCGGTCAACTCCGGCAGGGGGCACGTCACACACGCCATCTCTTCCGGACAACCGCAAGCCAGCATGCAAAATTCAGGCAGCACAACAGCGATTCAACCCTCAGTGTCAGAATCAAACACAAACAATCCGCCCACGAAAGCAGAAAGCCCACGAAAAAAGCCATGTCGTGGGAGGCCATTTTCGTGGAGGGAAGCCGTGACGCCCCCGGCAAACGGGTGAATTTCGCAATCAGGGGCTCTTCACATTCGAGAAAGTTTTGCTTGATTTCGAACGGAATAACTGACGGAGTTTTGTGACCACGCCATTTATTCCAGGGGACGGCAAGCCAGCATGCCAGTTCAGGAAATCAAAAAAGGGGCTGAACTGTCACCGCGAAAATTTTTGACCCACGCAACCCCTCAAGGGCATGAGGGAAAACCTGGTGGTTTGTGCGATTTTTGTGGTGCTGAGGCTTGTTGTTTGGCAATTGCTGCAGAAAAACTTTGCACGGCTTTGCTTGAGAGTTTTTTGCTTTGTTTGAAAAATGAATGACATTGGGTGGCAGACGGACGGCATGGCATGACGGGCAAGGGTTTTTCAGTCGGGCAAAAAATGCCATGGTGTTTGCCGAAAGCATGAACCCTGGAAAAAATGTTTCCGCTCCGCCTGGCGGTTGCCTCAACATCAACAGATGGTCCACGGTGTTCAAAATTTTTTAAACCCCGGCCCGGCCTGGGGAACTTTCCCGGACAGTCACGGATGCTTGCCGGCAGGGGGCTCGCCCCGCATGAGTCGGTTGGCCTGCGCAAGCGATGCCAGCGGTTTTGGGATGCTCGCGTCACAGTTGCAGCCGGTAAAATTCATTTGTATCCTAGGCAATTTTTCACTATTTATCCAGCCAAATTTCAAAAGGATTGCTGTGCATGCACATACCCGCAGCCACACTGCCGGGCCTCAACCGGCTCGCCCTGACTTATCTGCAAGATTTCGATGCCGTGCGTGAGTTTTATGGAACAGATTATCGCACGCTGGACAATCTGGAGAGGCATGCACGAACCGTCACGCAGCACACGTATCCACGCGCGGCACTCGCCCAGGCGTTGCTCCGCCAAAATCATCACTGGGGTGCCGGGGAAAAAGTGCTCGCCAACATCGCAGCGCTGGCGCAGCCGGGCAGTCTGGCAGTGGTTACAGGGCAGCAGGTCGGCATCTTCGGCGGCCCGTTGTTCACGCTTTACAAAGCACTCACGTGCGTGAAGCTGGCCGAAGCCCTGCAGATTCGCCTGCAGCAGCCAGTGGTGCCGGTGTTCTGGCTGGCAGCAGACGATGATGATCTGGCGGAGATGAACCACGTGTTGCTCATGACGCCGGAGAATGAGCTGGTTTCCTTCTCCTGTCCGCTCGATACCACCACGCGCCGGCCGGCGGCGCAGGTTCATTTGGGCGCGGCCATGGCCGAATGCCATCGCGCGCTGGCGCAGGCTGTGAGCGACTCGGAGTTCAAAGGAGAAATTCTCGAAGCGCTGGCGCAGGCCTATGCCGCGGGCCGCTCCTTGCCGGAAGCTTTTGCGCGCTGGTTGCTTTATCTCCTGGGCGAGTGGGGCCTGGTGCCGCTCAATCCCACTGATGTGGCGATCAGACGGCTGGGGCTGCCGCTGCTGCTGCGTGAGTTTGAAGAAGACAGCCCCTCGACCAGGGCGGCTTTGCACGCCAGCGCCCGGCTGGAACAGGCGGGTTTCGGGGTGCCGGTGCCGCTGCGGCCCGGCCGCTTCAATGTCTTTTATGTTGATGATGTACGGCATGCCCTGGAAAAGCAGGCTGAGCGCGTGGTCAGCACGGACGGCCGGGTGGCATTTTCCGCGCGCGAGCTGGCACTCCGCCTGCAGGAAGCCCCGCAGCAGTTTTCCCCCAATGTGATTTTGCGGCCGCTGCTGCAGGATGCCCTGCTGCCCAATCTCGCCTACATTGCCGGGCCGGGTGAGATTGCCTATTTTGCGCAGTTGCGCGGGGTGTACGAGGCCCTCGAGGTGCCCATGCCGGCGATATTTCCGCGCAAATCGCTCACCCTGCTGGAAGGCCGGATCAAACGGGTGCAGGAGAAGTATCACCTGCCGCTCCCCGCCTTCTGGAGCCGTCCGGCGGAGCTGTTGTCACGGGTGGCGCGAGAGCATGCGCCGGAAGGCTTGTTCGAACCGGTGGCCGCAGCGCGCGATGCCCTGAGCCGGCGTCTCGATGAGCTGAAGCAGCGCGCCACCGCGCTGGACGCGCCTCTCGCCGGTTTCATCGACAAGGAACGCGGCAAAATTTTCCATCAGCTCGCCATCATCGAGAACAAACTGCTGCAGGCAGCCAAACGGCAGAATGAGACGCTGACGCAGCAGATTCTCAAAGCTGCCCACGCACTTTATCCCCGGCAGCAACTGCAGGAGCGGGAATTCAGCATCGTGCCTTTCTTGTGCAAGCACGGCAGGGGATTGGTGCGGCGGCTTTACGACCTAATGGAAGTGCAGCGCTTCGATCATCAAGTGATCGAACTGTTCTAAAAAGTCTCTGTCCGAAAACCGACGCCGGCCGCGCCCGGGTTTTCAAAACGCCGGGTGTTGGGAAAACCCCGCGCATCTCCGTGCCAACGGCCGGGCTATTGCCAGAGCATTGTCACCCACCTGCCGCAATGCAGGCCTCCAGCCTGCAGGCAGAGAGGAGTTCTGCGCGACATTTTCATCCCGATGGGTGCCCAGGCGGGCCTGGCAAATTATCCCAAACGCTCGCAATTTTGGACGGACATTAAAATCCAAAAATCTTCATCCCGGCATGCTTCAGGCCCGAGGCGATGTTGAAAGCACCGGAATGCTCGGTGGAATTTGATGCGGGAGCCAGACGGTGGCCGAACCGTGCCGTGAACATCCGGAAAGCAAATCCAAGATCCCGGGAGTTGATGCGCCGGGCGGTCCATTCCGCCTGCGGGAAATTCGCTTCACGTTTCCTGTTGGACAAACCCTGAAGGAGAAAGGCCATGTGGTCGCAAATGGAAGCCCCTCGTTGCTTTTGGTTGAGTTGTACGCTGGCTGTTTTGCTGAGCGGCACGGCAACCGGCCAGGACCTGCAGTGCTTCGTGCTGACGCCGCCGGATCAAATCCTCACCGGCGTCAAGCAAATTGCGATTGCTGATTTCAACGTGAGCTCGAGTTTTGGCGAGGATGAGGCGCCCGGCCGCAAGAACACGCTCGATAAAATTCTCGGCGCCGTGGAAAAGGGCGCGGCCGCGGAGCGCAACAAAGCCCGGTTCAATGATGCCGGCCGCAAATTGTCGGATTTGATGACCGCCGCCCTGGTCAAAAAAGACCGCGGCATCGGCGCGGTGAGCACCGGGTTTCTCGGGCTGGGTTCGAAGGAAGGCAGGAGTTTTCAAACCGGCGCCTATACCAACATCTTCCGTGTGGTCGAACGCTCCCAAATTCAGCAGGTCATGAATGAGCTGCAGCTTGCACAAACCGGCCTGGTGGATGAATCCTCCGCCGCGCAAGTCGGGCGGGTGCTGGGCGTCGACGCCATCATCATGGGCAGCGTGAATGTTGCCTATCAAAGCCGCTGGCTGCAGGAGGAGCGCGAGAAGGACAAGAAGAAATACCAGGTCAACTGCGAGAAGCGCAACGCCAACGTCAGCGCCAGCATTCGCATCATCAAGGTGGAAACCGGCGAAGTGATCGGCACGCACGACAGCCAGAACAAACAGGAGAAGAAAAAATGCGAGGGTGAATACGGCGATTTGCCGCTGCCCGAGACCATGGTCGATCAGTGCCTGGAGAAAGTCGCCGACGAGCTGGTGGATTACTTCGCGCCGGAATTCGTGCTGCAGAAGCTGAAGTTCGAGTATGACATGGGCGATGAGTACAAGCGCCAGACCGAGACGGCCAAACGCGCCATCAAAGATTACGATCTCGACACCGCCTATCTGCAATTTGCCGCCATCGTGGAGCAGGATCCTTACAATCACGCCGCCAACTTCAATTTGGGCGTGCTGCATGAAGCGGTGGGCAACTACAAAAAGGCGCAGGAGAAATACAATTTCGCCTTCAGTTTGAAGAGCGACGAGGGCAGGTATCGCGATGCGCAAAAGCGGCTGGCAAAACAAATGACCTTTTGGGATCAACTCAACACCCTGGGCATCGTGCTGGCCGAGCATGAATTCAATACGAACGCGGCGCAATTGGCCTCGGCGACGGTGACCAAAGTGGTCACCAAAGGGTCGACTTCGACGCGCCACGAAATCAAAACCGAGCCCAATGCGGCGAGTGCCACGCTGGTGAGGGTGCCGGGCGGCATCGAGCTGGAGCTGCTGGAAGCCTCCAAAGAGTGGTTCAAGGTGAAGCTGCCCGACGGCAAGCAGGGCTATATTTCAGCGAGTTTGGCGCAAGTTCGAAAGTAGGCGGCGGTGCAGGCGCGATTCTCCGAAGGCAGGAAGCGCGCCTCCCCCAACCCGGAGTGTGCAGAGCATGCGCTGTCCCGGTTGTGGCAAGGAAAATCCAGCGGCAGTGAAATGCTGCAATGCGTGCGGCGCGGCGATGTCGGCGCGCTGTGCAAACTGCGATTTTGAGAATCCGCCACAATTTCGCTTTTGCGGACAATGCGGCACGCGCCTGCCCGGCCCCGCGGCGGAGCCGGCGCCATTCGAGCGCCACCGGCCACGCGAGCCGGAACGCCGGCAAATCACCGTGATGTTTTGCGATCTCGTCGGCTCGACCGCACTCTCCACCCGGCTCGATCCCGAAGAACTGCGAGAAGTGGTGCGGCATTATCAAACTCTGTGCGCCGAGATCGTCAGCCGCCACGAGGGCCACATCGCCCAATATTTGGGCGATGGCATCATGGCTTATTTCGGCTATCCCGTGGCACATGAGGATGATGCGTGCCGCGCGGTGCGCGCAGGTTTGGAGATCGTCACGGCGATGCAATCGCTCAGCGCGCGCGGAAACGAAAGCCTGGCGGTGCGGGTCAGTCTGCATACCGGCCTGGTGGTGATTGGCGAAATGGGCGTCGGTGACAAACGCGAGCTGCTTGCGCTCGGCACGGCACCGAATATTGCCGCACGCTTGCAAGCTCTGGCGGCACCCAACACCGTCGTGATCAGCTCGGCCACGCATCATCTCGTGCAGGGCTTTTTCACGCTGCAATCGCAGGGCACGCATCTGCTCAAGGGTCTCAACGCGCCGCTGGCGGTTTATCGAGTTTTGTATGAAAGCGGCGTGCACACCCGCCTGGAAGCGGCGATGAAGTCGGGTTTGACGCCGCTGGTGGGAAAAGACCGGGAGCTGCAGGAGTTGCTGACCGCCTGGCAGCGCGTCACCGCGGGCGAGCCCCAGGCCGTGCTGGTGAATGGTGAAGCCGGCATCGGCAAATCGCGCTTGCTCCTGGCGCTCAAACAAAGCCTGGCAGGCACGCCGCATGTTTGGCTGGAAGCTCAGGGCTCGCCCTACTATCAAAACAGCGCGCTGCATCCCTTGATCGAAGTGCTGCAGCGCCTGCTCGATTTCTGCCGGGACGACACGGCCGAGCGCAAAATCACCAAACTCGAAGATTGGCTGCGGCAGCAAGAACAACCGGTGGCCGAGGCTCTTCCCCTGTTTGCCACTTTGCTGGCGGTGCCGCTGGCAGATGATTATGTCGCGCCCAACCTCAACCCCCAACGGCTGAAGCAGAAAACCCTCGAAGCCTGGCAGGCGATCTTGCTGCATATGGCGCAGCAGCAGCCGGTGGTCTTTGCAGTTGAAGATCTGCATTGGGCTGATCCCTCGACGCTGACCATGCTCGATAGCATGCTGCACCTGCCAGCGCCTGCCCGCCTGCTGTTGCTGTTGACTTCCCGGCCGGAGTTCGTGCCGGGTTGGAATGGCCATGCCCGAGTCACGCAGATCAACCTGAATCGCTTGACTCAGGAGCAGATCGAGACAATGGTGGCGCAGGTCACCGGCGACAAAACTTTGCCTGCGCCCGTGCTCAAACAGATCGTGACCAAGACGGACGGCATTCCGCTGTTCGTGGAAGAACTCACGAGAATGGTGCTCGAATCCGGCCTGTTACGCGAGGAAGACCGTCGATTCGAGTTGATCGGCCCGCTGCCGCCTTTGGCGATTCCGGCAACGCTGCAGGATTGGTTGATGGCGCGGCTGGATCGTCTGGCGCCGGTGAAAGAAGTGGCACAACTGGCAGCGGCCATCGGCCGGGAGTTTTCCTACGACTTGATCAACGCCGTCGACCTGGTCGAGGAGAGGACGCTGCGCCAGGGGCTGGCGCAGTTGGCCAGTGCCGGTTTACTGCAGTCCCAGAGCGACGCCGGCAGCCGCAGTGTGACCTATGCCTTCAAGCACGCATTGATTCAAGAGGCGGCCTATCAATCGCTACTGAAAAGCCGGCGGCAACAATACCATCAGCGTATCGCGCAAACGCTGGTGGAAAAGTTCTATGACACGGCCTGCGAACAGCCTGAGCTGCTGGCGCATCACTATACCGAGGCCGGTTTGTATGACACCGCGATCGCTTACTGGCAGTGGGCCGGTGAAAAAGCGATTCAGCGGTCCGCGCATCCCGAGGCGATCAGCCATCTCAGCAAGGGTTTGGAACTGCTGCAGCATCTCCCTGAAAACGCCCAGCACGACCAGTTGGAAGTCGAATTGCTGACTTACCTGGGCGTGGCGATGACCGCCAGTCAGGGATACACTTCGCCGGAGGTGGACAAGATCTACAGCCGGGCGCGCACGTTGTGCGAGCGCCTGAATCAAACCCCGCGGCTGGCCTCGGCGATGCTCGGCCTCTGGAAAGCCGCGTTGGTGCGCGGCGATCTGCGACAGGCGCACGCGTTGGCGCAGGAGTGCATGCTGCTCGCCGAAACCAAGCAGGATCTCGAGTTACTTTTGACCGCGCATCTGACCCTGGGCGTCTCTGCCGCCAGCACCGGCGAATTGCTCACCGCCCGGGAGCATCTGCGCGAAGCCATTCATCTCTACCTGCCCTCGGATCATCACACCGACATTTACGATTACGGCGAAGACCTCGGCGTGGTGGCGCTCATCTATCTTGCCCACGTTTCCTGGATGCTGGGCTATCCTGAGCAGGCGCTGAAATACAGCGAAGAAGCCCTGCAATTGGCACAGAAGCTGGCGCATCCGTTCACGCTTGCGATCGCGCTCCACTTCACTGCTGGCACGCATGAGCTGCGGCGCGAACGTCATCTCATGCATGCGCGCGCCGAGGCCTTGATCGCGCTCGCGGAGGAACAGGGTTTTCCGTTTTGGCGCGCCTGCGGAGAAATTCAAAAAGGCATTCTGCTGTTCGATCAAGGCCGGCAGCAGGAAGCCATTGGCATGATCGACAGGGCCATTGCCTCCCTGCAGGCCGGTGGCGCTCAGATCGGCGAGGCCGGCGGCAAGGCTCAGCGTGCCCTGGCCTACGGCAAAACGGGCCGTGTGCCAGAGGGCCTGGCCTTGATCGAGGAAGCGCTCGCCCTCACGCGCACCGGCAGGGAATGCCAGGATGAGGCCGAGCAGTGGCGGATCAAGGGCGAGCTGTACCGCATGCACACAGCGCGCGAGCCTGAGGAGAATGAGCGCCAGGCAGAAGCCTGTTTCCAGCAGGCTCTGGAGATTGCACGCAAGCAACAGGCAAAATCCTGGGAACTGCGCGCGGCCATGAGTCTGAGCCGGCTGTGGCAAAAGCAGGGAAGGAGCGGAGCAGCGCACGATCTGCTGGCGGGCATTTATGGCTGGTTCACGGAAGGATTCGACACTGCCGATTTGCAGGAGGCGAAGGCGCTGCTGGCGGAACTTGCCGATACAGGGTAGCATGGCGTGCGCCCACTCGGAAGAATGGCCGGCCAGTCACCGGGTTCATTAGACGATTCGGCTCTTGGCTTTAATAAGCGGCAGGCGTGTAAAAGATCTTTAATATGCGCTGTTCACGAAGTGGGCCACTGCTGAACGAGTTTGCAATGATCGCAGCTCCACAGGCTTCCAGCCTGCAAACGAAGGCAAGCTGGAAACTTGCGCTACAAGATCTTTGCGGTTGCGATAGTTCTTCGAGAGAAGTGCTCTGCACCGGATTTCAGCTTGTCTGAAATTTGGCGCAGATCGCAGATCTTTGAGAGGCAATTTTCGCCTATTTAAGGCTTGCCTCTCTTCCGTGCTTGTCAGGTGGTTTTTGTACATCGCCTTGCAGTGATCACCCCTGACCCAGTTAAACACAACGCACAAGTTCGAGAAGCTTCATTTGCACAGCCCTGAACCAAACCATGTCGATTGATTTCCTCGCTCTGGGCGCACATCCTGATGACATCGAGTTGGGCTGCGGCGGCACGTTGATCAAACTCGCCCGCCTGGGCTACCGCACCGCGGCCTATACGCTTACCCGCGGCGAAAGCGGCACGCGCGGCACCGAGGCCATTCGGGAGCAGGAATTCCGCGCGGCAGCCCAAATTTTGCAAGTGGCCCACTACGGCATGCTCGACCTGCCCGATGCCGGCATCGAGGAGACGCAGCTCAACCGCCTGAAGATCGTGCGCCTGCTTCGGCAATTGCGGCCGCGCCTGGTCGCGACCATGCACTGGGAAGCACGGCATCCGGATCACATTCACACCGCGCATCTCGTGCGCGACGCCGCCATGGTCTCCGGGCTGAAGAATCTCGACCTGGGGCCGCTGCGGGCCAACGGCGAAGCTGCTGCGGCGCCGGACCACTGGCGGCCGTTGCGCGTGCTCTACATGCCAGAACGCTACGAAGTTCCCGTGAGTTTTATCGTGGACATTTCGGATACCTTCGCAGAGAAGATGGCCGCGATTCGGGCGCACGAATCGCAGTTTCACGGCGAGCAGATGCACAAGTATGGCGAGGAACAGACCGTCATCTCGCGCCCCGCCTTTTTGGAATTCATTGCCGCGAAAAACCGCAAATGGGGTGCGATGATCGGCGTGCAATACGGCGAGGCCTTCGTGGTGCGCGAGAGCGTGCGTCTCGATGATCCGGTGGCCGCCTTTGGCGACTGGTGCGCCGAAACGATCCCCTGAGGCGGCAACCCGAAGCCACACGTTGGCGAGACGAGTAACAAAACCGGCAGGAGTGCGAATGATGCAACTTCCCCAGGGCGCCGGCGGCACCTCCGGTGGCGTCGGAAAATTTTTTCTGGGCATGCTCATGACGGTGGCCGGCGGCTACCTGCTGCTCAATCAGGTCACGGTCACCAGCGGTTATTGGATGATTTTTGGATACAACGCGTTCGGCTTGTCGTTGCTGCCGTTGATCGTGGGCATCGGCATGCTTTTTTTCAACGGCCGTTCGATGATCGGCTGGCTGCTGACCGGCGCCGGCTTCGTGATCATTATTGCCGGCATTTTGTCTCATGTTGACATTTACTTTCGTCCGACCAGCCTGTTCAACACCCTGATCATGTTGACCCTGCTGGCGGGCGGCATCGGTTTGGTGGCGCGCTCGCTGCGGGCGCAGTAATCCGCGCGCGTTTTTTTCATGGCCGGCATTTGCCTCCAGGAGATACGGGATGAAAATCGGCATGGTCAGTCATCCGACGCTGGGCGGTTCCGGCGTCGTTGCTTCCGAACTCGGCATGGCGCTGGCGCAGCGCGGCCATGAGGTGCATTTCATCAGTCATGCCGCGCCCTTTCGGCTGCGCGAGTTTCATCCGCGGGTTTACTTTCATGAAGTCGATGTCGTCACCTATCCGCTGTTCAAATATCCGCCCTATGAAATCGGTCTGGCCAACAAGATCGTGGACGTGGTGCAGGAATACGGCCTGGACGTGATTCATGCGCATTACGCCGTGCCGCACGCGACCTCGGCCTATCTCGCCAAGCACATTCTCGATTCAACCCGGCTGAAGGTGATCACCACACTGCACGGCACGGACATCACGCTGGTGGGCGCGGACAAGTCATTCTACAATGTCATCAAATTCAGCATCGAGCAATCCGACGGCGTCACCGCGGTCTCCGACTATTTGGTGCGGCGCACGCGCGAGGAATTCAACATTCAGCGCGAGATCCGGCGCATTTACAACTTTATTGACGTGAAAAAAGGGCGGCCGGCGAAGCCCGGGCCGTGCAAGCGCGAGATGTTTGCGCCCGCCGGCGAGAAGCTGCTGGTGCACGCCTCCAATTTCCGCCCGGTGAAACGGGTCGGCGACGTGGTGCGGATCTTCGCCCGCTTGCATGAAAAACTGCCCTGCAAGCTGCTGCTGGTGGGAGAGGGCCCGGAGCGCCTGTTCGTGCAGCAGCTCGTGAAGGAACTGGGGCTGCGCGAGCACGTCTGCTTTCTCGGCACGGTGGATTATCTCGAAGACATCCTGTATTGCGCGGATTTGTTTTTCCTGCCCACCGAACAGGAAAGCTTCGGCCTGGTGGCTTTGGAAGCGATGAATTGCGGCGTGCCGGTGATCGGCACCAATGCCGGTGGACTGCCGGAGGTGGTGCAGCACGGTCAAAATGGTTTCCTGCTGCCGGTCGGCGAAACGGCGGCCATGGCGGAAGCCGCCCTGGAGTTGCTGTCCAACCCCGGGCGGCATCTCGCTTTTTCCCAAAGCGCGCGCGCCCGCGCGGCGCTTTTTGACATCGAGAAGATCATGCCGGAATGGCAATCGCTCTATGAAGAGGTCTTGTCGGCACGTTGATCTCTATGGAAGCGTGCGCGGCGCCGCGTCATGCGGCTGTCAAACGGGAGAAGTGGGGTCTCTCTGAAAATTGTTCACCCGGCGCCGCTGGGGTTATCCAAACTTCGAGGGTCGTGGCAATTCCGAGGGTTTTGCGGCCACGACTAAACCGCGCAGGAGCATTTTCTCAAGCACTCACGATTTGGGACGGACGTGAAATGTCACGCGAGGCAGGCCATGACCAATCCCGCGGAACAGGATCTCATCTATGATTGGAACACCGTCGCCGGCGGTTTCAAGCCCGGCCAGCCGGTCGAATTCGATGATGAAACGCTGCGCGACGGGTTGCAATCGCCCTCTGTGACCGATCCTCCGATCACGGACAAATTGCGCATGCTGCACCTCATGCACCGCCTGGGGCTGCAGGCCGCCAACATCGGGCTGCCCGGCGCCGGCCCGCGGGCACGGGCCGACGTGCTGGCTCTGGCGCGCGAGATTGCCAACCACCGGCTGGCGATCTTTCCCAACTGCGCGGCACGCACGGTGGAGGCGGACATCATCCCGATCGTCGAGATTTCGCAGCAGGCCGGCATCGCCATCGAAGCCGCGACTTTTCTCGGCTCCAGTCCGGTGCGTCTCTATGCGGAAAACTGGGACATCCATTTCCTGCAGCACACGGTCGAAAAGGCGGTGTCGTTCGTCGTCAAGCACGGGCTGCCGGCGATGTTTGTCACCGAAGACACGATTCGCTCCCATCCGGACACGGTGGCGCTGCTTTACAGCACGGCGGTGCGCGCCGGTGCCACGCGCGTGGTGGTTTGCGATACTGTTGGCCACGCCACCCCGGCGGGCGTGCGCGCCCTGGTGCAGTTCGTGCGCCAAGTGGTGCACGCCATCAATCCCGCCGTGAAAGTGGACTGGCACGGCCATCGTGATCGCGGGCTGGCGCTGAGCAATACGCTGACAGCCATCGAGGCGGGTGCCGATCGCGTGCACGGCACGATACTCGGCATCGGCGAGCGCGTCGGCAACACGCCGCTCGATCTCATTCTGGTGAATTGCAAACTGCTCGGCTGGATCGACAACGATTTGACCGCATTGCAGGAGTATTGTGCGCTGGTCTCCCGCGCCTGTGGTGTGCCGGTGCCCGCCAATTATCCGGTGTTTGGCCGTGATGCCTTTCGCACCGGCACCGGCGTGCATGCCGCCGCCATCATCAAAGCCCGCAAAAAGGGGCAGGACTGGCTGGCGGATCTGGTCTATTCCGGCGTACCGGCGAGCTGGTTTGGCCGCCGCCAGGAAATCGAGATCGGCCATATGAGTGGTGAATCGAACGTGATTTACTGGCTCACCGCCAATGGGATCGAGCCGACCCGGCCGCGCATCGAGGCGATCTTTGCCGCCGCCAAGCGCATGAACCGCAACATGACGGATGAGGAAATCCACGAGGTGCTGCGATCACTCGAACATTGAAGCTCTACTTTTCCGCCGCCATCAGCGCCGGCCGGCAGCGCCAGCCGCTTTATCAGCGCATGGTGGCCTTTCTCGAGGAACTGGGCGGCGAGATCTTGACCAAACACGTGGCGCATCCCCGCGTGCTGCAGCAGGAGGCACAACACAGCGCGGTGGAAATCTTCTGCCGCGATCGCAGCCTGCTGGCAGCGTGCGATGCTCTGGTCGCTGAAGTCAGCACCCCCTCGCTGGGCGTGGGGTATGAGATTGCCGTGGCATTGCAGCAACGGCGCCCGGTGTTGTGCCTGTGCAAACAGGGAATTTTTCTGACGCGCATGCTTACCGGTAATCCCGATCCCAATCTCACTGTTCGTTTTTATGCCCAAGAGGCGGACTGGCAGGAGGAAATGCGCCGCTTTCACCGGCAGCTCCACGATATGCTTGTTTCGTCTCATCCTCTCCCGAGAGTTGAATCTGTTGAAAAAAGCAAAGACTTTTTCGACTGATAGAAAAACCCAACGGATAAAATTTCAACAGTTGGGTTCTTGCATGCGCGGGAAATTTTCTTTTTGCTTGTGGCCTGCTCACGTTGGGATTGGAATTCGTGTTTCGCAGGCTGCGCCGCTGCCGCTTGCATTTTGTGGGCTGCAGGGCGCGCCGCGCGAGCGGTTTTCCCCGCGCCCCGGGAATGCTTGAAAAACTCCGGGGCGCGAAGCAATCTCACAGCCGGGGCGGGGGCAGCAACCTGCCTTCCACCCGCAGAGATGAACCACCCGGGAGCTCCATGCGCGCGTGCAGCGGACAGCCCGACAGTTATGCTGTCCGCCCCGTGTCTATCGCCTGCAGGTTGAAATTGGTTCAGAGTGCACCGTTTCTGCTTTGCACTCCAGCGCAAAATAACTCCAAACGGATATCACCAACGCATCGTCTCAGGATGACTGCACGCAGCAAGGACGGCATGAAACGGTTCCAGGAATGCCATGCCCCGGTGTCACCTCTTGTAAGAACCCTCGTGCTTGCGGGCATTGTTGCCCCCGCCCTTCTCAATCTCGCGGGTTGCCTGAAACCCTACCCGCGCCTGCCACAATCGCGCACGCCGCAGGCGGACAGCCTTCAGGTTGCCGCCGTCGCGGACAGGGTGGCAGCGACGGAAAGTCCTGAGGCACTCCCCAGCAAACCCGACACGCTGCTGCCGGAGACTCTGCCCGGCGAGGATCAGATTGTTGCGCAATTCAAAGACAATCGCGTTTTCGTTTTGGTCAGGGTGAATGCGGCAGCCGGCTGGCATGCGGCGCTGGCGGACCGCATATTGTATGATCCGGCTGCCTGGCAAACGATTTCGCCGGTGCTTGCGCACACTGATTCGGGGGATTTTGTCGAGGTGCCGTTTGCGCTGTTGAATTATGAGTACAAGAAAAAAGCGTTGCAGCAGATTTTTCCCGCCAGCAGTGAAAATGAGGAAGGGTGGCTGCATGTGGTGCATTACAAAGGCGAGACCTTGTGGGCGATCGCCGAAATTTTCACCGGCGAGGGCAGAAACTACACGGCGCTGGAAAAGGAGAACAACCTCGCGCCGCATACGCCCCTGAGGCGCGGGCAGCGCCTTCGTATTCCTACCAGCCTGCTGGCAAAGTCACTGCGCAATACTTCGTTTCCGGAATTTGTTGCGCTGCCGCAAGACACGGTGGCGGCATCCGTTTCCCCGGCACGCGCCGCCGAACCGCCGGTTTCACGCGATCCGGCGTTGCAGTTTCGCAAGATAGCCGGGGAGTGGTTTGGTATTTACCGGCTGCAGCGCGGTGAGGCGCTGTACAGCGCGGTGGTGGTGCGCTTCACCGGCCGTGTCGATGCCGATGAAGTCAACCAAATCGCCCGCCAGCTCATGCGCGTGAACGGCATCCGTGATGAGACAGCCATTCCTGCCGGCACCGCCATTCGCATTCCGCTGCGGTTGGTGGATGAAGCGCTGCTGATCAAGGGCGGGCAGGAACCGGGTCCGCAACTGCCGCGGCGGCCGGGCAAGCTGCACGTGATCCTGGATGCCGGTCACGGCGGCAATGACCCCGGCACCATGGTGCGTGGCTGGCGCGAGGCCGATCTGGCGTATGATTTGATGCGCCGGTTGCAGCGGGAACTTGAAGCGGCGGGCGTGGTGGTGCATCCGCTGGTGGGCAGCCGCGCCCGCGCCACCGCCAGCGGCAACGGCGGCAGCGACCAACGCCACAATTACGTGCTGGTCACCCCGCCTTATTTCATCGAAGACAGCCGCGTGGCGTTGAATCTGCGCATCAATCTCATCGACGCTATTTACGAACGGTTGCTGCGCGCCGGCGTGCCCCGCGCCAACATGATCCTGATCAGCATTCATCTTGATCATCTCCATCCTGCCCTCAATGGCGCGATGGTGTATTATCCCGGTGCACGCGAGCGCCTGGAGAGCTACGGTGCCTGGTGGGACGGGGTTTATGACCGGTATGTCGAGAGCCGCAATCGCACGATTTCTTACACGGCGCGTGACAACCAGGAAGCGGAAGCCGCCAGTGAAAACTTTGCCCGTGGTTTGATCGCCGCCTTGCGGCGTGCCCGGCTGCCGGTGCACACCTATGAACCGATCCGGCAATACGTCTATCGCGGCGGCCGCAAATGGACCCCCGGCATCATTCGCTACAGCCGCGTGCCGACCTCCGTGCTGTTGGAGGCCGCCAATCTCGCCAATCCCGGGGATCTGATGAACATGCGCGCATCGCAGTTCCGGCAGCGTTTCGTCGCAGCCGTGGCGCAGGCGATTGTGGAAGGAAAGTGAGGAGAACAGCAGGCGCGCAGCGTGGTGCCGGCGGTTCAGCAGATGGGATCGAGGTGGTTGTCGTGGTCAGTTTGTTTAAGGAGACCGGCGTGCCAGTCGCCCGCGCAATTTGCTCACCTTCCCCCCACCAACCGCCAGATTTGCGCCAGGAAAAAGCAAATCACTACTCCCATCATGAGCGGCAGCAGGGCGGAAAACGTCGCCCACTTGGCGCTGCCGGTCTCCTTATAGATGGTATAGATCGTGGTCGAGCAGGGGTTGTGCACCAGGCTGAAGAGCATCAGGCAGACCGCGGTCAGCGTTGTCCAGCCCGCGGCATTGAAGATCGTCATGTAGGCGGAGGCGTCCTCCAGCTCGAACATCACCCCGGCGCCGGCGCCCACTCCCGTGAGCTTGGCGGTGAGCACCGACAGCATGAGAATGGTGGGCACGACAATCTCGTTGGCGGGAATGGCGATGAGGTAGGCCAGCAGAATGACGCCGTTCAAGCCGATCAACACGCCAAAGGGATTGAAGAAATCAATGATGTGCTCGGCGATGCTGGCCCGGCCGATGGAGAGGTTGCTCAACAGCCAGATCACCGCGCCGGCCGGCACCGCAAACACCACTGCGCGCCAGAGCACGAAGATGGTGCGGTCGATCAGCGAGGTGTACAGGGTTTTCAAGATTTGCGGCGGCCGATAAGGCGGCAGCTCGAGGCTGAAGGTGGACGCTTCACCCTTGAGAATGGTGCGTGAAAGAAACCAGGAGGTCACAAACGTCAAAAACACGCCGAGCAGAGCCACGCCCACCACCGCGGCCGCGGAAACGAGTCCCGCCCAGGCAGGCGGCACCGTCGCGCCGATGAACAGGGAGGCCATGAGAATCTGTGTGGGCCAGCGGCCGTTGCACAGGGCAAAATTGTTGGTCAGGATGGCGATCAAGCGCTCGCGCGGGCTGTCGATGATGCGTGTGGCGATGACGCCGGCAGCGTTGCAGCCATAGCCCATGCTCATGGTTAGTGCCTGCTTGCCGTGCGCACCGGATTTGCGGAAGAGATTGTCCAGGTTGAACGCGATGCGCGGCAGATAACCGAAATCTTCCAGCAGCGTGAACAGCGGAAAGAAAATCGCCATGGGCGGCAGCATCACGCTCACCACCCAGGCGGCGGCGAGATAGACGCCGTCGAACAGCAGTCCAGCGAGCCACCACGGCATGCCGATGGCTGCGGCCAGGTCTTTCAGCATCGGATGAATTGTGTCGATCAACAACCCGGCGATCAGACTGGAGGGCACGTTGGCACCCGCGATGGTCAGCCAGAAGACCAGCGTCAACAGCAAGAGCATGACGGGGACACCGGTCAAGCGGCTGGTGAGCAGGCGGTCGAGCGCACGGTCCCAGTCGAACTTCGGCTTCTCGCCGGCCGGGGTCACGACCTTCGCGGCGATGCGGGAGGCTTCCTGATAGATCGTGTCCATCAGGGAATCATGCAGATGCTCGCCGACCTCCCAGCGCAGTTGGTTGGCGGTTGCCAGAATGGCTTCGGAGGACACGGTTGTGGGTTTGTGGTCATGGCTCATGGGAATATCCCGGGTTAATGCAGGTTTCAGGCGGCCTTTGCCGTCACAAGGCACGTGCCCGCGACCGGACGTGTCAGAGTGGGCACCGGATTGCAGGCGTCTCAGGGGTTGGCCAGAGCGGCGGCGGGCTGCAGTTGCCGGGCCTGTGCCAGTGCCGTCATCTCGCCGCTGCGCACCGCTTCGATGATGCGCGGATCTCCCTCCAGCAACCGCAACGCCACCCAGCGCGCGTTCGCAAGGCCCGGGAATCTCGCGGTGAGCATGGTGGTCAGTTTTTCCAGCGCAAATTTCAGGCTGCGCGACTCGCCCTTGATGCGGCGCGGCTGGCAGACATACTCCCCGGTGGCGACAGCATGCAACTGTTGCAACAGTTCCGGAATGCCCAGGCCGCTGCGCGCGGCTGTCGGCACCACCGGCACGCCCAGTTCCCTGGCCAGCAGCCGATCATCGATGCTCAAGCGGTGCCGGCGCGCCTCATCAATGAGATTCAGGCAGACCACCGCGCGGTTGGTGATTTCCAAAACCTGCAGCACCAGGTTGAGATTGCGCTCCAGGCGGGTGGCATCCACCACGATCACAGTGACATCGGGCCGGCCAAACAGGATGAAATTGCGTGCGACCTCCTCATCGGTGCTGGTGGACAGCAGCGAGTAGGTTCCCGGCAGATCCACGATCTTGTAGCGCTTGCCCGTATAGACGAAACCACCCTCGGCGCGCGTTACGGTTTTGCCGGGCCAGTTGCCGGTGTGCTGCCGCAGGCCGGTCAACGCGTTGAACACCGTGCTTTTGCCGGTGTTGGGGTTGCCGGCCAGCGCCACGACATAGTCGAACGATTCCATGTTCACACCGAGCTTGATCAAGTTCCCGGCGTGATGTACCGGACAGCTTTCGCAGGCGGCTGGTGTGGCGGGCAGGTTCATGCCTCCTTCTCCTTGCGCTGAATGTAGATGTGGCTCGCTTGCTCTCTGCGCAGCGCGATCAGCGCGCCGCGAATGTTGTAGGCCATGGGATTGCCGCTGGGGCTGGAGAGCTCCGCCGTAACCGTGGTGCCCGGCACGATCCCCAGGTCCATCAAACGCCGGCGCTGCAAGCCGCGGCAGTTGCGCGAAATGCCGAGCACCACCCCGGTTTCCCCGGTCTTGAGTGCGCTCAGCGACTCGAACGGACCTTCCATTTCCTGGCCGTTGGTGAGCGGCACCACACTCACGTTGGCGGCAGCCACCGGTGCCAGTTTGAATTCCTCGCCATTGGCGATGAATTGAATGCGCTCGGGCGATTTGTCCAGCACGCGGATGATCATGCCGGGGTGCAGGCCCTCGGCGGATAATTGTGCATAGATCACCGCCGGCTCGTCTTCGATGTGCACGATGCGGGCAAGCTCGCCGACCGGCAGATCTGTGAGCGGTTGATCCTCCTGGGCCGGCAGCTCACCGCCCGAGGTCGGGATGGGATCGCCATGCGGATCGTGCAGCGGGTTGCTCATCTGCCGTGCCAGTTTTTCGGCCTCTTCGGCGGTGGTGATGTGCTCGCGCCTTTCCGCCTCATTGTGCCACTCGGTGGCAGCCAGGCCGGTTTCATCCGCAAAGTAGCGTTCCCACAAGCGATGCACTCGAATGATGCGCAGGGCATCGGAGCGGCCCTCGGCGGTCAGGCCGAAACCGTTTTGCTGGGAGATGATCAACCCCAGGCTTTCGAGCTTGGTGAGCAGGCGGGCGGCCTGATCGCGGCTGATGCTCAACGCGCCGGACAGGCTCTCCAGGGTTGCCCGCTGGCCCTTCTCCTCCTGGTGATAAAGATGCTTGAGCGCGTCCTCAATCAACACCTTCTGCGTGGTGCGATTGAGTTTCTGCCACTGGACAAGCAAGCCGTAATTGGGCCAAAGCACGATTGCTGCCAGCGCCAGCAAGCCAAACGCTGTCAACAAGGCCATTATAGGATCCACCATCTGTCTCGTCTCCGCATCGTTCTGTCTTTTACCAGCCAAACGAAGCAGGGTGGTGTGGCCGTGCCCCTTCAGAAACCGGCAACCAATTGACATGATGATGCTTTCGTCGGGGCACTGCCAATGTGATTCCCCAGAGCTGCATGCCGACTGGGTGTTTGCGCCTCTGTGCTCGTGGCGAGGACACCTGAAATCGTCATGCCTCCGCTCCATGTGGGGACGCAGGGCAGACCTCTTGTCTGCAGGAAGATCTGGGCTACTTCACACATCACCGCGGGATAACCTGCAATCCCGTGCACGACCACAGCGCGCGCACCGGTCAAATTGCGTTCGGCCCTCGTGGGGTACGCATCGATGTCGCTGAGTATGCAGTTTTGGAAATATTTATTCACAAGTGAAAGCAGCTTCGACGATCATATCTCCTAAAACAAAATTTAGGAACATCTAAAAATAATGTGTATCGCAGAAACAAACAAGACATTTTTTGCGCCATTGTCTGCAATCATCATGTTGTCAGTTGGAATGAGGGCGTGTGATCGACAGCCGTGGTGCAGTCTTGCCGGCCAGCGGCTGTGAAAACGGTTGCAAATTTCCGCTTGACATTGCGCCCTTGTCTGACTACATTTTACCGCCAATTTTAACATATCCTGCATCAGATTGCTGCTCCCGGCAGCCCGTCACATCAGACGAACTGTGAAAATTGCGCTATCCCGCGTGCGTGTCGCCTGTTTGATTTCATGTCTCACGCCAATATGTTGGTCAGCCTGCAGCGGCGACAGTCAGTCAGTTCCAACTCCCAAATCTGAAACAGTCGTTCCCGCGCCGGTCAAACCGGCGACGAGTTTCATCTATGGTCAGATTCATTTTCAGGGCGAAGCGCCTGCAGCGAAAGTCATTCGCATGGCAACTGATCCCGCCTGCAGGCAAGACGGTTCCTCGGTGGTTGTCTCAGACGAATTTGTGGTCAACGCCAACCGGACGTTGCGCCACGTCTTCGTTTATCTGGCCGAGGGGGTCGTGCAAAAATATCCGCCGCCCGGCAGCCCCGTGGTGTTGAATCAGATTGGGTGCCAGTATCAGCCGCACGTGTTCGGCATTCAGACTGGCCAGTCTCTGCTGATTTTGAACAGCGACGACACGATGCACAACGTTCACGCGGCCGCAAAACACAACCCACCTTTCAATCTCGGCATGACGCGTCACGTGAAACAGTTGACGCGCACTTTCATCCGGCCCGAGGTCATGATTCCCTTTCGCTGCAATGTGCATCCGTGGATGTCGGCCTATGCCGGAGTCTTGGAGCATCCATTTTTCCAGGTGACAGACACGACCGGCAGCTATCGCCTGGGCCCGTTGCCCGCCGGTGCCTACCAGGTGGTGGCTTGGCACGAGAAGTTGGGCCGGCGTGAGCAGCGGCTCGCGCTCGGCGACTCGGCGGCGCTGTGTCTCGATTTCACGTTTGTTGCACACTAAGCTGGTGCCCTTTCTGCCATCCGCTGTATTTCATCACTCAACCTTGCCAAGGGAGGAGAGCTGCAATGCTTGACTGGCTTCCGGAAAATGCTTCCACTTACGGCAGTAGAATCGACTTCATCTTTTACATCATCTACTACCTGACGGCCGCGGTCTTCGTGCTGGTGGCGGCGACCATGATCTACTTCCTCATCAAATACCGTCACCGCGAGGGCCGGCGCGCCATCTACAGCCATGGCAACACCACCCTGGAATGGGTGTGGACGAGCGCCACCACCGTTGCGATGTTCGCACTCGCGTTTGCCAGCAGGCCGCTCTGGGGTGAAATCAAACAGCAGCGGCCGCCGGCGGACGTGGAGGTGCGTGTTACCGGCAAACAGTTCAATTGGCAGATTCTCTATCCCGGACCCGACCGCCAATTCGACACCGCTGACGATTACCAGATTGACAACGACCTGCATGTGCCCGTGAATGCCGTGGTGCACGTGCATTTGAATTCGTTGGATGTGATTCACAGTTTCTTCGTGCCGCAACTGCGGTTGAAACAGGATGCCGTCCCCGGGCACAAGATCACCGCCTGGTTTCAGGCGACCAAGCCCGGCGTCTACGAAATCCCCTGCGCCGAGCTGTGCGGCTTCGGCCATTCCGGCATGAAGGGCACACTTTATGTCGATGCGCCGGCGGATTACGAAGCCTGGAAGCTGGCGATCTGGCCGGCGGCGGAAGAAACCGCACCGGGCGATACCACCGGCGCCGGCAACCAACTGTAATGACAACCCATCCACGATCTTTCCGAGGGAGAATTCAGAATGGCACATGCACACACCATCTCTGCCGATGAGCTGAAACAACGTCGGTTGTTCGGCGAAATTTTCAGCGCGATCATGATCGTCACCGGTGCCCTGTTCCTTCTGCTCACCCTGCTGATCCGGCCGGAAAGCGGCCTGCTGACACGTCTGGTATTCGGCGGGGTGGCACTTGCCAACGGTGTGCTCACCTGGCGGCGGCCGCACAAGTGGCTCGGCGCGCTGCCTCTGCTCTATGGCACTGTCTGGGCCGTGTGGGGATTGCTGCAGGGCATCACCACCCCCTCCCTGCTCGGCTTCTCCGACTTTCTCGTCGGCTTCTTCTTCATTATCGGCGGCCTGGGCAATCTCGCGGAGCAGTATCCTCACAGCTTCCTTGCCACCCATATCATCTCGATGGATCACAAGATGATCGGCAAGCAATTTCTCACTTTGGGCTTGCTGATGATGATCTTTGGCGGCGGGTTCGCCCTGCTGTTCCGCTGGCAACTCGCCTATCCCGACAAGCCGCTGCCGCTCATCGGGGCCTCCGCCGAATTTATCGAAACCGGCGAGCCCAAAACCGCGATGGACAAGCTCTGGATGGAGTGGCTGCAAAAAGATGAAAGCGAGCAGAACTGGCTGGCGAAAAACATGCCGATGGGGGCGATTGCCCCGGCATTTTACAACTCGCTGTTCACCATGCACGCCACCATCATGATCTTCTTCGTGGTGATGCCCATTCTGGTCGGTTGCTTCGGCAATTTCCTCATCCCGCTGATGATTGGCACGCGTGACATGGCGTTTCCCGTGCTCAATATGCTCTCCTTTTGGGTGGCGGTGGCCTCCGGCGTGGTGATGATGGCCGGCTTCCTTGTGCCCGGCGGCCATGCGGCAACCGGTTGGACGGCCTACTCGCCGCTGGCTGCCAATCCGGCCTGGACCGGGGTCGACATGGGCCAGGTGCTGTGGGCCTTCAGCCTGATCGTGCTGGGCGTCTCCTCGCTGATGGGCTCGATCAACTACATCACCACCATCATCAACATGCGTGCGCCCGGGATGACGCTGTTCCGCATGCCGCTCGCGGTCTGGTCGCTGTTCATCGTCGCCATTCTCCTGTTGCTGGCGCTGCCGGTGTTGAGCTCGGCGCTGGCCATGTTGCTGTTCGATCAAACCCTGGGCACCAACTTTTTCAATGTCGCCGGCGGCGGCGAACCGCTGCTCTGGCAGCATCTTTTCTGGTTTTTCGGCCATCCCGAAGTTTACATTCTCATTTTGCCGGCCATGGGGCTGGCCTCCGAAATCGTGTCGGTGTTCAGCCGTAAACCGATCTTCGGTTACCGTGCCATGGTGTGGGCGATGGTGGCGATCGCCTTCCTGGGCTGGATCGTGTGGGGGCATCACATGTTTCAAAGCGGCATGAACCCCCGGCTCGGCACCACCTTCATGGTTTCCACCATGTTGATCGCCGTGCCCTCCGCCATCAAAACCTTCAACTGGCTCGGCACTTTGTGGGGCGGCAGCATCCGCTTCACCGTGCCGATGCTGTTCGCTCTCGGCTTCGTTTCGATGTTCGTCATCGGCGGCCTGAGCGGCATCTACATGGCTTCGACGCCGGTGGACATGTTCATTCACGACACCTATTACATCGTCGCCCACATTCACTACGTCGTGTTCGGCGGCAGCATGCTCGGCATTTTCGCCGGCCTGTATTACTGGTTCCCGAAAATGTATGGCCGCATGATGAACGACACCTGGGGCAAGATTCACTTCTGGCTGACTTTTGTCTCCTTCAACTGCACTTTCTTCCCGATGCACATTCTGGGCGTGGGCGGCCACATGCGCCGCATCGCCAATCCGCTGCAGTATGATTTTCTCAAACAATTCCAGGGCATGAACGAGTTCATCACCATCAGCGCCTTTGTGCTCGGTTTCGCCCAGCTCATCTTTGCGGTGAATTTTCTCTACAGCATGTTCAAGGGCCGCAAGGCGGAGAGTGACAACCCCTGGCATGCCAACACGCTGGAGTGGACCGCGCCCACGCCGCCGCCGCACGGCAATTTTCCGGTGACGCCGACTGTCTATCACGGCCCGTACGAGTATAGCGTCCCCGGCCGCGACAGTGATTATCTGCCGCAAACCGAGAAGGCGGCAGTGCCGGCCGGCCATTGATGCCTTCGCAGGAGAAGTCGATTATGGCTGCGGCGCAAACGAATGCCCAGACCGCTGTGATGCCTGCATCCCAGGACCACACCGAGCTGGCACAGCGCAATGCGCGTATGCTCGCGCTCCTATGCGCTGTCTTGTCAATGTTGGTGGTGGTGACAGTGATCAGTGTGTTGTGGCTGAACTAATAGTCCAGCGTCAAGTTGGCACCTCCACTCTCCAAAGGTCATTCTGCAAGAATCTTCGCTTGAGTGCTTGGGATAATGTCAGGATAAGCATCAATCCCGGTACTCAGGAGGATTACCGCGAAAATGCCGTAGCGCAGGCTTCCAGCCTGCTGCAGACATGATGTCTGCGCCACATTCTCATTCCCGATGGGTGTCCATACGGGCATGGCAAATTCCTCCGCAATGACAGTTTTGGGTTGCGGAGCGGATTTTAGAACTTAACGTTGTAGTACTAACCAACGGGCGAAGGCCTTGGCGATGACGGTGACTGCGGCAGGAAGTCTTCCCCTGGTGGCTTACAAATGGCGCGATGGTGGGCGGCGGGATGTGCCCGAGCGGGATCATTTTTCCGGCGAGCCGCCGCCACTCACCCCGGCATTGCCCTTCGGCCCGGATGATGACGGTGACGGGGGCGAAGTGCCGTCGCGGCCGGTTGGCAATGCCGTGTTGGGTATGCTGCTGTTTCTCGGCACGGATGCGATGTTCTTTGCGGCACTCATCGGCGCGTTCATCGTTTTCAAATACGGCGCGCTGGACTGGCCGCCGCTGGGCCAGCCGCGCCTGCCGGTGCTGGTCACCGGCGTGAACACCGTGATCCTGCTGGCCAGCGGCTTCACCATGGTGCAGGCTTATCGCCGCATCCGACGCGGTGAGGTGGCCGGTTTGCAGAAGTATCTCGCGGTCACCGCAGGTTTGGGCACCACGTTTCTGCTGATCCAGGGCTACGAGTGGCTCAAACTGCTCCGCTACGGCCTGACGCTGTCCTCCAGCGTGTATGGCGCGACCTTCTACACGCTGATTGGCTGTCATGCCCTGCATGTCGCCGGCGCGGTGTTCTGGCTGCTGATTGTTTGGTGGCGGGCCAGGCGGGGACGGTTCACCGCCGCCCGGCACACCGTCGTCCTGCTGTGCAGCATGTACTGGTATCTTGTGGTCCTGCTTTGGCCCGTGCTCTATGTCCTGGTCTATCTGAATTGAGCCGGGGAGGCAGGGAAAGAAAAAAAGAGGTATGGTGAGATGTCTTGCGCAAAACTGTTGTTCGCGCTGTTGTTTGTTGGCGTGCTGTTGCTGCCACAGGCCTCACTGGCTTGCCCGGGTTGTGCGCAAGCTGCAAGTGGCGCGCTCGGCCGCGGTTTCAACACCAGCATTCTGTTTTTGATGGCCATGCCGTTCGCCATCGTCGGTGGCGTGGCGCTCTGTCTGTTCCTGTTGCAGCGCCGGCATCGCTTCCCCGCCAGACCCCGTCCTGTCCCGCTTTCCCAATCTGAAACTTGAGGAGGAAAAACGTGAGTCCTGTCTCTGCCCACGTTCATGCGATTGAACCCGCCGAATCACCCCTGACCCCGGAAAGCTGGGGCAAACTTGGCATGTGGATTTTCCTGGCGGGTGATGCCATGTCTTTTGGCGGCTTGCTCGCCGGCTACGGCGCCCTGCGTGCCGGCGCAACCGACTGGCCCAACCCGCTGGAAGTGCTCGGCATCAATCTCACCGCCTTCATGACGTTTCTGCTCATCTGCAGCAGCGTCACCATGGTCAAGGCACTCTCGGCCATACGCCACGGCAATCAACAGCGTCTGCGCAACTTCCTGCTGCTCACCATTCTCGGCGGCCTCACCTTTCTCGGTCTGCAGGCTTACGAATGGACGCATCTGATTACCGCGCAGCAGGTGACCTTTACCAGCAATCCCTACGGCAACTATTTGTTCGGCACCACCTTCTTTGTGATCACCGGCTTTCACGGCGCGCATGTCACCGGCGGCGTGATCTATCTCAGCCTGATCCTGCTCAATAGCCTGCGCGGCCGCTACTCCGCGGAGCACTACAGCACGGTCGAGAACGCCGGTTTGTACTGGCATTTTGTCGATCTCGTCTGGATTTTGGTCTTCACCTTCGTCTATCTCATCAAGTGAGGCATGACGGCCAGTCCAACGCGGTGCTGTCCACTAGGTTGACGAAAGCCCCCATTGCGTTCCAGGAGAAAATCTCATGTCTGCCCTGCACAAAGAACCCAACTACATGATGGTGTTTTTCGCACTGTTCGTTCTCACCGTGCTCGAAATCGGCGCGATCTACCTGCCGATCGGCAGGGTCGGTGTCGCCATCCTATTGATCCTGCTGGCGCTTTCCAAAGCCTCGCTGGTGGCGATGTACTTCATGCATCTGAAATTCGAAAAGCGTACACTCGGTATTATCGCACTGACACCACTGATCCTGTGCACCCTCTTGATCATCGCCCTGTTGCCCGATCTGACCGGCACCCCGCGGGATTCCTCCCGCCTGCGGGCTGAGCAGGCGGGGGTGCCGGCTGCCGGGGAGATGCAGTAAGGTTGCTGCCCGCCCCTTCCCGGCGGCAGTCACCTGCGAAGTTGTGCTTTTACGTGTGTATTTTTTGACATATATTGCGCCGGTTCGAACAATCATGTGAGTCAAATGATGACTTCTGCATCTTCCTCCGGCAAATGGCTCCACCGTTTCGCCCTGCTGGTGGCGGGAGCCACTTTTGTTCTGATTTTCATCGGTGGTCTGGTGACCAGCACCGACTCCGGTCTGTCCGTACCCGACTGGCCCAACACCTACGGCTATTTCATGTTCTCCTACCCGCTGTCGCAAATGGTGGGTGGCATTCTGTATGAACACGGCCATCGCATGGCGGCCAGCATTGTGGGCATGCTGATGGTCATTCTCGCGGCCTGGCTGTGGTGGAAGGAACCCCGGCGCTGGGTGAAGCGTCTGGGGCTGGTTGCGCTGCTGCTCGTCATTTTGCAGGGCGTGCTGGGCGGACTCACGGTGCTTTTCCTGTTGCCCACCCCCATTTCGGTGGCCCATGGCACCCTGGCGCAAAGCTTCTTCGGCTTGACAGTTTGTCTGGCGCTGTTCACTTCCCCGGAGTGGGGCAAACCACGGGTGAAACGCCCGGATGCGCAGCGCCCACCCTTGTTCGTTCTGGCCGTGGCGACCACCGCAGCGATCTTTCTGCAACTCATACTCGGCGCCGTGATGCGTCACACCAAATCCGGGCTCGCCATTCCTGATTTTCCGCTGGCCTTCGGCCGGCTGATTCCGCCCTTTGATTCCACCGGCATCGTTATTCACTTTGCCCATCGCCTCGGTGCGCTGGTGGTCACTGCCCTGGTGATTTGGACCGTGACCCGTGTGTTGCGTCACCATCAGGAGGAAACTGCCCTTTATCGTCCGGCAGTTTTGCTGGCGATCGGCCTGCTGTTGCAACTCACGCTGGGTGCGCTTACCATCTGGTCACAAAAGGCGGTCATTCCCACCACCGCCCACGTGGCCACGGGTGCTTTGGTTTTGGCGGCGGCGATTGTGCTGAGCGTGCGTGCGTATCAGCATCTCAGCGTGCCGATGCGCGTGCCGGCCGGAGAAATGGCAGCCACTCTGCCGGGTGCGAGCGGCGTATGAGGGCGCTGGCCCCGGGACATCGAACGCGCAAGCATGGCCCAGGCAGCAAGTTGACGAATGGACTGTTTTCAATTGCAAGGCGAACGCTTTACGACAAATCATGATCCCATCTTCATCACCCCGCGCGCGTCTGATCGCGTCGTTGGCTGATTATCTCGCCCTCACCAAGCCCCGTGTCACCCTGATGGTGCTGATCACCACCCTGTTCGGCTTCTATCTTGGCGCACGGGAGGCGCTCGCATTGGCGTTGCTGCTGCACACTCTGGTGGGCACTGCCTTGGTCGCCGGCGGAACCAGTGCGCTCAACCAATATCTCGAACGCCACTGCGACGCCCGCATGCTGCGCACCCGCCATCGCCCTCTGCCCGCCGGCCGGCTGAAGCCCAGCCAGGCGCTGGGGTTCGGTGCCCTGATTTCGGCAGCCGGGATTGCGTATCTGGCACTTTGGGTGAATGGGCTGACGGCACTGCTGGCTGCGGTTACGCTCGTCAGTTATGTTTTTGTTTACACACCGATGAAAACGCGCAGCCCGCTTTCGACGGTGGTGGGGGCCATACCCGGCGCCCTGCCGCCCATGGGTGGCTGGACCGCGGTGCGCAACGAAATCAGTCTCGAAGCCTGGGTGTTGTTCGCGATCCTTTTCATCTGGCAGTTGCCCCATTTTCTGGCAATCGCCTGGATCTACCGTGAGGATTACGCCCGCGGCGGCTTTCGCATGCTCACCGTCATCGATCCCGCAGGCTACAGCGCCGGTCGCCAGATTCTCACGAATTGTCTGGCGTTGCTCTCCGTGAGCCTGCTGCCCACTCTCATCGGCCTGACCGGCCGGGCCTACTTTTTCGGCGCGTTGATTCTGGGCATCGGATTTCTCGGTGCCGGCCTCGGTGTCACACTGGCGCGTGACATGGCCGCGGCCCGGCGCTTGATGCACGCTTCGTTGATCTATTTGCCGGCTTTGCTCGGCATGATGGCATGGGACAAAACCACTTTTTGAGGATCCTTTTTCGGCATGACGGCATCCGAACGTGCAGAACTGATTGGCCAATATCGGGAAGGCTACGCGCAAGTTGCGCAGGCACTGCATGACATCACACCCGCGGAGCTGGATTATCGCTGGTCGCCGCAGAAATGGACGGCCCGCGAAATTATCCATCATCTCGCGGACAGCGAAATGACCAGTGCCATCCGCTTGCGCCGGTTGCTGGTGGAGGAGCAGCCACGGATTCAGGCCTACGATCAGGAGGCTTTCGCCCGCCGGCTGTTCTACGCCCGCCGCGCGATCGCTCCGGCGCTTGCGGCTTTCAAGGCCGCGCGTGAAACCACTGTCCAGCTCCTGGAGCTGATGACCGAAGACGATTGGCAGCGCACCGGGCAGCACAGCGAGAGCGGCGCCTACTCCGCGGAAACCTGGTTGCGTATTTATGCCCCGCATGCGCACAATCATGCCGAACAGATCCGGCAGTGTCGCGCCCGCTATCAAGAACAAGGCCGCGGGTCGGGCTGACGAGCGCTTCCGGGGCGGCCAGAGCCTGCGCAGCATGGCACCGCGGCACTCGCAAGTCGTGGAGGCGTTATGGCGGAGAGATGCAGCGGCCATTTGTGGTGGGGAATAGGTGCCGGGACCATCATGGTCGTCGCCGCCATGTACCTGGGACAGGAGTCGCTTACCGGCCAGCGCTTGAAAAGCTTTGGCCGGGTGCCGGCATTCACCCTGCTCGAGCGCAGCGGCGAGCCCTTTGGCACGGCGGATTTAAAGGGCAGGGTTTGGATCGCCAACTTCTTCTTCACGAGCTGCTCGGGCATCTGCCCCATCATGACCCGTCACCTGTCCCAACTGCAAACTGCCCTCCTGCAAGCCGGCCTTTCCAAGGTCAAGCTGGTATCGTTCTCGGTTGACCCCGAAGTGGACACCCCGGCAGTTCTCGCCCGTTTTGCGCAAAAATATGGCGCGCAGCCGGGCACCTGGTATTTTCTCACCGGCAGGCCGGACGTGATGCAGGAGCTCGCCAGCCGGGGCTTTTTGCTTGCCGCCGCGGGTGTCAATCCGCCGGAACCCATCCTGCACAGTGATCGTTTCGTGCTGGTCGATGCCGCCGGCAGAATTCGCAAATCCTACATCGGCACGGATGCGAGCTGCGTGCCGCAAATCGTGCGCGATGTCAGGAACTTGATTGCCGAGGTCTCCTGGTGATACCCCTCAACACCCTGCCCCACCTTAATGCGCTGCTCAATGGCGCCAGCACATTCTTTCTGCTGCTGGGATTCTGGTTCATTCGCCGCAAGCGCATCCCGCAGCACAAATTCTGCATGCTGTGTGCGGTGGCGGCGTCGCTTTTGTTTCTTGCCAGTTATCTCGTCTATCATTACCATGCCGGCTCGAAACCCTTTCAGGGGCAGGGATTCATCCGGCCGGTTTATTTTGCCATTCTCCTGTCACACACCATTTTGGCGATGGTCAATGTGCCACTGGTGCTGATCACACTGGTGCGCGCCCTGCGCGAGCGCTTCGATCAGCATGCCCGGCTGGCACGGCGCTGGACGTTTCCGGTCTGGCTGTACGTTTCGGTCACCGGAGTGCTGGTGTACCTGATGCTGTATCAACTCTGAGGGCGGGCGACACGAGCGGCCGGGTGGGCGCCGCTTGTGCCTCCCGTACCGCGCCAGGCGCGCTGCCGCAAGCAGGCACCGTCCCCAGGTGATGCCTCGGTTACGGAGGGGCGCAGCGCAGACCTCTTGTCTGCAGGCAGGGCTCCCTGAACCCCTCCACACGTTGTTGCGGGATTGCGCCCCCACCCAGATTCACCTTGCACACGCCGGTGAAGTTTGCTACTTTTGCCACGGTCACGCAGGGCTGCGCCTCCAGCTTTTACCTCTGCCCAACAACTCATATCCCGAGAAGATCAGGAGGCGAAGATGGAAGACTGGCTGTTGTGGCTGTTGGTCGGTATCGTGCTCAATATTCTGGAAATCTTCTTTCCGGGCTTCATTCCCGCCTGTTTTGGCTTTGGCTGTTTTGCGGCGGCGATTGCCGCGGCGCTGGATTTTGATCTCACCGTTCAAATTGCCGTCTTCACCGCCACCACTTTCATCGTCTTTCTTTCCATCCGGCCGGTGTTCCTGAAAGTCCTGAGCAGGAATACACACACGGTCGCCACCAACACCGAGCGGCTGGTGGGAATGATCGGCCTGACGCTGGAGGAAGTTTCCGGCCTGCAGGGCCAGGTCAAGCTGGAGGGCGAGATCTGGAGCAGTCGCAGTGATGACGGACGCCGCCTGCCGCCGGGCACGCGCGTGCGGGTCTTGCGCGTGGAAGGCAACAAGTTGATTGTGACGGCCAACGGCGTTCATCCCTCATTGAATTAAGGAGGAAGGCGATGCAACCGCTTCACTGGTTTGTGCTGGCGCTGGCAGTCCTGGTGATCGCGCTGGTCATCCGCGGCCTGCGCATTGTACAACAGGCCGAAGTCGTGATCATCGAACGTTTGGGAAAGTATCACACCACCCTCACCAGCGGCATCAACATCATCTGGCCGTTTTTCGACAAACCGCGCAAGATCGTCTGGCGTTTCCTGGTGCCGGGCGCCGGCGGCGAGACGTCCACCTACGTCTTGCGCGAGATGGATCGCATCGATCTGCGCGAAACCGTCTATGATTTTCCCCGCCAGAATGTGATCACCGCCGACAATGTGCTCATCGAGATCAACGCCCTGCTCTATTTTCAGATCACCGATCCGATCAAGGCGGTGTATGAAATCAACAATCTGCCGGACGCCATCGAAAAACTCACCCAAACCAGCCTGCGCAACATCATCGGCGAACTGACGCTCGATCAAACCCTGACCAGCCGCGACACCATCAACCAGAAACTGCGCATTCTGCTGGATGAAGCCACCGACAAATGGGGCGTGCGCATCAATCGCGTCGAGCTGCAGGACATCATGCCGCCGCCGGACATCCGCATCGCCATGGAAAAGCAGATGCGGGCCGAACGCGACCGCCGCGCCGTGATTCTTGAAGCCGAAGGCCAGAAGCGTGCGGTGATTCTGCAGGCTGAGGGCAAGCGCGAGGCGCAAATTGCCGAGGCGGAAGGCAGTAAACAGTCCGAGATTCTGCGCGCCGACGGCGAGGCCGCGGCGATTCAGCGCGTGGCCAACGCCGAAGCAGAAGCCATTCGCGCCATCACCAAGGCCGTGGGCGAGGGCGGTGCCGATCCCACGAAATACCTGATCGCCTTGAAGTATCTCGAAACTCTGAAGCAAATTGCGGGCAACACCACCAACAAGGTCGTGTTTCTGCCGTTTGAAGCCACCGGCGTTTTGTCGTCGCTGGGCGGGATCAAAGAGCTGCTGCAGGAGAAAGTCTGAATGCCGCGGCCGGCCGGCCGCCACCAGGACGGCACAAGCAACTCATTCTGTCACGATGCCGGAGCTGCATTTTGCGCGGCGGATGACGGTGATGGGTTAGTGGTGGATGCTTCGGAGGGCGTTGTGTACGATGAACAATCCTGCCTCGCGCGCCGGTTGGACCAGCCGCCGGAAATGGCATCCGTTGGGAAAAGCCCCGGGCGCCTGGGATGATTTTGCGGCGCAGCCATCCGGCCGGCATTGGTTTGCTGTCGGGAAGCCCGGGTTGTCAGAGTCCTGCCTTGCAGTGACCCCGGCTTGCTGCCCGCCGCGGCAGCAGGCCCGGGCCGCCTGATTTTCTGCTCACGCGCCTGATCGTTTCCTGCCAAAATCCTCCTCCAAACGAATCCTTTTCGCGATGATGAACGGCGGGATGGTGGCGAGCATCACCCACACGAAGAAATGCTGGTAGCCGATCACCTCCTGCAGCCAGCCACTGAACATGCCGGGCAGCATCATGCCGAGTGCCATCAAGCCGGTGCAGAGCGCGAAATGCGCAGTCTTGTGCTCGCCTTCCGAAACATAGATCATGTACAGCATGTAGGCGGTATAGCCAAAGCCGTAGCCGAACTGTTCGACTGCCACGCAGAGATTGATGGTGAGAAAATTTTGCGGCAGCGCATAGGCGAGATAGACATACACGGCGTCCGGGACGTTGATGGCCAGCACCATGGGCCAGAGCCAGAACTTCAGGCCCTGGCGCGCGACCACGAAGCCCCCCAACAGTCCGCCCAAAGTCAGGGCGATGATGCCGACTGTGCCATAAACGAAACCCACCTGCCCGGTGGTCAGGGCCAGGCCGCCGGCTTCGCGGGCATCGAGCAGGAAGGGCGAGGCCATCTTCACGAGCTGGGCCTCGGCAAAGCGATAGAGCAGGAGAAACGCGAGGATCACGCCGATGTCCCTCTTTTTGAAGAAGGCGGCGAACGTGAGAAAGAACTCGCGCAAGACGCTGCGTGAGCTTTGCGTCCCGGGCCGGTCAGCGGCGGGACAGGGCAGGATCGCTTTGTGATAGGCAAAGAACAGCACGAACATGCCGGCGAGCAGGAAGAAAGTGAGGGACCAGGCCAGTGGCAGGTTGCCGGCGCGGCCGTGAAACAGCGCGCTTGCCTCCGTTCTGAGCTTGGGGTCGAGCTGAATCACTGCCATCATCGGCCGGTTCCAGTTGCCGGCATGAAAGGCGAAGCGGCTGCCCTCCACCAGCGCGATGCTCTTGTCGCCCGTATCGATGCCGAAATTCACCGCGATCTCCCCGCCGGCTTGCGGCGGCCGCGAGAGATGGAAGAACACCACGCCCACGTTGCCGGCCAATCCGCTTCGCGAGCTCGCCGCTGCGGGGGCGCCGAAGTGGCGGCGCAGAAATGCCTCGAGCTGGTGCACCACCATGCGCTGCCACCAGGAAGGTTGTTGCGCCGTGCCGCTTGCGGTCCGGGCTTTTTGCTCGACTTGATAGAAGCCGTGCTGCAAGTTCCAGGCGCGGGCACGCGCGAGCAGCGAATCCACTTCGCTTTGCGGACGTGGCACGGCCGCGATTTGCAGGGTGGCGGGGTGGGCCACCAGCCGCAGTGCGCCGGGCTGGGCGGTGACTTTCAACGAATCCGGCACGGGCACAGCCCCCACCTGCGCGCGGGGATCGGCGTTCACGCGCACCTCGACCGTGGGCAGGCCGCTCAGGCTTTCCAGGTATCCGGCAAGGATGATCAGCAGACCCTGGCCGGTGATCATGGCAAGGCGATAAAACGTGCTGCGAATGCCGACGAAGAACGCCTGCTCATGCTGTTGCAGGGCGAGCATGTAAAAACCATCGGCGGCAATGTCATGCGTTGCGGAACTGAAGGCGAGCAGCCAGAGAAAGGCGAGGGTATACTGGAAGAAGCCGGGCAGGGGCAGGGTGAGCGCCACACCGCCCAGGCCGGCACCCACCACGAGCTGCATGACGATGATCCAGAAGCGCCTGGTTTTGAGAATGTCGACCAGAGGACTCCACAGCGGTTTGATCACCCAGGGCAGGTAAAGCCAGCTTGTGTACAGTGCGATGTCGGTGTTGGAGAGGCCCAGGCGCTTGTACATGATCACGGAGACGGTCATGACCACGACATAGGGAATGCCTTCTGCAAAATAGAGGCTCGGCACCCACAGCCAGGGCGAACGTTTCTTCTCCATTCCAGCCTGATTGCGCGTACTCGTTGGCGATGACATACTTGTCCTCTCCGGGAGCAAACGAAGACTCGTCGGGATTCAGCGGAAAGCAGCGCCCCGCGTTCAGGCGGGCGAGGCGCGGGCAGGGTGATAAAAAACAAACCACGGACTTCATGCCGTGGCGCGGTGGCCGGCAGTTGCCGGCCCGCGCCGGAGCGCAAAGTCCGTGGTTGGTTTTCTCATGCACCGGCAGGCACGTTGGATCGGTTCACACACGGCGGCGCGAGCCACCATAACGCCGCTGGCCGCGGCGCCGGCGCCGGCCTTCGGGCCGGCTGCCCGCTTCGGCATTTTCCGCCGGGTTTTCCGCTTCCTGATTCGGCAGACTGTCCGGCACGTTGGCGGGGCGGCTGGTCGCGGCACGCGTGACCGGCGGCTGGGCGGGGGTGGCCACGAAACGGACGCCCACCCGTTGCAACAACTTGGGTATGGGCAGGATGACCAGCCAGGCGAGGGTGCGCACAGGAATGCTGTTCGCCAGAGCCTGGTCATGCGGAAGCAGCAGCGTGAGCAGAAACAGTCCCGCACTCAGCCACAGCGAATGATGAACGAGGCGCCATTTGCTTTTGGTTTGATAGGCATGACCCTGGCGAATCATGATGGCCTGGAGGATTTCACTGAGCGCGAGACAAACCGGCACGGCCTGGGCCGCAAGCACATGGGCGGGGTTTTCCGGCAGGGCCTGGCGCAGGAACAGCGGCAGCAAAACAAAGCTCAGCGCCAGCAGGGTGCTGAACACGAAACTGGCTTTTGCCCAGAAAATGCCATTCGCTGACATGCTGCTCAGGCGCCACCAAACCCCGGCCAGATAAGCAAAGATGACCGCGAACGTGAAAACGTTTTGAATGAGAAGTGAAGTTGTCAAGCCGGGCATGGTCGCAACCGCCAGCGCGCTGATCACCAGCGTGAAGGCCAGGATGTCGGTCACCACCGTGTATGCCAGCGAGGCCTGAGCACGTCGATCCATTAAACCTCCCTCTTGGGGGGATAAACCTGATGAAGATCCGTGAACATGAAAATGCAACCGCATGGCGCGGCGGGAGGTTGTCCTGTGTCCGCAGGCGCCAAAAATGCGTGTCATAATAACGAAATAAGGCCTGAAGTGCAAACAAAAAAACCGCGCACAACCGCAGCCGGGCATGAGATGGTGCCCGGCTGCGCCACTCATCCACATGCCCCACACGCTTCGGCTGCCCGCCGTCCTTGGTGCCGGCTGAAATCCCCCGGCAGCGGTCATCCTGTTTTTTGGCAGAGGGCGGAATTTCCCCTCTCCAACCGGACAAGCCTCTCGTGAGCGTCACATGAAACTCGAGCATGCCGCAACCACCCCCGGCCCGGAATGGCTGCTGGCCAACGGCCGGGGCGGCTATGCCATGGGCGATCAAAACGGCAAGTGCACGCGCACGCGACATCATCTGCTGGTGGCCGTGACCCGCCCACCCTTGCAGCGGGTCGCGTTCATCCGCGACCTGCACGAAACCATGCAGACCCCGGCCGGGTGGCGGGAGATCGCGTGGACCCATTTCGAACACGACCGGCAAGTGCTCAGGTTTACCTGCAAACACGAGACTGTCACCCTCGTCAGGACGGTTTGGCTCGCCCCGACGTTCCACGGCGTGTGGGTACGCTATGACCTCTCGGGCAGTCACACACCGCTGCCTCTGCGCATTGTGCCGCTGCTGGAGTTCCTCGACCTCGAAACCCAGACGCCGCTGTGCGACCACTACTCGGTGCGGCGCACACCGGCGGGCGCGCTCGTCTTCGCACAGCCGCACGACACTCCCCTGCGCCTGGAGGCCGCCCCCGCTGCACACTATGTTCCCCTCAACATCTGGCACGATCTGCTGTTGTACAATGAGCTGGAGGAGCCGCAGCGGCACACTGTTTATCTGCCGTTTGCTTTCGAGTATGAAGTCACCACGCCGGCGGGCCTCACCCTGTTGCTCGCTTACAACGGCCCGGATTCCTGGGTGGCGGACGCCGCGTGGCAACAGGCGTGCGAGACGTCGCTGGTTGCCGGTGAGAAGGAGCGCGTGTTGGCGCTTCCCCCCGGTCTGCGGCAGCTTGCGCTGTCAGCCCGGGCGTTTGTCATTCAGCGGCCGACGATGCTGTCGCTCGACAACACCACGGTGCTCGCCGGCTACCCCGATTTCGCGGATGGCGGCCGTGAAGCGATGATCGCCCTGCCGGGCGTGCTGCTGGTCACCGGCAGATTCGAATCCGCCCGTCAGGTGTTTCGCCTGTTTCTCAAACATGTGAGTCAAGGGTTGATCCCCGGCCATTTCTCCCGCCGGCCGGCAAGCCCCACTTATGACAGCCTGGATGCCACTTTGTGGATGTTCGTCGCGCTGTATGAATATTGGCAGGCCAGGGGAGACCCCGGCTTTCTCGAAGAAAACTACTCCCTGCTGCTGGAGATCCTCAATTGCCATTTGCGCAACAGCGCGCCCGGCGTGCGATGCGATCCGGCCACCGGTTTCCTTCATGCCCCCGATGCGCAGCGCGTGATGACGTGGATGAACCGCCGCGTGGGGGAGTGGTGTGCAACACCGCGGCCGGGTTTCGCCGTCGAAGTGCAGGCGCTCTGGCATCATGCGCTCTGTTTCATGGCGGAGATCTCGCGGCTGCTGGGCAAAGGAGCAGGCGAGCAAAAATGCCGTGAGCTGGCGGCACAGGTGGCCGCCAGTCTTGTCGAAAACTTTTGGCATGCCGGGAAGAATTGTTGCTTCGACACGATTCCGGAGATCGGCCGGCGATCGCCCCATTCACCTCCCGTTCGCGCGGGCGATGCTGCCGTGCGGCCGAATCAGGTGATTGCCGCCGGCCTGCCGTACACGGCATTCTCCACCGGGCAAACCCGCGCCGTGGTCGAGCTGGCGCTCGCCAAGCTCGTGACGCCCTACGGTTTGCGCACGCTTGCGCCCGATCATCCGGCTTACTGTGGGCGTTGCACCGGCTCGGAGAAACAGCGTGCCAGCGCGGTCCACAACGGTACGGTGCATCCCTGGCTCATCGTGCCGTTCGTGACCGCCTATTTGCGCGTCTGCGATGATCAGGAATTTTTGCGTCGAACTTTCGCGCCTTTGTTTGCCGCGCAAAATTTCGCCTGCGATGGTTTCGTGGCGGAGATGTATGATGGCGATGCCCCGCACACGCCGCGGGGCGCACCAGCCTATGCCGCCAGCTCGGGCGCGGTGCTGCAGGCCTGGCACCTGTTGCTGAAATGACAGCGGAGGGATGATCCCACGGCAGGCGCGGCCCGGCTCAACAAATGGAGAAAATGCCGCCTGTGGCCGCCTGGAAAAAGCCTCCGCCGGCGGGATTGTCATGCGCGCTTGCACACCATCACGATGACAAGGTGGCGCAGCCACCTTGTCCCATGCTGCTAATTTTTTTAGAGAGACAAAACATCTGTTTTCACCCTGAAGTCCGCGAAGCCCCCATACCTTGCCATAAAAGCTATTATCAAAGTTTGTCGGCTGGTCATGGTCCAAACCAAAAAACCGGGTTCTTTCAAACTTCGCGTTTTTTGCGGCCGTCGCGGTTCTGAAACAGTTCAGGTGAAAAAGCTAGTGCACTCTAAACGTAACAGGGCACAAGTGCCTGAATTTTGCCCCCAGATTGATCTCCTTCGCGAGAAACGCCGATTTGCTTGCAATGCCCAACCACCCGGGTGTGGTGCATAAAAATTTTGCAGGCAAACGTGCAGTCAACTCCGGCAGGGGTGCACGTCACACACGCCATTCCTTCCGGACAACAGCAAGCCAGCAGGCAGAATTCAGGCAGCACAACAGTGATGCAACCCTCAGTGTCAGGATCAAACACAAATCATCCGCCCACGAAAGCAGAAATCCCACGGGAAAAAGCCATTTCGTGGCAGTCCATTTTCGTGGGAGAGAAGCCGTTGCGCCTTCAGCAAACGGGCGAATTTCGAAGTCCGGGTCGCTCCACATTCGAAAAAGGTCTGGCCTGGCTTCGAACGGAATAACTGGCGGTGCTTGGTGAACACGCCATTTCTTCCAGGGAACAGCAAACCAGCATGCAAAATTCAGGCAGTGACATTGGCCACCTTGTCTGTCTGCAGGCTGCCAGCCTGCGCCCAGGCATTCTCGTGAATGTAGCGCAGACATCTTGTCTGCCGGCAAAGCACCTCCGCAGGATCGCAAGATAACGCCACGGTCAAACCGTGGCGGAACGGCTGTTTTTTGCGAGATCCCTGTGGCTTCGCGTCCTTGCCTGTTTTGGCTCCGGGATTTTATTGCTGTGAAATAGCCGACAACTGTGGGCTGCCAGTCTGGACCAAAGCATTTCAGGGCTGAAGGCGTGGAGGTTTTTGACTGCAGATTGTCTTTGGGGAGGAGGCCGGCGGCTGAAATCCTTCACGGCCGAATGACCGTGAACCGTACCTGGCCGAGGCGGTTGCCGGGAATGCCGTCCACGGTGAGGATGTATTCGCCGGTTCGCCACCACTCATGATGGAAATAGCAGACCCGGTTGCCATCGCCGGGACGGATGGGCAAATCGTGTTCGACTTCGTGAATCAGGCGGGAATCTTGATAGAGCCGGAAACGCACCGGCAGTGTGACCGGGTCATCCGTCGGGTTTTCGAAAGCCAGCCGGCAAATGAGAAAGCTGCCGGACTCCTCCAGCCGGAAGAAGGTGGCGCCGCGGCCGGTATCGAAATTCCGGCAATTGCGCGCTTTGGTCTCCTCGGATTCCATGAACAGGCTGAGATTCACCAGGCGCAGACGTTGTTGCTCCGCGGGCAGATCTTCGGCGGAGACATCGATAATCCGGCCGTTTTCCGCGCGCACCCGCCGGCTTTCGAAAACGCGCAGGCTCAGCGTGTCGGACACTTCGCCGATGCGGATGACATGCCGGCCGGAAGTGATGTTCTCCAGAACGACGGGGGTGGTGCCTTTCTCCAGGCTGTCGAGCCAGACGGTCTGTCCGGGCGGGTCACTGGTGGCAACCAGCGTGGCCGGGACGGGATGCAAGCGCACGATTTCGCGCTGGCGATAGGGGCGGGTGCGGGGCCGGGAGCCGGCACTGCGGATGTTGATTTCGAGCACGTGATCGCTGATGATCCGCACCGGCTTGACGTGGGCAAAAAATCCCTCGCGCTCGACGCGCAGGGTATAGATGCCGGGGGGATGCTGGCCCGCGGTGTTGACCGTGTCTTCATCCAAATAGATGCTCATACCCGGCTCGCGGCCAATGATGCGATAAAAGCCCGGGGCATGTGAGTTTTGCGCCGGCGCCGGCGCCGCCAGAAGCGCGGTCAGCAGCGCCAGCCAGCGCCGGAAGCGCGCATGACCGGCCCGGCAGCATGTCGGGAGGGTCAACATCGACAGTTCGGCCTGTGGAGAGGGGTGAGCAGTTCTTGAAAGCAGCACATGCAAATCCCGGCGAAACATGACGGCCACCAATATAGCCAAATTGCAAAGAATGTCAAGAATCTGCAAGGTTGCATTTGGAAACCTGCCTGTTTATATTTTGCCGCCTTTGTGCGGAAGCCGGCGCCCCTGCGCGTGCCTTCGGAGGTGTTCACCGACCAAGCGGTGGAAGAGTGCTGCTGCTTATGATTCGGTATCATACGTTCAAGCAGTTTGTGGTGCGGCTGTGCGGCCTCAGCATCGGGCTGGTTGGCTGTGGCGAAGCCCCGCGTGACAACCCGCTCGATCCTCTGTCGCCGCATTACAACAGTCGCGGCCACTTGCTGGTGCACACGCAAACCTACTATTCCCCCAACCAGCCGCTCGCCGGCGTTTCCCTGCTGCTCGCACCGGCCAACCTTGTCCAAATCACCGATGCCCGGGGGCAGTTCCTGTTCCGCGACCTGCCGGCCGACACCTACCGGGTGCGGGCCATGAAGCCGGGCTTTGCCGCTGACTCCCAGGAGGTGGTGGTCCTGCCGCAGCGCACTGCTGAAATCTTTCTGCAGCTCAACGCCCTGCCGGCCTTTCCAAGCATCTCGGTGCGTTCGGAAAACATCAGCACCTGGATACCGATCACCGGCGAAACGCTGCAACTCGTCGTGGAAGCCCGGGTGACAGACGCCGACGGCCTCGATGACATTCGCGAAGTCAAGCTCTACAGTCAGCGTTTCGGCTTCCTGCAGGACCTGCAGCGCAGTGGCGTGGACAACCGCTTCGTGGCGGTCATTCGGGAGGAGGCCCTGGCCCCGGTTTCGCTGTTCGATCTGGTGGGCGAGCGGCTCTGGCTGGAGGCGCGCGATCTTGCCGGTGCCCTGAGCGTTTCGGATCCGGTGCATTTGGTTCGTATCATTGAGTCCACGCCGCTGGTGTCGGAGCCCAGTGGTTTGAAGGTCACCAGCCCCCGGCCGCGCTTTCAGTGGGTGCGGCTGCGGCTGCCTTTCGAATACCGCTACCGCATCGACTTGTCGGTTTTCAATATCTCGTTTCCCCTGCCGGTGCCGCTGCGGCAAGTCGATGACATTTCCTCCGATTCCTCCGCCTTCGTGTACGATTCCGTTCTCAGCAGCGGCGCGTATGTGTGGACGCTGAGTGTGATCGACCGCTTCAGCAATCTCAGTCGCTCGCGCGAAGCGGTTTTCGAAGTGAAATAAAAAACGGGCGGCGGACCGGCAGCGGCCCCGCGGCCCGATCACCGCAATCCCGGCCCCTTCATGACCATGCCTGCCCTGGAGAACATCGATCGCGCGTCGCTGCTGGCGCTGGTGGAAATCAGCCGCGAGATCAATTCCATTCAGGACATCGACGAGCTGCTCAGCAAGATTTTGCAGATTGCCATGCAGACGCTGGCGGCGGAACGCGGTTTCATTCTGCTGCAGGCGCCGGAAACCGAGACCGGCTTCGTGGCCCGTGCCGCGCAAAACATTTCCCCGGAGGCGATTGCCGACATCGCTCACATTTCCAGTTCGGTGGTGCGGCACACGCTTTCCGGCGGCGAAGCGGTGATCTGGCACGACAGTGATTTGCCCGAAGGCCTGGCCAAGACCGAAAGCATCATCGCACACCACATTCGCAGCGTGGCGTGCGTGCCCCTGCGCCTGAAGAGCCGGCTGGTGGGCGCCATCTATCTCGACAGCCGGCTGGCTTCCACGGTGTTCAGCGCAACCGCGCTGCCGTTTCTCAATGCTTTTGCCAACCAGGCGGCGATTGCCATTGACAATGCGCGGCTCTACCAGAATTTGCGGGAGGAGAACCGCCGCTGGCGCGCCGAGGTGCAATCACGCCACCGCTTCTCCGAAATTATCGGCAAAAGCCCGGCGTTGCGCCGGGTGTTCGACGTCATGGAGCGCGTGCTCGATTCGCATGCCGCGGTTTTAATCGAGGGTGAAAGCGGCACCGGCAAGGAATTGGTGGCGCGCGCGATTCACTACAACGGCCCGCGCAGCGAACAGCCGTTTGTCGCACTGTTTTGCGGTTCGCTGCCGGAGACGCTGCTGGAAAGCGAACTGTTCGGCCACAAGAAGGGCGCGTTCACCGGCGCCCTGACCGACAAGCGCGGCCTGTTCGAAGTGGCGGACGGCGGCACCTTCTTTCTGGATGAGATCGGCGACTTGCCCCCCACGATGCAGGTTAAACTGCTGCGGGTGTTGCAGGAGGGCGAGATCAAGCGCGTGGGCGACACCCACATCCGGCGGGTGAATGTGCGCATTATCTCCGCCACCAACAAGGTGCTCAAAGAGGAAGTGCGGGCCGGCCGCTTTCGCGAAGACTTGTATTACCGTCTGAACGTGATCAACCTCACCCTGCCACCTCTGCGCGAACGCCGGGAGGACATTCCCCTGCTTGCCCATCATTTCCTGGATCGCTTCGCCCGTGAGAATGGCCGGCCTCTGAAAGGATTCACCGAGAAGGCGATGGAACAGCTCCGGCGCCATCACTGGCCCGGCAATGTCCGCGAGCTGGAGAATGTCATCGCGCGCGCCGCGGTGCTGGCGCGCGGCGAGTTGATCACGGAGCGCGAGCTGCCCTTCGCCGCGACCGCGGTGACCACGGAGTGGGAGGACGGCTTGACGCTCGCCGAATACGAGAAGCGCATTGTGCTGAATGTCTTGCGCGCGCACGCCGGCCACATCACCCAAACGGCGGAAAAGCTGGGCGTGTCCCGGCGCTGGTTGCACTACCGGCTGAAAGAGTGGGGCTATGAGCAGGCAGATTGACAAGTACCGCCTGATCGCCGAGCTCAAGCGCGGGCAGTCCGTCACCGTCTATCGCGCCTATGAAGCGGCATGCCGGCGTTTCGTGCTGCTCAAGGTGCTGCATGCCACCGAAGCCGGTGTGCACGCGCGTTTCGCGCAGGAGGCGCAAATCCTGATGCGCCTGCAGCATCGCAACATCGTGCGCATCTATGAATGCGGACAGGCGCAGATGGCCGCCGGCCAGTTGCTGCCTTTTCTGGCGATGGAGTTCATCGAAGGCGGCACGCTGGCTGATGTCATGGCCGGCCGCCGGTTGCCGGCGGAGCTGGTGATTTACCTCGCGACAGAAATGGTGGCGGCGCTGCAGGCGGCGCATGCCTGCCGCATCGTGCATCGCGACCTCAAACCCCAGAATCTCCTGGTCGATGCCGCCGGCCACCTCAAGGTCACGGATTTTGGGCTGGCCGCGTTTGCCGGTGGCGAGACGCACGGCGCGATCATCGGCACGCCGCAGTACATGTCGCCCGAGCAGGCGGCGGGCGAAGCCGCCACCCCGGCGAGCGATTACTTCAGCCTGGGCGTCATCATGTACGAGATGCTCGCGGGCTTCTCGCCGTTTGACGGTGACACCATCAGTGCGCGGCTCTATCGCGTGCGCCATGAAAACCCCGTGCCGCTGACCACCCTGCTTCCGGAAATCACGCCCCAGCTTGCCGGCCTGGTGCAACAGTTGTTGGAGAAAAATCCGCAACAGCGTTTGTGTCAGCCCCCGCAAATCCTGCAGGCACTCACGCATTGTGAGCACCTCCTGGGCAAGCGGGCGCGGCGCGAGCATTTTTGCCGGTTTCTGACGGACCCCGAGCACTATAGCCCGGAGAAAATCGCACGCCGGTCATGGCTAATGCCGGGCAAAAACCGGCAGTGGCACATGCCATGGCGCTGGACGGCTGTGCTGGCGATTGTGATCGCCGGCGGCGCCTGGCAACTCATGCGATTTCAGACAGCGCCGGAAGCCGCGCGGCACGGCAACGGTGCCTGGCCGCATGAAGTGACTGCACGACCGGATGGGAATCGTCCGGCGGATCCTCCCGCCACGCCCGCCCAGATGACGGGCGGCGCAAAGGGGCAGCAGCCCGGTTCGAACGCCGCGAAGGCGGTGACCCGACAGCCGCCGGAAAAAACAGAAGCGATCGTGGAACCGCCGCCGGCGATTGCAATGCCGCACACCAACCCCGCGCCCCCGGCTGCGAGCAGCATTCGCCTCACCTGCCTGCCCTTTGCCTATGCGATTGTGGACGGGGACACACTAGGCACGGTGGACATGCTACCGGCATTGTTTCAAGTCCCGAGCGGCGAGCGTCTGCTGACGCTGGCCAATCCGCGCTTTCCGCAGTTGTTCCGCCGCTTGCAGCTTGCGCCGGCCGAGACACTCGCTTTGCAGTTTTCTTTGTGGGAAACGGTCGCGCGCCTGACATTGCATGTCAAGCCGTGGGCCGAGGTGTTCATCGACGAGGTGAGTTATGGCAAAACCCCGCTGGATGAAATCATTCTGGCGCCGGGCGAGCATCGGCTCCGTCTCGAGCATCCCGAACGTGCGCGCTTCGTGACCACGCGCACGTTTGCCGCCGGCCAGCGTGAAATTTTGTCGATCGAGTTGCAAGCGAAGGAATGAGGGTAGCGTAATGTCACGGTTGCCGGCGCGACCGGTTTCGCGAAGGCCGGTCGGGCTGCGCAGTCATGTGCCGGCGGGGAGTGCTGGTGCTCCCGGGCGGGGCAAACTGTTTGGCCGGCCGCCAAATTGATCTGCGAAGAGAGCCAGGCATGGAGATGAAAAGGTCAACGCACTGGTTGTTGGGATGGCTGCTCCTGCTGTCGCCAATGGTTGCGGCGCAGACCTGGGTCCTGCATCAGCCCATGCCCTCGCCGCGCTATGGCATCACCGCCGTGCATTGGAACAATCAGATTGTCGTCATGGGTGGCCGCGATGCCGGGGATTCCCTGCTGGCGTTGGTGGAAAGCTTCGATTACCTCAGCGGGGTGTGGTCCCGTTTTCCGGCGGATTTGCGCGCGCCCCGCTGTAACGCGGCCGCGGTGGTCTATCACGGCCGCATACACATCGTGGGCGGCGCCGGCGACAGCTCGCAGGCGCTGGCGACGGCGGAATTCTACGACGAACAAACCGGACAATGGCAGCAGCTTCCCGCCCTGAGCGTGGCCCGCGAGGGCGCTGCGGTGGCGGTGATCAACGACACGCTGTTTGCCATTGGCGGTTATGACGGCACCAGCCCGCTCAAGAGCATCGAGTACTATCACTCCGCCTTCAACCAGTGGCAAACCAGCCGGTGGCAGCTTTCCACGCCGCGCGGCTGGCTCGCCGCGACCACGCTGAACGATTCGATCTTCACGGTGGGCGGGCTGTTGCTGGCGCCGGTGGGCATTCTGGAGCGTTATCACAGCTCCGACGGCAGCCGCCGGCGGGCTGACATGCCCACACCGCGGGGGCGCATGGCTGCAGTGAATTTTCAAAACGAGTTGTGGACCCTTGGCGGCGCCGCGCAACATGGCGCCACGGAGACCGTCGAGCTTTACGAATATTACACCAATCAATGGCGTTCCGGCATCCCTTTAATACAGGCCCGCGAACTGCACGCCGCGGTGGTGGCCCGGGAGAAAATCTATGTTCTGGGCGGCCGCGATGCCGAAGGCAATGTGCTCGCCTCGGTGGAAGTATTTCAGCCTCTCACCGCGGTGGCGGCAACTGAACGGCAACTGCCGCAGTCGCCGGTTTTGCGAAGTTATCCCAATCCTTTTGCACAAACGGTCAGAATCGTGTTGCAAACCGCCGGGCAGAAGGCGGGCATGGCCAGCGTGGTCATGCATGATTTGTTGGGCGCCACCGTCTTTCGCCGGCAGATCACCGGCAGCGCCGCCGGCATCGAAGTGCTGTGGGATGGAAAAGATCAAACCGGTCAGCAGGTGCAGGATGGCCTTTATTTCATCACTATCCGGGCTGGCGACACCGTTTTTCGGCACAAGCTGCTCAAGCTCGGCCGGTGAAAGTCAAAATTCGGGAGGAAGCAATGACTTTGTGTCACCGCAGCGCCGCCAGGCTGCTGCTGGCGGCTGCCCTGGCTCTCAGCTTCAATGGTTGTCTCGGGAACCCCTTCGGCGGCGAAGACAAGATCCGTGACCAGCGCCAGGTGCAGGGCCGGGTGGTGTTCAGCAACGGTGCTGCGGCTGCCGGCGTCTTTGTCTGGCTGGATCGTTATGATCGGAGCACACGCACGGACAGCGACGGCAGCTTTCTTCTCGCACTGCCGCCCCTGCAGAACCGGCAGGGCGTGGTGGAAGAAGGCACGCTTTATTTCTATCTCGCCAATTGCAAGCTGGTCACCGCGGCGGTCAAGATTGTGGAAGGCCAGTTCGCCTACGGCGAGGCGGGGATCGACCGCGACGGCAAGCTGCGCGACCCCGTCGTCATGGTGCGGGTGGTGAATATCATGACCTGGGTGGAGCCTGCCGTCTGGCCGGCAGAGGAAGATTCTTTGCGGATCGTGGTCGGCCTGGTGACAGATAGCGGATGTGCATTGGTTTACAACCCGCTGATCGACTCGGTGCCCCCGGACGGCGTTGACTTTGCGCCGCTGGGTGCGGTTTTGCTGCGGCAACTTCAAACCGGCCAGGTGTTCACCTTGCGCTCCACGCCCACCGGCAACGGTACCGAGCGCCTGATGCCCTGCTTCGATGATTCTGTGCACCGGCAACTGCTGGTGGAGGGAACGCAACTGCGGCCTCTGCCCGCGGGCAAGTATGAGGTGATCCCCTATCTCTGGCTGGAGCCAGAGGGCACGCCCGCGGCTTTGTTGGCCAATCTCGGGCCCGCGGTGAATGAGCTGGGAGCGAGTTATCTTAAAAAACCGATGCAGCGCCAAGCCGCGATTCTTGAAATCCGGCAGCCGCTCTCGCCATAATGGGTTTCAATATCAACAACCGAAGACCGCCGGAGGGAGGGGCATTGAGACAGGCACTCTGGCGCGCCGCACGGGAAATTCGAGACTTCTTTCACAGCATGAAGAAGACAGCGCTTCTCCTTGCCATCCTGCTGTCAGGACTTGCACCGCTGGCAGCGCAGGAATCGCTGCCGCAGGTGGTCGAGATCCAGCGCGCCTATGACGGCCTCAAGTTCGAGGAAGCCGAAGCCCTCGCCCGGCAGGCATTGGCGCGCGCGGAAGAGTATTCGCCTGCCGATCTGGTGCAGATTCACCTGCTCATGGCATATCTCGGTTTCGTGCAGAAACGCATGACAGCAGTGCGGCAGCATTTTGAAAGCGCGCTGTCCCTGCAGCCCGGCTTGACCCTCGACAGCCTGCTGGTTTCGCCCCGCATCGTGCGGCTGTTCGAGCAGGTGAAGAATGAATATCGTGTGGGAATCGTGAGCGCTACCCCCACGGTCAAGTACATCGTCGTTAAAGATCAGCGCCTCGCCGGCTTGCGGCGTTCGCTGCTGTTGCCCGGGTGGGGACAGCGCCATTTGCGTCGCCCCGCCGCCGGCTGGATTTACACCACTGGTTTCGTCTTGGCGCTCGGCGCCGGGCTTGCCCTGCAGGTGTTGCAGGAGCAGGCGCATGATCGTTATCGCAACGCCGCCACACCGGCCGACATCGCCGCGGCTTATGATCGTTTCAATCAGCGCTACCGGCTGCGCAATGCGGCCTTTGTTTCAGCCGCCGGCATTTACGCCATTAATATCCTGGATCTCCTGTTGCTCTCGCCCGCCCCCTCGCCACTGGCCGCTGCCTCGCCCGGGACACGATCGCTTAAATTTACCCTGCAAGTGCCGTTTGGCGCGCTGCATTGAGGGTTGTGTAACTCTCGATGCCCAGGTGGTCAACCTCATCACCGCCACGGCCCTGACCGATCAACTGGTGCGGGAACGACGCCAGGGCAGTGGCAGCCCGGAAAAACATTCGCGACCGCGAAGATTGTGCAGCTCAGGCATCCCTGCACACCGGCATCAACTTTTCAAGCAAAGCAAAAACTCTCACGCCAGGCAGGAGAGGCGCAAAGAATTTTCCTGCCGCAATTGCCAAACAGCCAGCCTCGACACCACAAAAATTTCACAAGCCACATAATCCCTCAGTAACGTTTGGAGTAGCGCAGGCATCCCTGCCTGCAGACAAGATGATGATAATGTCCGCGCCACCTTCCCACGCGTAACTGAGGCCTTGACAAGCCACCCAGTTTTTCCTCGTGCTTTTGGCGGGGTTCGTGGTGCAAAAATCTTCGCGATCACAATACAGTTCCTCTTTGATCTGCCACGACCTGGCCGTGGCAGTCCCGCAGAGAGCTTCACAGGATCGCAAGATAGAACCTGAATTTTGCACCGAAGTTGGCTAAAATCGCAATTCAAGCGGTTCAGAAATTGTTTTGATTCACCCATTGGGTAGTGCAAAAAATTTTTTGCACGGCTGGCTTTGTTTTTAACTCCGCTAGGAGTGGGCTGTTTATAGCAGCAGTGCGCTGTTTAGGTTTTGAAAACTCCGTCGGAGTGAAATGTGCTTCTCGCCAAATAATCGAGGCGTGTATCAACGAAGTGCGACATGTCACTCCTGCGGAGTTTGAGAATGGTGGTAACTTGGAATTGACTATAAACATTTCACCCCTGGCGGGCTTAGTCAGAGTGCCCAACCGATCACAATTAACTGTGCCCTTTGCTGCAAAATTCAGATAGAACCACGATCAAACCGTGGCGGAAGGGTTCCTCTTTGCGAAGCCCCTGCGGTTTCGCCTTCTGGCGTGGCCGGCAGAGACTTGCAATCCACCAACATGAGTGTAGACCATTCCAGCCCATGCTGATGGATTTTTCGTGTCCGCCCACTGAACATGCCAACCCCGGCAGAGCCGGGCCTGGGAGAACGTTTGGCGCAGGGCCATTTTGAGGTTTGGATCGGTTGCCGGAGCGCCAGGACAAGGCAGCATGATTGCAGACGGGCATTATTTCGCCAGCAACAGCTTGCTCTCCGCCACCGCGGCTGTGGTCTCGATGCGGGCGAGATAAACCCCGCTGGCAGCGCGGCGGCCACCTTCGACGGTGCCATCCCACCTCACCTGATGCGTGCCCGCCGGCAACTCCCGCGCGAGCAACGTGCGTACGAGCTGGCCGGCAAGGTTGTAAATGCGCAGTGTAACCGGACCGGCCTGCGGCAGGGTGAAGGTGAGGGTGGTGCTCGGATTGAACGGATTGGGATGATTGGCGAGCTGCAGCGTGAGTGGCAGGGTGGCGGAATCGTGCTGCTCCACGGCTGTGGCACCGCCGAGAGCCACGCTATAAGTTCCCTCGCCACCAGGATTGTCGGAGAAGGCGATCGTGCCGCCGGCGTCGGTGTTGCCACTCGCCACCAGCGTGCCGCCGCGCTTCACTGTGTAGCTGCGGTTGGGCTTCAACTCGGTCAGCAGATGTTTCACCGTCTTGTTGCTCCGGCAGGAGTAGGTGAAATTGCCGAGGCGCGTTTCCGTTCGGCTGAAAATGACGGCGCGCTCGCCTTCCAGCAACACGCCGGTGCAGCTCTCGCCGGAGAGATTTTCGACTGCCGCCGGTGGGCCCATGGTGTTGGCATCGCCGAGCTGCATCACGGTGAGGAACAAGCCCTGCGCCGAGCGGATCTGCAGGGTGTGATCGCTGAGCAGGAAGCTGGCCAGTTCGGTGAATTCAGAGGCGCTGTAGTCGAGACGCGAACCGTCGGCCCATACCCACTCATAACCGCTGCCGCCGAACTTGTGGATCGTCGCCTGTGCCGGCAGAACCGAGGTGATATACATCTGCCCGTGTGACTTGTCGATTCGGTTGGTCACTTTGAAAGTGCGACCGCTGCCCGTCCAGTGGCCGCTGCCGGCGCTTTGCCAACTGCCGTCCACTGCCGCCACGTCGCCCACCGTGTGCAGCACGAAGTATTTTTCCTGCGCGGACTGCACGCGATCCATCACCACCACGAATTCATGGTTCACCGGGCCGCGCAGATAAACCACTGCGCGCCGTGCCAGGCCGGCCTTGCTGCCCCCCTTGTAGCTGCGCGTGTAGTCGTAGTTGATGTAATCATGCCAGCCGGGAACGGATACGCGGGCCTCCACCGTGCCAATGTGGGCAGTGGCGCCGTCGACGAAATGGGCCGGGGTGTCATGCGTGTCGTTGATTGCGCCCATCTCCGGGCTGAGCGCCCGGTCGCCCGCAATACCCAGAATGTTGTTGAGCGCCAGACCTTTGCCGTCGCTCTGCACGCGCGGAACTCCGGTGCCGCCGTTTTTGGTGTTGGCGGCACTCACCGCCAGCGGGCCAAAGCGGTGAATATTGAGCGCGCCCATGTCCTCCTCGTTGTGGCCGTTGGCATACCAAAACTTGGGGCTGTAGAACTGGATGAGCGTGGCGTCGTTGGCGCCGTGATCCGAGCGCATGGCGTGGCCCTGCCCGAGATGCACGCTCAGCGGGATGCCGGCCTCCTCCGGCGATTTCTTGGCGACCTGCCGCGTGCCAAACACGAATTTGTAAAAGAAGTCGAATAGATGGCTTTCATAGTACTGATACTGATCGACGTCGAGGCCATACGGGCTTCTTTCACAAAACCACGCGGCAAAGCCGGCGAGATTGGGATCGGCCTGCTGCAGCATGGCGGCGGACATGTTCATCACCATTGAGGTGGCTGAGTCGCGAAACGGCATCACCGTGCTGGTGTTTTGCTGACTGAAATAGTACTGCCCCCGATAGGGCATCGGTATCATGTGATAGTAGAGATAGTAGGGCGCATAATGCAGCCAGGGGTTGGTGGCGAAATAGTTCACTCCCATCGCGCTGCCGGCGGCCGCCGCCAGCAGCATGATGCCGACATAGCCATCCATGCTGTAGGAGTCGCCCTCGACCCAGTCGCTGGAGCCTTCGAACAGGCGTTCGGCCACACCCAATTGCCGCTGCAGAAAAACGTCTTCGAACGAATCCATCATCGCCTGCGCTTTGGTAGTGTAGGCGGCACCGAGATCGGTGTCGCCATAGAAACACAGGGCGCCGGCATAGACGTGCGCATTGGCGGCATAATGGTTTTCCAGTTTGACCTTTTGAGAATCATAGCGGTTGTTCCACAAGGTGATCAAACGGTCGGCCAGTTGCCGCCGTTGCTCCAGCGTTGCCAGATCGAAAGTCCAGTCATACACCACCTGCAGCGCCAGGCTGGCAAGGCCGCCTTCTGCCGTGGTGAGATTTTTGGAGCCATGATGGGCCTCGTTCCAGTCATCCGGCAGCCGCTGGGCAATGTGCAGGCCCAGGCTGAGGGCCTTCTGACCATAGTCCCTGCGGCTGTGAGCAGCGGTGATGCCGGACACGGTCGCCGGGTCGAGGCGATAGAGCAGGGCGAAGGAGCGCGCCGCGCCGAACAGCTCATTCCACTCCGCCAGTTTGCCGCTGCCGGCCGCAACGGAGTAAAGCTGGTCCATCGCATTCACGAACTGCTGAAAATCACTTTTGTAGTAATTCTGAATGCGGCTGCGCATCGCCGGCACGCCCGCGGCGGTGATAAACAGCCGTGGATGTTCCTTGCGCGCCAGCGGCGAATTCGCCGGCGCAGTGAAAGGCCCGGCTTGCAAGCCGCTGGCCACCACTGACACGATCAAGATTGTCCATAATCTGTGCATGGAATCCTCCAAAAACAGCAAGGTTGAAATTCGATTTCGTAGCCGGCAAGCAGTGACAAAAGCGTATTTGTGCCACGCTAATTCATTGCCCGATCACGATTAAACCTGCCGGCCGGCCACGCTGCCTGGCAGGCATGTCAATGAGGGCGGGAGACTCATGCAAATAGTGTGTCAAACTGCCGGCAGGGCGGGGGTGTGGCAGGCATTGTAACGCCGCGGGCGGGGCTTGTTTGAATTTTGCCGGAATGACAGGAATGGCGCACGGCCGGTGCGCGCTGTGTGCATGCGCGTCTGTTCGGAGCGAGGGCAACCCTGCGCACCTCCGGTTCGCGGCGGCGACTGCTGGTCACGAAGGCATGGGCGGCGTGGTCACATGATCAACACAAACTCCACCAAGGGGAGTGCTGTTTTGTAAAAAGGCGGGACCCGTGCCGGCAGATTTCGTGGTGAGGCGGGAGACATCACCAGCGAACGGGGTCTTGTCAGCGAGGCGGATGCGTTGCGCGAGGCTTTGCCGCCAGTTCCGCAAAGATGGTGTCGAACTCGTCGATGCGGTTCGCCCAGGTGAATTTTTCCATGGCCGCGGCCAACTCCTGGCGCACCTGGTCGAGATTGCGGTACTCGCGCAGCAAGTGTCTGAGCTTTTGATCCATCTCCGCCGGCGAATCATAAAGAAACTGGTCATGAAATTGCGCCGGCAGGATTTCGGGATAGCTCAGGCGGTTGGGCAGCAGCGGCAGCACGTGGCAATACATCGCTTCGGTCACCGCAATCCCGAAATTCTCCTGAATGGCGGTGGACACTACGATGTCCGAGCGCGAGAGAAAGTGAACATAGTCTTCCATGCTTTCGACGAAGCCGAAGCGGAGAATGCGGTCGCCCAGCCGCTCGCGCGCGATGAGGAATTCCTGCGGATGCATTTGAAAGTTTTCCCCCAGAAGAATCACGCGGAAATCGATGCCATCTTCCATTAGACGATACAGGGCATTGAAAAAGACGCCTGGTTGCTTGTCGAATTCCCAGCGATGATTCCACAGGATGATGGGCACGGGATTCATAGGGATGCGGGGATGGGGAAAGTCGGAGATGTTCAATCCCATGTACACCACCCGCGATTGGGCGGCGATCAGGCTGCGGGCATGCTCGGGCACGAATTCCGGAATGGTGAGCACGAGCTGGCGCAAGGCCTGATCGAACTCCCGCAGATGATAATGCGAATTGAACAGGCAGAGATCGGCGGCGAGCGCCGACACGAGATTGACCAGACCCAGGTCGATCTCCGGCTTTTCACCCTCCGGGGTGGGATAGGTGATTTGATTTTCGTGCAGAAAGAGAATCGCCGGGCAGCGATAGCCGGTGAGCGCCTTCAATTCCGCGAGATTGATCAGGTCTGTTGCCACGATGAGATCACAGGTGCGCAGCGCGTCGCTGCAGGTTTCCGCCACGTAAAGCGCCGAAGTGCGCATGCGCCATTTCCAGAAACGGGCGGGAAAGGTGATGGGGATGATGTTGTGCCGGCTGTATTGCAGCAAGCCATCGAGAAAGGCCTTGTGCGACCCGCCGTAGAAGGTTTCAATGAAGACGATGTTCACGAGTGCACGCTCCGCCGTTGTTGAGTGCGGTCGTCAGCGGGTGATCCGCTCGTGGCCGTGGTAAATCACTGCCTGCCCGCCGCGCACGAAACCGGCGAGCGCCATGCCTGTTTTGCCGGCCAGTTCCACGGCCAGCGAAGAGGCGGCGCTGATCGCCGCCACCAGGGAAATGCCTGCCAGCAGCGCTTTCTGCACCATTTCAAAACTCAGCCGGCCGCTCACCAGCAGTCCGAAATCAGCGAGCGGATAAAGCCCCTGCGACAGCGCCCAGCCCAGCGCCTTGTCCACCGCATTGTGGCGGCCGATATCCTCGCACACTTTGACCAGCTCGCCGGCGGTGGAAAACAAAGCCGCGGCATGCAGGCCGCCGGTGCGGGTAAAATGCGATTGCGCGGCAGCCAGCCTGACGGGCAGTTGGTTGAGCGCCGCTGCGGTGATGGTGAAATGACGCTGCAGGGCGGGCGCCTGCAGAAAAACCCGTTCCAGCGAGGTGCGGCCGCAAATACCGCAGCTCGAGGTGGCATAGAAGCGGCGTTGTGCCGCCGCAATCGCCCCGGCGGACAGCGCTGCGAGCGAACAGTCCACCACGTTCGGAATCGGCAGGCCGAATTCATCGCACGCCCAATCGATGTCGGGCAGCGGCGGGCAGCGGCCGTCAGCGCTGCCGAGCAAACCCTCCGACAGCAGAAAGCCGCGGGCGAGATCGAAATCCTCGCCGGGTGTGCGCATCACCACGGCCAGCGGCCGGCCATTCAAACGAATCTCCAGCGGCTCTTCGACCACCAGGTGATCGCTGGCCGCGTGCAGCCGGCCGCGGCTGAGCCGGTGGACCGCGAAGGTTTTGATCGCTTCCGACATGATTCTCTCCGCTCAGCTCGGTGTGACCATCACGGCTGCCGCATGTTCGTCACGCGCTGGCAGCGGGGGGGACACCAGCCGCAACAAGGCGTGCAGCACCTGTTCCGGTTCGACATTGGCGCATTCGCCGTTGTGGCCGCGCAGTGCAATGAATTTTTCGCCCGGTGGTTTCCACAAGGCGGGATCGGTGGGCCCGAAGATCGCCACCAGCGGCACGCCCACCGCTGCGCCCACGTGCATGACACCGGTGTCGTTGCACACGTAACCATCGGCCGCCGCCAGCAGCGCCGCCAATTGCCGCAGCGAGACATTCTTCACCACGACGGGCGAGAACGCCAGTCGGCGCAGGAAGGCCTCGCCCAGCGCGCCCTCCTGCGGCCCCCAGGCCGCCAGCAGCCGCACGCGATAATCACGATGCAGCGCATTGGCCACTGCGGCGAACTTCTCCGGCGGCCAGCGGTTGTCGCGCTTGCCGGCGCCGAGATGCAGCGCCACAATGCGCTCCGTGGGAGAAATCCCGTGGCGTGCCAGAAACCCGGCGGCGAAGGCACGGTCTGCCGGCGTGAGCGTCATCACTTCACGGTGATCGGAGGTGTCGATGCCGAGCACCCGCACGATGTCGAGATTGCGGTCGGTTTGATGACGCCGCCCGGCGGCCGGGGGCGCGCTGAGATGATAAAAGAAGTTGCGGGAACAGCCGGGAAACACCCGCTCCGCACTGCCCAGACAATAGCGTGCCCGGCTGAAGCGGGCCAGCACATCGCTGGTGAGCGAATGGGAAACCGTGTTCAGAACGATCGCCAAATCCCATCCCTGCCGAAGCTGGCGCCACAGCCGCCGGAGGCGGGCGGGCGTCCAATTCCAGCCGTGCTCTTCAAACACCAGCACTTCGTCGACATATTGATTGTGACGGGCCACCTCGGCGGTGTAGCGGCGCACCAGCACGCCGAGATGCGCATGGGGAAAATGCTCACGCAGGGCGCGCAACACCGGTGTCGCCAGCAGGAAATCGCCGAGGTAATCGTGTTGCCGGATCACCAGAATGCGGCGCAGTGCCGCGCGCGCAACCTGCTCCGGCGCCAGCTCCTCGACGGCCAGCCACTTTTCCAGCAGCGCCAGGCCGCGGCGTTTGCAGAATTGCTCGAAGCGATTCCACCAATGCACGGTATGGACTCTCCGGTTTTGGACGGACACAGACTGATGGGCAATGATTCCGGCATTCAACTTCCCCGCCAGTTTCACGGCGGTCACCTTCGGCCAGTCTCAGACTCCCGGTGCGCCTCTCAGCGGCGGCGCCAGGTTTTGCGCCGGGCCTCCCGCGCAAACAGGGTTTCCAATTGTTGCATCATCAGGGCGTGGGAGAATTTCCCGGCCACGCGCCGGCGCGCGGCTTCTCCCATGGCGCGTCGCTGTTCGCCATCCTGCAGCAAGGCACAGGCGTGCGCGGCCAGGGCGCCGGCATCACCGGGCGGAAGGAGAAAACCGGTGAGGCCGTGCTCGACGATCTCGGGCATGCTGCTGATGTTCGTCGTGATGACCGGTTTGCCCGCGGCCATGGCTTCGATCAACACCAAACCGAAACCCTCCCAAAACGAAGGCAGCAGCAGCACATCGATCGCCGCCATCACGGCGGGAATGTCGTCAACGAAGCCGGCAAGCAGCAGATGTTGCTGCCAGCCCTGGCGCTGTCGTTCGCTCTCGATCATGGTGCGCAACGGGCCTTCGCCAACCAGCACCAGTCGCGCCGCCGGCACCTGCGGCAAAATTTTCGCGAACGCCGCCAGCAGCACCGTGAGGCCTTTGCGCTCGTCCAACTGCCCGACGAAGCCGAGCACGGGCGCGTCGGCGGGAAGCTGCCATTTTTTTCGCAGGCTGGTGCCGTCGGCGGCGGCAAATTCCGCCGGATCGATGCCGTTGTAGATCACGCTGATGCGCTCCGGCGCCAGCCAGGGCGCATGGCGCAAAAGGGCGGCCTTGGTGGCTTGGGAATTGGCGAGCACATGCGTGGCCAGCACATTGTATGCAAAGCGGTAGCGCCAGCGATTCTTGAGCGGATAATCAATCCCGCGCCGCGGAATGATGGCAGGCACCCCCGCCAGCCGTGCCGCCAGACCGCCCAGACGCAGCTCCTTGTCCATGTTGGTCAGCACCACGTCGAAGTCATGCCGTTTCATCCAGCATGCCAACTGGCAGAGCTGCAGAGGATCGAAATCGCTGCGGAAGGACAGCAGCTTGAGTGGTATGCCCCGGGCGGCGGCGCACGCCGCCAGCGCCGTGGCCGGCCGGCAACACAACCACACCTGATGGCCGGCGGCCGCGAGCGCCTGCAGCGTGCGCAGCATCCACACCTCGCCGCCGCCGAACATGCGAATGCTATTGATGAACAGAATGCGCATGCTGCTGCCTGTGCAGAAGGTGATGAATATGTTGTACCACGGCCTGCGCGCCATGATGTGCCAGCGCCCAGGCGCGGCCTGCCCGCGCCAGGCGCATGCGCTCATCCGGGTGCCGGCAGAGCCAGCGCAGTTTTTCGACGAGATTCTGCGCCGTGATTTCGACGAAGCCGTGATCAGGATAGCGCGCGCTGAAATCGGGCATCAAGCTGGTGCAGGTGCAGATGCCGAGCGCCAGGGCCTCGATCGCGTTGACGCCGTAGCCCAGCTCGCCCAGATTGTCGATGAAAATATCGCACGCTGCTTTGCGCCGCATGGCTTCGGCATGCGGCATCCCCTCGATCAACTCCAAACGCACGGGAAATTCGCCGGCCAGGCTTTGCACCGCGGCGATGATCAACTCGCTGCCCTTGGCATGGCGATTGGTGGGCGCATGGCCGATGACCAGCGGGCCCGAAGATTTCGCCGGCTGCACGACATAACGCTCGAATTCGAACGGGAAGAAAAGATGATGCAGGCTGGGATCGAGCAGGAGATGGTCGAATTCCAGCGTCAGCCGGAGATCGGCCTGGCGGTCCACTGCCGGCACCAGACCGCGCGTGCGCAAATCCGAGCCGGTGTAGAGGCAGATGATGGTTTTGCCGCGGCGTTTGAGCTCGCGCACCAGCCGGCCGTCACGGTAAAATTCCATGCCGCCGTCGAACTGATAGACATCGAAATTCCAAAAATCCACCGCCGCCAGGGCACGCTGGATTGCCGGCGTCCACAGCCATTCCCGCAACTGGAGCAACCATTGCTCCGCACGGGTGTGCGGCTGCCACTGCGGCGGGCCGGAGCGCGTGATGTGGCGGGTGTTGTTCACCTGCAGACGATCCGGATGAGAGAACAACCGCTTGGCCCAGCGCAAACCGGCAAAATCCAGCAGCGGCAGTTCCAGGCACACGTCCTCTTCATAGCCGCGGGGATCACGGCCGAACGTGATCAATCGGCTGTGCCAGCCCAGCCGGCGTTCGGCACGCACGCATGTGATCGGCACGCCCGAAGTATTAAACGGCGCAAGATGAAGAATGCGTCGGCAGGAAGACATGTCACCTGCAAGCTTTGCTGCATCGAGGTTGGGCGCAAGCACCGCTCTCCACCTCGTCATGCTGTCATCCCTCGGGAGCGCAGGCATCCCTGCCTGCAGACAAGATGAGCTCTGCGCTGCCTTCCCCCACACGTAACCGCGGCCTCGCGCCATGCTGCGGGCAGCCTCCCGGCGGCAGGGGAAATTCCGCACCTGCGAGTGAGCTCCCGTGTCGGGGGAAGATTTTTGCAACAGGACTAGCCATCAGAGGCACCGCTTCCGCTTTGAAAATGCGGTCGGCACCCGTGGTCGTGCGTAATGGCCAGTGAAATCTAAACAACGGCCGGCAAAATGCCAGAGAAAAATCAGCCGGTTCGAGAGGCCTCCGGTCGTGGGTCTGATGTCTGTCCGAACGCATGGCTGGTGGCGGGAATATTTCTGCAGCAGCTTGGCCCACGTCTGAAAATCCTCGGAATCTTCATGACACCCGGCATTGCGGAACGCCGGCTGAGCCGGGGAGAACATTCGGATTGACACTCGCAGGCGGTTGCGCCGGCAGAGAGCCGCAGGAGGCGAAAGGCTGCAGCGAGCAGCACCACCCTGGGAAATTCCTGGTGAACTGTAAACCTGAATTCTGCAGTCCCCGCCCCTCGCGGGCGGCTGTTCAAAAATGAATTTTTGCTACTTCAGCAGCGACCACGAGGGGTCTGGGCTGCAAAAATCAACGTAAGAGTGCACTAGCCCAATTCCAGATACAGCGTGTCCCGGAAGATGCCCTGCGCGCCGAAACTCTCTTTGAAGTTTGCCAGTCCCCAATTGGGTTCGGAGTTCAAAGTAAACGTGCCGAAATCGAGCGCGCGCAGACCTTGTGCGCGGCACCAGCGCAAAACTTCGAACATCAGCAACTCAAAGCCGTGATATTGCCGAAAGCCCTCGCGATGGCTGAGATAATAGAAGGCCAGCGCCGCGCGGGGATTGCACAGGAAAAGCAGGGTTCCGGCAATCATCTCCGCACCCAGGCAGGCGGTGAAGAGTCGGAGCTGTCCGGGCAGCAGCCGGCGCAGGCACTGCAGGTCCGCCAGCGAATGCGTCGGCTCGACGTGATGGCGCGCCAGCATGTGGTTCCGCAAATGGGCATGAAAGGCGGGAAAATCGTCACTCTCCTGAATCGTCACCCCGCGTCTTTGCGCCCGCCGCACGGCGCGGTGGAATTCGCGCGGCAACAGCCCGGCGGGCGGGTCGGCGGGAATGATGCTGGTGACCTCCCGCTTGCGATAGCGGAAACCGTGACGCCACAACACATAGTCGAGATGGTTGTTGGGATGGCTGAAATAGACCGGCGGTGGCAAAGTGATCTCGACGCCGGCATAGCCCTGCCGGCGGCAGTGCTCCAGCAACAGTGTCACCAGGCGGTCGCATTCCTGCACGCCGAGGGCGGCAGCGGTGGCCGGGCCGCCAAATGAGGCGCCGGGATGTGAACGCAGCACATTGCGGCCGGTGTGCGGGTCGAGCGCGGCGGGCAGGACGGCGCAGAGTTCGTTGTGTTTGAAGAAGAGCAGCGAAGCATCAACAAAACGGCCGGCAGGGTGATAAGCTAAAAAGGCACGTGTGTGAAACAGCGTGCCTTGATTGGAATGCGGGATGAAGGCGTCCCAAAGCTGCCGGTGGCCTTCGTCATAGCGCACAAGCGTGAGGGCAGCCCGGCCGGCCGGCGTTGGCCCAGGCACGGCACTCATTGGCGATCACCCATCAGGGTGACGAGCAGGGCTTTTTGAATATGCAGACGATTTTCCGCCTGGTCGAAAATGATCGAAGCCGGGCTTTCCATGACTTCGTGGGTCACCTCTTCGCCGCGATGCGCCGGCAGGCAGTGCATGAATTTCGCCCCCGGCTTGGCGAGGGCCAGCAACCGGCTGTCGATGACATAATTTTTGAACACCCGGCGCCGGTGTTCCGCCTCGGCCTCCTGGCCCATGCTGGCCCACACATCGGTATAGAGAATGTCGGCGCCGGCCGCGGCCGCCGCCGGTTCGCGCACGATCTCGATGCGGCCCACGTTGGCGGCACGGGCACGCGCCACGATCGCGGCATTCGGTTCGTAGCCCTCCGGACAGGCGATGCGGAAGGTCAGCGGAATCTTGCTGGCCATGTTGACCCAGGAATTGGCGACGTTGTTGCCGTCGCCGATGTAGGCCACCACCAGATCATCGAAATGGCCGCGCTGCTCCAGGATCGTCAGCATGTCGCCCAGAATCTGGCAGGGGTGGAGCAAATCGGTGAGGCCGTTGATCACCGGCACGCTGGCATATTGCGCCAGCTCGAGCAGATGCTCATGATCGAACAGCCGGGCCATCAGACCGTCGACATATCGGGACAGGACGCGTGCCACATCGGCCACGGCTTCGCGTTTGCCCAGGCCGATTTCGTTGGGGGAGAGGTAAAGGGCGTGGCCGCCGAGCTGAAACATGCCGACCTCGAACGACACGCGCGTGCGTGTTGAAGGTTTCATGAACAGCATGCCCAGCGTCTTGCCCGGCAGGAGGGCGTGTGGCACCCCCGCCTTCTGTTTGGCTTTGAGCTCGCGCGCGAGCGTGAACAACGACCAAATTTCCTCGGTGGACCAGTCGGCAATACTGAGAAAATCCCGTTTCATGTGCAGTCCCGATGGTTGGATACCCTAAAGAATGTAGCGGCTGTAATCCGGATCCTCGCTGATTTTCTTGAAGGTCTCGCGCACCATGTCGGCAGTGATGGTGATCTTGCCGGTTTTGGTTTCGGGCACTTCGAAGAGAATGTCTTCCAACAGGGCGCTCAGGACGGTGTGCAGCCGCCGGGCGCCGATGTTTTCCGTTTTTTCATTGACGCGATGCGCCGTCTCCGCAATCTCCCGCACCGCCTGCTTTTCGAATTCCAGCTCCACGCCCTCGGTGGCGAGCAGGGCGGTGTACTGCTTGAGCAGGGCATTTTTCGGCTCGGTCAGAATGCGGACAAAATCGTCGGCCGTCAGGCTTTCCAGCTCGACGCGAATCGGGAAGCGGCCCTGCAGTTCGGGGATGAGATCGGAAGGTTTGGAGATGTGAAAGGCGCCGCTGGCGATGAACAGCACGTGATCGGTGCGCACCATGCCGTATTTGGTGAAGACGTTTGTGCCCTCCACCACCGGCAGCAGGTCACGCTGTACGCCCTCGCGCGAGACGTCCGGGCCGACGGTGTTTTTGCTGCCCGCCACCTTGTCGATTTCATCGAGGAAAACGATGCCGCTGTTTTCCACGCGCGCGATGGCCTCCTTCACCACTTGATCCATGTCGATGAGCTTGTTGGCCTCCTCCTGGATGAGATGGGTGCGTGCCTCCGCCACCGTCATTTTGCGGCGCTTCATTTTTTTGGGCAGCATGTTGCCCACCAGGTCCTGCAGATTGATGCCCAGCTCTTCGACGCCGATGGGCGAAATCACCTGCATCATCGGCATGCTGTCGGCGGCGACGTCGAGCTCGACCATGCGCTCTTCGAGTTTGCCGGCGAGCAGTTGTTCGCGCATTTTGTCGCGCGTGCGCTGCCGCCGCTGCTCCAGCTCGCTGTCGCTTTCCTCCTCGCCGGCGGCGCTGTCCTCGCCCTGTTCGTTGTGGTCGCGCGCGGCAGCCGCCTTGCGCCGCGGCCGCAGGTTGGGGAGCAGCAGATCGAGCAGCCGTTCGGTGGCCAGCTTCTCCGCCTGTTCCTGCACCGCCGCGGTTTTCTCGGAGCGTACCATCGCCACCGCCAGGTCGGTGAGGTCGCGGATGATGGATTCGACATCGCGGCCGACGTAGCCGACTTCGGTGAACTTGGAGGCTTCGACCTTGATGAAGGGGGCCTTGGCCAGGCGCGACAGCCGGCGCGCGATTTCGGTCTTGCCCACGCCGGTGGGGCCGATGAGAATGATGTTGTTCGGCATGATCTCTTCGCGCAGACTCTCCGGCACGTGCTGCCGGCGCCAGCGGTTGCGCAGCGCGATCGCCACCGAACGCTTCGCCCGATCCTGGCCGATGATATACTTGTCCAGCTCCGCCACGATTTGCCGCGGCGTGAGCGGGGCCATTTCTTCCTGCGCACGGGCAGGTGACATTACCGTGGCATTATCCATAGTTGAGTTCTTCAATCACGAGGCTCTTGTTGGTGTAAATGCAGATGTCGGCGGCCAGCATCATCGCCTCCTCCACGATTTCCCGCGCCGACAGGTTGGAATAGCGCACCAGGGCGCGTGCGGCCGCCATGGCATAGCCGCCGCCGGAACCGATGGCGATGATGCCGTCATCGGGCTCGATCACGTCGCCGGTGCCGGAAATCACGAAGGTCTTGTCCTTGTCCATGACCACCAGTTGCGCCTCCAGGCGGCGCAGATAGCGGTCGGTACGCCATTCCTTCGCCAGTTCGACGGCGGCACGGCTGAGGTTGCCGCGGAATTTCTCCAGGCGCTCTTCAAATTTCTCGAACAACGCAAAGGCATCCGCCGCCGCGCCGGCGAAGCCCACCAGCACCGAGTCTTTGTACAGGCGGCGGATTTTGCGCGCGTTCATTTTGAGAATGGTGTCACCATAGGTGACCTGCCCGTCGCCCGCCAGGGCACAACTGTTTTTGTGGCGGACGCCCAGGATCGTGGTGGCGTGGATCACGGGAAACATGGCTGCCCTTTGTGTGATGAAGGTGGTCTGCCCGGGCCCGGCCGGCGGTCTCAGATCTTCCGGCGCAGGCGTGAAACCGGAATCATCATCTGCTCGCGGTATTTTGCCACCGTGCGCCGCGCCACGTTGAAATTCTCGCGCTTGAGAATGTTGGCGATGGTCTGGTCGTTGAGCGGCTTGCTGGGATCCTCGGCATTGATGATTTCCTGGATGCGCTGCTTGATGCGGCGGTTGGAGACCTCATCGCCGTCATCGGATTTCAGGCCCTCGCTGAAGAAGTATTTCAATTCGAACACGCCGTGCTCGGTTTGCACGTACTTGCCGTTGGTCACGCGCGAGACGGTCGAGATGTCCATGCCGATCTCGTCGGCAATGTCCTTCAGGATCATCGGCTTGATGTATTGCTTGCCGTGCTCAAAGAACTCGCGCTGTTTCTGCACGATCGCCTCCATCACCCGCAAAATGGTGAGCCGGCGCTGATGGATGGAGTTGATCAGCCAGCGCGCCGATTCCAGCCGCTTCTTCACGAATTCGCGCGCCTCGCGCGCCTGCTGCCGGTTTTTGGCGTTTTTCAGCAAAATTTCCTTGTAGCGGTTGTTGATGCGCAGATGCGGCACGTTGGAATCATGCAGAATGATGCGGAAACCATCGCCGTCGCGCTCCACTGTCAGATCGGGCACAATGGCATTGTCCTGCGCCGAAAAATAACCCTCGCCGGGCTTGGGGTTGAGCTGGGTGATTTCCTCCATCGCCTCCTTGATGTCATCCAGGCTCACCTCCAGCTTTTTCGCGATTTTTTCGAAACGTTTGTTGGTAAAATCGTCGAAGCACTCCCGGATGATTCTGATGGCCAGCTCGTGGCGCGGGAGTTTGTCCTCGAGCTGGATCAACAGGCATTCCTGCAGATTGCGCGCCGCGATGCCGACCGGGTCAAACCGTTGAATCTGGCGCAGCACAGCCTCGACTTTTTCGACAGTGGTGCCGAGATTCTGCGCCACCAGTTCCACCGAACAGGCCAGGTAGCCGTCCTCGTTGATGTTCCAGATCAGGTATTCACCAATGGTGATTTCCTCCTCGCTCAGCCGCTGCATGTGCAACTGGGTGAGCAGGTGCTCGGGCAGGGTCTCGGGCGAGGCCTCCTGCTGCTCGTACACCTCCACGCTGTTGTCGCGCGGGGCGCGGTATTCGTAATTTTCCTCGTCGCCCAGAATCGCCTCCCAGTCCACGTCGTCTTTCTCGATCTCCTCCTTTTCGGATTCAGCTTCCTCCATGGCGGCCTCGCTCTCCGCCTCGGGTGGCTCCTCTTCCTTCTGCTCGAGTGTCATCTCCTCCTCCTGCTCCTGTTCGGTTTCCATTTCCATGTCGTCGACGACTTCGAGCAGGGGATTCTGTTCGAGCTCCATGCGCAGCTTTTGCTCGAGCATGACGGTCGGCAATTGCAGCAGGGAGGACAGCAGGACCTGCTGCGGTGATTGCCGAAGCTGCTGGCTCAGCTTTTGGGATAAATTCAACATGTCACACGCTTCTCCGAAATTCCTTTCAGCGATCCAGACGAAACTTGTCTCCTAAATACAGCTTGCGCGCTTCCGGATCATTGGCGAGAGACTCGGTGGTGCCGGACTTCAGCACCGTGCCCTCGTAGAGCAGATAGGCGCGGTCGGTGATCGAAAGGGTCTCATGCACGTTGTGATCCGTGATCAGCACCCCGATGCCGCGGCGCTTCAGGCCGCGCACGATCTCCTGAATGTCCTCCACCGCGATGGGGTCGACACCGGCAAACGGTTCATCCAGCAGGATGAATTTGGGGTTGGTCACCAGCGCCCGGGTGATCTCCACGCGGCGGCGCTCGCCGCCCGACAGGGTATAGGCGTAATTCCTGGCAAGAGGCGCGATGGCCAGCTCCTCCAGCAGCTCCTCCAGCCGTTGTTGCCTTGCCCGCGCCGGCAGCGGCAGCGTCTCCAAAATCGCCAGAATATTCTCGGCCACCGTCAAGCGCCGGAAAATGCTGGGCTCCTGCGACAAATAACCCACCCCCAGTTTGGCGCGGCGATACATCGGCATGGTGGTGACTTCGGTGTCCTCCAGGAAGATCTTGCCCTCCGTCGGCCGGATCATGCCGGTGATCATGTAAAACGTCGTGGTCTTCCCCGCACCGTTGGGCCCCAGCAGGCCAACGATTTCGCCCTGTCTGACCTCGATGGAGACCTGATTGACAACGCGGCGCTTGTTGTAAATCTTGACGAGTCGTTCGGAACGCAACATGACTCCACCGTGATCCCGCCGGCGCTCACCATCCTGCGGTCGGGCAATTCGTGTTCGGGAGAAAGATTCCTGCCTCAACTGTGTCGAGGCGGCGGCCGGGCCGTGAGGCTTTGTCACAAACCGACACGTGGCAAGGAACCCTTCCGGCAGATCGGAACTCCCGCGCAAAATTGAAAACCATTGCGCGGGAGCAAAACTTGACGCATGCGTCAAAAAGTCGTCCTGTCAAAACCCTCGGCATCCCACGAGAATTCGAATGCCCCGGCTCAACCGGCGCAGGAACATTCTCCCACAAATTCATGATTTCGGAAGGAGAGCGATTGTGCTCAATCGCGGCGCGTGCCACGGCCGCTGCTGTCTGCGTGTGCGCTTGCCGGCGGCTCAAACCGGCCGTTGGAAACGCCCGGCTTGCTTTGCACCACCACGCGCTGCAATTCCTGATTGGCGACGAACAGGATGAGGCGGTCACCCTGCACGCGATTGAGGCCCTTTTCCCGACCGTCTTCGATCACATAATAAACGCCGGTGGCGGCCTCCTCCACCTCGATGCGCTCCGCCTGTTCGTTGCGGAAATAGGTTGTGATCCGCCCGCCGGACAGGGTGTTGAGACGCTGGCCGTCGCGTTGCGCCTGCACCGCGGAAGTGGCGGTGGCCCTGCCGCTCACCACGGATTTTTCGAGTTGCTGCGCGTCATTGAAGAAAAGCGTGATTTGTTCCCCCCGGGTTTCCTCCTCCGCGCGCCAGGCCACCGGCGATTGACGCAATTCGATTTTTTTCTCATCGCGGAAATATTCCGCCTCGCCGCAGGTCGCACGCGTGCCCTGGCGAACGATTTCAACATTACCCGTGACCTGGACGCGGCTGCCGCCACCGGTCATTGTGATGGTTTCCCCGCGCAGGCGCATGCGCTCGCTGCCGAGAGAATCAAACTCGATGAGCACGGGCGCAAGTGTGGCCCTGGCGTAGCCGCTGCCGCGGCGATATTCCACCCGGCCGCAGGCGAGCTGCACGCGCTTCTCCTGCTGCCACAGCATGACTTCCTGCTCGGCGAGCGCAAGACTGTCGCGCTCGTAATAGGTCAGCTTGCGGGCGGACAAGCGGCTGTTGCGGTCGCCCAGCTCCACCCGGCCCAGGGCCTCCTGCATGCGAAAATTTTCAAAATAATTCACCCGCTCGGCCCGCAGCCATTTGTGGCCCTCCCGAATATCGACATTGCCGATCAGCTCGATCAGGCCGCGGTCGGGAATGCGCCGCGCACGGTCGCACGACACCCGCAGGCTGTCCTGCGTGAAACGAACGTTGCCAATCAACTCCATGACTGTCAGACCGGCCTCGATCACCGACCGGCCGGAGTCGGCATGTTCCAGTTTCAGCGGCCCGCCTTCGCTTTGCGCCCGGCCTGTGGCGGTCAGCAGAAGCAGGAGAATGGCCGCGAGCCGGTGCCGGCTTTTTTGTCCAGGGCCGGGGATACTGCCGGGCCGGGTGCCCCTGTCTGGATGCCGCGTCAGGGGCCTGCCGGGAAAGTGCCGCCGCAACGGTTTCCAGCCGGCAAGCAGCCAGGAGGTTTGCACGGCGTTGTCCGTGCGACGGGTGTGCCAGCTTATATGACAACTCATTTGAACCGACATGTCAGGTGCACGCTCGCAGCCCATCCGCGCCCCGGCAGACTAACGACCCGGCAAATTCACCTTTTTCTTGCTGATGCCGGAAAGTTTGTGGATCGACCATAGTTTCAAGGTGGCGTCCGATTCGAAGCCGTGGCCGTGCAGCGTGTCACCGCGCGCGGTGGTGATGGTGACGAATTCCTCGCTCACGATTCTTTCACGCTGATTGAGCCAGCGCAGTTTCTCGGTGCGCAAGGTCATGCCGCTGTCGGACACCACCACCACGTTGCCGAGCGCCTCGACATCGTTGCTGTTTTCATAAAGGATGCCGCGCGTCGAGGTGAGGCTGGAGGTATGCTCACCCTTCCTGCCGTAAAAATCGACCATCACGCCCTGATCGAACAGCACGCGGCGGTCCTTGGAATATTTCGCCATGTGACCGTACTGCACGATCGCGGTGATGCGGCCGCTGTTGGTCACCGTGACTTTGCTGTTCCAGCCCTCCTGATCCGGGCCGTTGAAGGCCTTGTCCGGAGTCGCTGTCTGCGGTGAAGACTGGCAGCCGGCGAACAGCAGCGCCGCGGCGCAAATTGCCAACCACAAAGTTTTCATCACGCGCTCACCAGCCTGCCGGCCCTTTCAGGCCTGCGGTTTGGTTTTCCAGCGCTCGTGCATCCATACCCATTGTTCGGGGTGTTCGCGAATGAAGGCTTCCACCGCCTTCGAGCAGCGCTGTACGTTTCCGGGACGGTCATGTGCTTGCAGCGGAATCTCCGGGCTGATCGCGACGGTGTGGGTGAAATCTTCGTTCATCCAAATTGCCAGCGGCACCAGCGGTGCGCCGGTGCGCTCGGCGAACACCACCGGCCCGGCCGGGGTGTAGGCCGGGTGCCCGAAGAAATCGACAAATTCACCATCGACGCGCGTGTCTTGATCGATCAAGATGCCCAGCACGCCACCGGACTTCAGCCAGCGCAGCATTTCGCGCGCGGCGCCGGCGGTGCGCGGGATGTTACGACAGCCGGCCAGTTCGCGTTCCCGCACCAGCAGGGCGTCCAGACGTGGATCATAGAGCGCGGTGCCGACCACCGCCAGCGGAAAATGCTGCGCAATGAACGCCGCCAGCAATTCCCAGCAGCCCAGGTGGCCGGTGATGCAAATCACGCCGCGGCCCTTGGCCAGCGCGGCCTCGAGATGTTCGCGACCGGTGAAGGAAACGAAGCGCTCGAGACCGGCGCGCTGAAGCTGCCGCAGGCGCACCGCCTCGGCGGCGTTGCGGCCGAGATAACGGAAGCATTCCCGCGCCAGGGCCCGAATCTCCACCTCGGAACGCTTGCCGCCAAACGCCAGCCGCAAGTGACGCAGCGTTTTCTCACGCTCGCGCCGCAACAGCCGAAAGGCGAGCAGCCCGAGCTGTTCGAACAACGCCAGTGCCGGTCGCCGCGGCAGGCGCTGCATCACCGCCAACAGCAGGCGAATGAACCAATAAATGCCGCCATTCTTGATTCTCTTCAGCAGTGGCTTGCGATTCACGGCGACGATGGCGAGGCGTTCTCTATTTTTATAGTCGAAGGCACACAGCCGGCTCCGGTTGCGTGCCCGCTCGAAGTGGTGACGGCGGACTTGCCGGCAACCGTTCTGGCTTTTGCCCCCGGTTAGACTCGGACGTTGTGGGCGCCGGCGCTGTTCCAGGCTCCCGCCTTAGGGCGGAGCCGTTGCCGCGAGATTTTAAACGAACAGCGCTAGGCCACGCCCGCCTTCAACAAATCATGCAAATGTACCATGCCGGCGGGGCGCTGCCCGGCATCGACGATGATCATCTGCATGATGTTATGCTCTTCCATGATCTCCAGCACCCTGGCTGCCAGCGTGCCCAGCGGCACGGTTTTGGGATGCGGGGTCATGATTTGCCGGGCCTGCAGCTCATAGACGGGCAGGCGGCGGCGCAGCAGGCGGCGCAAGTCGCCGTCGGTGACGATGCCGGCGAGCCTGCCGTTGTCATCCACCACGCAGGTTGCGCCAAAGCGCTTGCTGGTGATTTCCAGGATGATCTCTTCCAGCGTGGCGGTCAGGCCCACGCGGGCAACACGCTCGCCGCTGTACATCACATCATCAATGCGCAGCAGCAGCTTGCGGCCGAGCGTGCCGCCGGGATGCCGCAGCGCAAAATCGGCCGGGGAGAAGTGGCGTTTCTCCAGCAGCGCGACCGCCAGCGCGTCCCCCAGCGCCAGGGTGGCGGTGGTGCTGGCGGTGGGCGCGAGATCATGCGGGCAGGCTTCGCGCTTGACGCGGATGTCCAAAATCACATCGGCGCGCTCGGCCAGCGGCGAATGACGGTTGGCGGTCATCGCCAGGATGGGAATGCCCAGGCGCTTGAACAGCGGCAGCAGGAGATGAAACTCGTTGGTGGTGCCGCTTTTGGAAATGCAGATCACCACGTCGCCGGGCATCACCATGCCGAGGTCGCCGTGCGCCGCTTCCGCGGGATGCACGAACATGGCGGCCGTGCCGGTGCTGGAAAGCGTGGCTGCGATCTTCTGGGCGATGATCCCGCTTTTGCCGATGCCCGAAACGATCACCCGGCCGCGGCAATTGTAGAGCAATTCCACTGCGGCCTCGAAGCTGGCATCGAGACGATGCTCCAGCGCGGCCACCGCCTCGGCCTCGATGCGGATGACTTCACGGGCGATGTCAAGCAGGTTGCGCATGAACGTTTGCTGCGGCGCCACGGCGCGGTTTCTGTCTCACCAAAACTTTCGGGTCAGGTCTGCGATGGCCTTGGCCTGCACCAGCAGGTCCTCCAGCTTGGCGATCGGCCACTGGCTGGCGGCATCGCATTTCGCTTCCGCGGGATTGGGATGGGCTTCAAGGAACAGGGCGTCACAGCCGGCTGCCAGTGCGGCGCGCGTCAAGGCCGGCACGAATTGCGGCCTGCCACCCGCCGGGTCCGAAGACGGCAGACCGTAAACCCGCACGGCATGCGTGGGGTCGAACATCACCGGGTAGCCGAGCTCGCGCAGGATCACCAGCGCGCGCATGTCGACCACCAGATCGTGATAGCCGTGGCAGGCACCGCGTTCGGTCAGAATGATGTTGTGGTTGCCGGCGCGCTCGATCTTGCCGATGACGTTGCGCAAATCCGCCGGATGGAGAAACTGGCCCTTCTTGACGTTGACCACTCGGCCGGTTTTCGCAACCGCCAGGGTGAGCGTGGTCTGCATGCAGAGATACGCCGGAATCTGAATCACATCCAGCACCTCGGCACAGGCTGCGGCCTCATGCGCATCATGAATGTCGGACAGCACGGGCACCTGAAACGCCTCCTTGATGCGGCGCAGCAGCGCCAGCCCGGCGCGCAACCCCGGGCCTTGATAGCTCAGCTCGGAGGAGCGATTGTCTTTGAGATAGGAAGATTTGAAAATCAACGGCAGGCCGACCCTGGCCGCGATGTTGCAGATGCGCTCGGCGGCCGTCATCATCGTTTTTTCGTCCTCGATGACGCACGGCCCGCAGATCAGCACCAGTGGGTGCTCCCCGCCGACTTTGATTTTTCCAATTTCGATGGTGCGAGTCATGAGGGGGTGATCCTCCTGTGAACCCATTTTGAGGGCGTTGCCCCGGGCTTTCGCATGACCATGCCGGCGGATACCCTGTGCCGGGTGGCGGTGCTCACCGCCCCGGCGCCGCCTGGTTTTCACTTCCCCGCAAACTTCCGTGCCGCAGCGACAAAATCATGAAACAGCGGGTGCGGATGCAGCGCGCGCGAGCGCAGCTCCGGATGGAACTGCACGCCAATGGACCTCGATGGCTTGCAAGACTTTGCCTTCAGCGGCATGGGATTGCCAGGGAGCATGCCTTTCCCCGCGGATTTCATTGAAAGTTTTGCAGAATCGTGCGAAGATCGTTTTCCAGTTTTGGCAACTGGGTTTGAATAATCTGCCACACTTCTTCTGCATCTATGCCAAAATAGTTGTGCGCAACGATGTTTCTCAAACCGCGAATTCTGAGCCAGCCGATTGGGGATTTTTCGTGATGAATTCATCAGAGAGTCTGGCGACCATTTCTCCGATGATGATGAAATTCATCATGCAAGCCTCGAAATCACGTTCGTTTTTGTGGAAATCATCAGCATTGCGGTAGCCGGAGGAATATCTGTTGATTTTTGCAATCGCTTCCAGCATCGTCAGTACATTCAATTTGTCATTCCCAGACATAAATCGCCTCTTTCAAAAGGCGGATTTTGAGATGAGGCTTCACATATTTTTCCCGACAGATATCGACTTCCCGGTGGAAAGAGGTTTGCAATGAATCACGCAACCTCATTTTTTTGTCAAAAAGATCGTCAGTACCGGGTTCGAATTCGACCAGCAGGTCGATATCGCTTTTCCCGGTTTGTTCACCTCGGGCAAAGGAGCCGATAAGCCCCAGCTTGACGATGCCCAAATCGGTTCTGAGTATCTGGCGATGCTGGCGCAAAAACTCGAGAACCTCGCTGGCATTCAACATCAGGCCTCCTCCAGGTGTTGCCGGGAAGCTTACAACAGAAAGCCGGTGGTTGGCTGCCGGGCTGCCTGGTTTTCACTTCCCCGCAAACTTCAGTGCCGCAGCGACAAAATCACGAAACAGCGGGTGCGGATGCAGCGCGCGCGAGCGCAGCTCCGGATGGAACTGCACCCCGACGAACCAGGGATGGCCCTCCAGTTCCATGATCTCGACCAGCTTGGTGTCGGGATTCACCCCGCTGACCTGCAGGCCGTGCTCGAGCAACTGCGGCAGGTAGCGGTTGTTGACCTCCCAGCGGTGGCGGTGCCGCTCGTGAACCATGCCGGTTTGATAGGCTTGATAGGCGCGGCTGCCGGGCTTCAACTCGCAGCGATAGGCTCCCAGCCGCATGGTGCCGCCCATCTGCTTGACGTTGACCTGGGTTTCCATCTTGTCGATCACCGGGGTGGGGGTGTGCTCGTCGAATTCGGTGCTGTTGGCGTCGGGCAGGCCGCAGACATGACGGGCGAACTCGATCACCGCGCATTGCAGCCCCAGGCAGATGCCCAAAAACGGCATTTTGCGCTCGCGGCACGCCTGAATCATCTTGATCTTGCCCTCCACGCCCCGGCTGCCGAAGCCCGGGCAGACCACCATGCCGTGCATGCCGGCGAAACTCGCCGGGATGCCGCTCTGCTCCACCTGCTCGGTGTCGATCCAGTGCAGCTCGACGTGGGCGTCGTTGGCGACGCCGGCAGGCACAAAGGCCTCGACGATGCTTTTGTAGGAATCCTTCAGGCCGATATACTTGCCACACATGGCAATGTTGACGGTGTGGCGGGGATGCTTGATTTTGTGCACCAGGTTGCGCCAGGCTTCCAGGTCCACTGCGCGGCGCCGGCCGGCAGCATCGTCCTGCAGATTGAGCCGTTGCGTGATGAGCGTGCCCAGCCCCTGCTCCTCGAAAATCAGCGGGATTTCATAAATCGAAGCGACATCGCGCGCCTCGATGACACATTCCGCCGGCACGTTGCAAAACAGGCCGATTTTCCTGCGCAGCTCCAGCGCGAGATGCCCTTCGACGCGGCAGAGCAGAATGTCCGGTTGGATGCCGATCTCGCGCAGCTTCATCACCGAATGCTGCGTGGGCTTGGTCTTCAATTCGCCGGAGGCACGGATGTAGGGCACCAGGGTCAGGTGGATGGTGACACAGTTTTCGACGCCGACCTCCAGGCGGAGCTGCCGGATGGTCTCCAGAAACGGCAGACTCTCGATGTCACCGACGGTGCCGCCCACTTCGGTGATGACGACGTCGGACATGCCGTTGTCGCGGCCCAGGTCGATGATGCGGCGCTTGATTTCATCGGTGATGTGGGGAATCACCTGCACCGTGTTGCCGAGATAATCGCCGTGGCGTTCCTTGGTGATGACGGTGTAATAGATTTGGCCGGTGGTGGCATTGTTCCGGCGTGACATGTCGACATCGATGAAGCGCTCATAATGGCCCAGGTCGAGATCGGTTTCCGCGCCATCATTGGTGACAAAAACCTCGCCGTGTTGGTACGGGCTCATGGTGCCGGGATCGATGTTGATGTAGGGATCCAGTTTGAGCATGTTCACCTTGAGTCCGCGCGCCTTGAGCAACACGCCAATGGCTGCCGAAGCCACACCTTTCCCCAAAGCCGAAACCACGCCGCCGGTGATGAACAGGTACTTGGTGTTCTTGTTGGGAATCAAGTTTTCTTTCCTGGTTGAAAATGCGATGGGTTCAACGGCTTTTGGTCGATAACTCGCGCGTCAAGGCCTCGAGATCTTCCGGCGTATCGACACTCCTTCCGTCATATTCGGTGCGCGCCACGTGAATCTTGACGCCGCGCTCAAGCAGGCGCAGTTGCTCCAGGCGCTCCACCCGCTCGAGATGGCCGGGCGGCCATTTGACAAACTTCAGCAACAGCTCCCGCCGGAAAACATAAACCCCGATGTGTTTCAAATACTGGTAATGCTCCAGCCACTCCCGGCCGGAGCGGCAGTCGCGGCAGTAGGGGATGGGGGAGCGGGAGAAGTAAAGCGCGGTATGATCCTGCGCCAGCGCGATCTTGACGACGTTGGGATCCTGCAGCTCCGCGGGCCGCGTAATGGCACAGGCCAGGGTGCTGAATTCGGCATTGGCATCGCGCAACACCACGCTCACTGCCAGATCGATGGCGCGCGGATCGATGAGCGGTTCGTCGCCCTGAATGTTCACCACCAGGTCCGGGAGGGGGTCCATGCGGGCGGCGACCTCGGCGATGCGGTCACTGCCGCTGGGATGATCCTCGCGCGTCATGGTCACGCGGCCGCCGAAGCCCTCCACCGCCGCGGCAATGCGATGATCATCCGTCGCCACCCACAGCTCACTCAGGGTCACGGCTTGGCTGGCGCGCTCATACACCCACTGAATCATCGGACGGTCCAGCAGGCGCGCCAGGGGCTTGCCGGGAAAGCGGGTGGAAGCATAACGCGCCGGAATCACTCCGAGAACATTCATGATCATACCCGGTCAGGATCAATGCGTTGCAGTTCGTGTTGGTCGGATCCAGGCAAACTCATCAGCGCCCGCCGCCGGTTGTCGTTGCCTGCCGTCTCTCACCGGAATCTTGGGTTGCGGCATCGACGCGGCAGCCAAAACCTCGTGCCGGCGTCACTGGCCGGTGTTGCTCGCAATGCCACGCGGGAGGAAGCGGCAGGCGTTGATGGTGAGGGCCAGGTATTAGCCGATCACCTTGGGCACGGAAAAATAGCCAAGCTTGCGTGCGGGTGCGTTTTGCAGAATCTCCTCCGCCGAGTTGTCCTGCGCCACGCAATCTTCACGAAAGACGTTGCAGCGGTCGAGCACATGTGCAGTGGCCGGCACGTGCTCCACGTCGAGTTCCTCGAGCTGTTGCACATAACCGACAATGGCCTCCAATTCACGGGCGAGGCGGGCCAGCTCCTCTTCACTAAAACTGAGCTTGGCAAGCTTGGCCAGATGCCGTGTTTCTGCAATGGAGATCGACATGAGACCCGGAATTGTTGCAGTCCATTAATTCTTGGCTCGACGTTTGCTGAACGACAGCGCACTAATATAAAAGAAGCCGCGTCAGAGTCAAGGTTTAATCCCTTGTCATGGCCAGCCATTCTGTCTTTGTTGAGGTTAAGTGTGAAATGAAGCGACCTGCAGATTCAAAACATGAAGCCACCGCCAGCCGTGAGCTGTTTCCCTTCCGCGGAGCTCCCCACTCCAATTGAAAACGTGAACCTGCGATAGATCGGTGCCAGCCACAAACCGCCGCCCAGGCTGGTGTGCCAGCCGCCCGGGCTTTGGGATTCGAACCACACGCGGCCGGCATCACCGAAAACAAAGAGGCCAAAATCCATGGGGAAGACGACTTTGGTGCGCACGAGATGGGCGCGCAATTCCGCGTTGCCAATGGCGGCAGCGTCGCCAGCAAAGCGTTCCCGCCGGAACCCGCGCAGCGAGACATTGCCGCCGGCAAATGCCGCTTCGTAATAAGGATATGCCCTGCCCCAAATTTTTTCGCCGGCGCCGCGCGTTGCCAGCGTTAAACGCTTGACAGGGGAATAGTAAAGCCGCAGCTCCGCTGCGCCTTTGGTGAAGGCGCGGGGGTTGTCGAAAACAGCGGGCACGTATGCCACACGGCTGCTGGCATAAAGCCCGCGGCTGGTGGCCACCGGCTGGTCGCGCAACTCCAGCTCCAGCCCGCTGCTCAACTCTGCCAGGCCGTTGATGGCCACGCCGTAAGGCCGGGTCTGCCGGACAAAAGTATTCTCCTGTGCCGCGGTGTCGGTGTATTTCACCGCGCCGGCCAGGCTCACGTGCAGATGCGGCAGCAAATCGAAACGCAGGGAGGGTCGCAGCCAGTATTCATGCATGCGGACGCGATAATACCCGCTGAGATTGGTTGTTCCCGCCCGGGCCACCGTACGCGACGAGTGATTGCCGAAGCCGTGAAAATTGCGCGCTTCACGCGGCACCGTGGCACCGGCCTCCAGACCGAAGCGAACGTGCTTGAAGACATCCACGATGTCAGCGGTGTAGCGCAGGCGAAATGCGCCGGTGGCAAAGGCCAGGTTGCCGCGCAGCGTCATTTTCCAGGCATGGGGTTGCTTGCGGAAAGCATAGCGATACCATGCCTGGCCGTGGCCGAAGAGCAGGCCGTCATCCGGAGTGTAAGCCAGAAAGGGTATCGACCTGGCCTCGCTGCCATAGTCCGGCCGGGCCGGTTTGTCCGCATGGCGGTTGACGAGCGAATCGACCGCCCCGAGCCGCATGCGCATGCCCGTGCCGCTGATCCGGGTTGTGCCGGCGGCGTCATAGATGAAGATCCGGCCGCCGTCCTCATTGACGAATTCATCCTCACCCGCGCCGCCAATCAGGCGCACGGTGATGCCCGTGTCTGCCCGGCCGCGCGCCACCGCTTTGTCTCGCCCTCCCATGAGAAAAAGCCGAACCTCTTTGGTCTCCGCGCGGTGAAACGTACGCTGAAACAGCAGGTCGTCACTTCGTTTGCCGGCGGCCTCGTCGAATTTGAAGATCTTGATCGTGAGCTGATCCCGCGCGGAACGGTCGAGCTCGGCATACTCCGGTTTGTCGCTCATTTTGATTTCGACATGTTCCGCCAGCAGGCGATAGTATTGCCGCGCCGCCTCGGGCATGTGATTGCGGCGTTGCTTCAGCCTCTGCTCCAGCTCCGGCCCGTTGATTTCATACACCGCCGGGGGCAATTGTTTCACCGCATATGCCAGCACGGAATCGGTGAGGCCGGCGACAAACGCCTGCGTCACCTGCTGGAAATCCGGCCACGCCAGCCGGTTCAAAAATTTGCGATCGGTATGGCGGCCGGAGTGGGTCAGGCTCACGATATCGGGCTTCGATTTGGCGAAATTTTCGAGCTGTTTGACCACGTCGCGCCGTTCGGCAAAGGCGGGCAGCAGGCCATCGAATTTGGCAAAGGCCTGATCACGATCGCGCGGAATGGGCAGCCAGATCTTGTTGTTGCCCTCGCTGAAGCGCGCCCAGCGCCATTGATCGGGATGGCGGTCCCAATCGCCGAGAAAAATATCCAGCAGCCGTGCGCGCAGATAGGCGCGTTGATCGACCGCGTCGTCGTTGTCTTCCTGCAGTTCCGCAAAGAGATCATCACTGCCGACGATTTTTTTCGCGCCGGCAAAGCCGCGTTCGCCGTCAGGGCCGTCAGCCGGCCGCTCTTCGATCATGCCCAGCAGCCCGCCAAACTCCTGCCGGAATTCGCCCAGGCGTGGATCATCCGGCATGATGACGAGCAGGGGATTGGCGTGCAACACGCCCACAGCTTCGGCAATGGCCGGCACCACCAGCGCGGCGTAAGGATGCGCGCTGCTGATCTGATCCTGGATGATGTCGGCGGCAACGGTTTCCTGCAACTCCGGTGGCAGAGTTTTGCCCGGGTCCTTGTCCAGCGAGCGAAAGGCAAACTCGCGGCCGTCTCCGGAATTGAAGCGCAGTGACTTGGTTTGCAGACCACCGCCTTTTTTTGAAGGGGTCAGGCCGCCGGCAAAATCCGCCAGATCGAGAACCGCCACGGTCACCGGCGCAGCCCAGACATCACGATAATGCGCGCCGAAGAAGAAGCGATGCAATCCGCCGCGAACGTAACGTGCACCCGGCACGCGTACTTCGCTTTTTGCAGCTTGCGTGGCATTTTCATTCGCGCTACTTTGTTGCCCGTTGGTCTCGCACTCCCAAGCGGACAGGCTGATCAGCAGCAACTGCATGGCAAGCTGGCGTGGCATGATTGTCCTCCATGGCATGGCAGTTACACGCTAAAACCCTTGTTGTCGATGCGGCAGCGCCGGTCGGGCATGCTGCCAGCTCACGCCTGCGTCAGATTTGCTGCGAAAATCAATGTGGCTGTCAAGTCAATAAGTCAAACCACCTGTGAAAAGTCAAGCACAAAGCCGCCGGCCCGCGCCTCCCGCGTCCCCTGCACTTTCCACCTCGCCGCCGGCCGGCCGCAGGAATGTCGTCACGCTCGGCTTCGTGAGCCTGCTCAACGACATGGCCGCGGAGATGGTCTATCCCATCATTCCGATCTTTCTCACCACCGTGCTGGCCGCGCCGGTGGCCATCGTCGGTTTGATTGAGGGCATTGCCGAAGCCACGGCCAGCGTGCTGAAGGTTTTTTCCGGCTGGCTGTCCGATCGCTGGCAATCGCGCAAACGTTTCGTTACCGGCGGTTACACGCTCGCGGCGGTTGCCAAGATCTTGCTGGCGCTGGCCGCCGCCTGGCCGCAGGTTTTGCTCGCGCGTTTTGTTGATCGCGCCGGCAAAGGCTTGCGCACCGCCGCCCGCGATGCGCTCATCGCCGATTCCACTGCTGCCCATCAGCGCGGGGCCGCGTTCGGTTTGCATCGCGGGCTCGACACCGCGGGCGCCGTGCTCGGCCCGCTGCTCGGGCTGGCCTTGCTGCAGGTCCTGCAGCATGACTATCGCGCCGTCTTTTGGCTCGCCGCGCTGCCCGCGCTGCTGGCGGTGTGGCTGTTGATCGCGTTGGTGCGCGAACCGCAACGCCGGAACGGCAATCTGCCGGCGGTGGAATTTCTGAAGTGGCGGCAATGCGATCCCGCCTTCAAGAAATTCTTGCTGGCCAGTGCCCTGTTTGCGCTGGGCAACAGCTCCGACGCGTTTCTCATCCTGCGGGCACAAGCGCTCGGCTATTCCGCCAGTGCTGCCGTGCTGCTGTTTGTGGTCTTCAATGCCGTCTATGCTCTGCTCGCGTTCCCGCTCGGCAAACTTGCCGACCGCTGCGGCGCGCGACCACTGCTCGCTGCTTCGTTCTTGCTGTTTGCGGTAATCTATGCCGGTTTCGGCCACGCTGGACACGCTGCCTGGCTGTGGTTGTTGTTTCCGCTGTATGGCTTGTACATGGCGATGAGTGAGGGCGTGGCCAAGGCTTACATCGCGGGCCTGGTGCCGGCGGAAAGGCGGGGCACGGCGCTGGGCTTGTTTTACACCGTCACCGGCGTGATCACGCTGCTGGCCAGCACCGTGGCCGGGCTGTTGTGGAGTTATTTCGGACCGGCAGCGCCGTTCTACTTCGGTGCGGTCCTGGCGCTGCTGGCGTGCGGGGTTTTTGTGAATTCGAAATAGCGTCGACTTCCAACACCGGACGAGTCATGCGGGGCATCGACCGGATTCACATGATTGACAGGATTGTGTGGTTCGATCAATCCGCGCGGGTTGCGATCAAGAACAAAAATCTAGTGAATCCTGTTAATCCTGTCCCTCCTTTGTTGGCGTGCAAAACAACAAAGCCCCGCGGTGTGACCGTGGGGCTTTGCAGTTTTCATCATCAATCATGCTTCAGCGCAGGAACACCAGCCGCCGCGTCACCACTTGCCGGCGGCCGGATTCTCCTTCAAAAAACAGCCGCAACAAATAGATGCCGCTGCTCACCGTCCGTCCCGCGCTGTCTTTGCCTTTCCAACGCAGCGTGTGCCAGCCCGCTTGCCAGCGTTGGTCAGACAACTCGGCGACGCGCTGGCCCTGCACGTTGTAAATCACCGCGCGCAACAATCCGTTCTCCGGCAAATCGAGCGGCCACAGTGTGCCGGCATTGAACGGATTCGGGTAATTCGACGCCAGCGCAAAGGCCTGCGGCAGTGCGGAGCGGGTGGCGACCGAGGTTTCTCCCCGTTTGACCTCCGGCACGCCGTTGAGCGAAAGAGCAACCGCCCACAAATCCGGATTGCCGTCATCCGTGTCGCCCTCATTGACCGCCTCGCCGGTGAGCACGTTGTCGTCGTCGAAATGAACGGCGATCTGCAGCCGCCGCGTCCGCCAGTCCAAATCATTGTCCTCGCCGTTGCTGTCGCGTGCGCCCGGCGCCAGGCCGCCGGCAAACGCGAGCGTTACCTCACGGGAAGTGAGGTTGTCATTGTTCTCTCCCAAGTCGGGCGTCACCGTAAAGTGGTTGCCGTCGCGGAAGAGATCGAAGGAGCTTTCCTCCTGGCCGGTGAGCACCACCCGGGTGAGGCGCGCGACTTCCGACAGATTGAACACCCGGCAGGTGAAAAATTCCCACTCATTGTGCGGATCGATCTCCACGCGCGCCGGTGTGAACGCCAGCGTCGTGAACACACTGTCGGCTGAGTTCACTTCGTTGCCCTGGCGGTCGCGGTTGCGCAGGCGAAAATGATAGCGCGTGTCCGGCGTCAAACCTGACAGGGTGATTTCGTGGCGGGTGAGAAACGCGCTGGTCCATGGCGTTTGCTGGCCATAGGCTGCCGTCGTGCCGTATTCGATTTGCGTCTGCGCCGCTTTGTTGGTGCGCCACGCGAGGGTGGCGGCATTGGCGGTCACCGGCCCGATCTTCAGGTCGGAGATGAAAAAGGTGTCGGTTTCCGTGCTGAAGATCGCCTGCAGCGCGAGGTCGCGGTTGAGAGTGAGGGAAATTTCGGCCTGCGCCGGCAGGCTGGCATCGCTCCAGCGTTCGAACGTGTAACCGGGACTGGGCGTTGCCTTCACGGTGATGGGAATGCCGCGGAAGTATTCACCCTGCCAGGGCAGGTCAGCCGGCGTGATCGTATTGAGCGTCACCAGGCCTTCGCCTTCCGCCGGCAGAATCGAGACCGCCGCCATGCCGGGCAGACCGAATTTCTGCAAGAGCTGCTCGCGTTGCCGGGCCGGCCGCTCATGAATGAAATGCCGCACCGCGTTGAGGTTGCGCTCCCACACGCTGTGATCTTCGATACCCCAGCGCGTCAACTCGCGCTCCATTTCCGGCGCGATCATCGCGACCAGACGGTTGAGATGCGCTTCCACATTGCCGCTGGCCAGCGTGGTGTTGAGGAGATCGGCAAAGCGGTTGATGAAGTAGCGGCGGTCTTCGGTGTTGGCCAGCAGCCGGCGCAGCATCAGCGTGCTCCACAGCAGGCTTTCATCATCGTTGAATTTGATGTCGGTGCGGACCCGGTCGCGCGTGGCCCATTCCAGCGTGGGATGGTCGGGAGCGGCGTGCCGTCAGGCGGCGCCGGTGTCCCACATGATCCAAAACCAGCGCGGATCGCCGGCACGGTCATGGCAGCGGTCGAGATTGTTGTGCGGCCAGTCCCAATTCGCGCCGAAGATGTTCATGATGTGATAGTCGGTGAAGTTTGCGAGATTGACATAGCGGCTCTTGACCTGTTCGTAGTTCGCCGCCACGCGCAGATTGTTCTGCTCAAAGAAGGCAAAGGTCTCGTTCCAAAACACGGCGTCGCCTTCACGCAGCTCGGGCTCGGAAGTGCCCCACTGCGAGCGGTGTAAGTCCATGTCGGTGATGCCGTAATTGGATTCGATGTACTCGTCGTCGATGCGCTCACGCATCCAATAAACCCCCCAATACTCGTGATTCAGATAAAGCGCCGCCGGGCGAAACGCCGAGATGGCGCCGCCGACTTCATGCCAGAGGGAATGCGTCAGGGCGTCGTTGATCATGGTGAAGGTTCCGCTGCCGGTGGCCTGGTCGCCGGCGGGCGCATAGAGCACGAGCCGTTTGAATTTGTTGATGGACTTTTGTGGAAAGATGCGGTAGTCCAGTGTGCTCTGGCCATAGCCGCTGCGGAAATACAGACGGAAGCTCTTCTTGGCGTCGCCCCGTGAGCTGGTGCCGTGAATGCGAATGCCGGCGGGCGCAGCAAATTGCGTGACGCCATTTTCGAGGAAAGCCACATCGACAGGCCACTCCCATGCGTCGCCCCTTCCTTCATAATTGACATAGATGCCGTAGTCGGGATCCCACAAGTTCGCCGGCGCCGTGGCGATCACGATGATCGGCAGATTGGGCCGGTCGTTCAAAATATACGTGCCCGAGACAATGCGGGTCTGCGCCGCACCACCGGCAAACACACGGGCGCGCAGCACGGTGGTACGGGTGAAGGTCAACGGTTGCGTGTAGCGGCTGCTTTGCGCGGTGGGTTCGTCGCCGGTGAGCGTGTAGCGGATTTCCCCCGAGGGATGATTGGTGCTCAGCGCCACCGTCACACTGCCCTGATAGACGCCCTGGGGCTGGGAGAAGGTCAGGTTGATCTGCGGGGGTGCATCACCGCGGTTGGCGGCGGCCGGTGTGGGCGTCTGCATGAAGACAAACGTTGCGCCGCCGTCGGGCAGACGGCCGTAGGAAACGTCCGTGGTTTGTGCGCCAAAGCTGAACGAGTCGACCACGGCGCCGGCAGGATCGAACAGACCGAGGAATTCACCGCTGCCGCTGAGCTTGAAGTTGGTATGCAAATGCGCCGGGTCCGGCCGGTTCTTTCCCGAGGCCCAGATGAGCAAATAGGAAGCCGGTGCCAGCGTGACTTCGGGAAAAACCCATTGTGCCGGCTGGCTGGCCTTGTCGGTGATCGTGTAGCCGGAGAGATTGACCGCGGTCGTGCCGGCATTGTACAGCTCGAACCAGTCACTGGCTTCGCCATCTTCATCGCGAATCACCGTTTGATTGGAAGCCAGCACTTCGTTGATCACGATGGTTTGCGCCGTCACGGCGCTTGCACCTGCAAGACCGGCGAGAAGTATTGCCGACAAAAACAGGCGCGGCTGGTGGATCATACAGAGCCGAGTCATGGCGGACCCCCTCTCATTTGCGTGTCAAAAACCTCGATGGCTGGAACAACAAGATGGAGATGGATGGACGCTGGCGGCGGGCATGGTTTGGAATGGCAGACCCGCGCGGTGGGTCGCAGCGGAGGGAATGGCAGGTGGCAGCCGGTTTTCGCAAGCCGGCTGAAAGCTGACTTTACAGAAAGTGAGGCCGGCCGATCGCGGCCGGGAAAACACGGACGACATCGCCACCCCCGTATGGCCCCCGAGCGGTCACTGCCTGCAGAAATCAGGTCATGGCAATCCTCCCTGGCGGAGATGGTTCAGCGTCGGAAGCGCCGGACGGCAGTGTCTGACGCTTCCGTTTCAAAAACAACGTGGCATCATGGCTGGCCGTCGTTTTTGCACGGCTGCTTTGCGCGGCCACTGCTCAGTTGTCGTTGTCCTCCCGGCCATTCGACGACAGCGGATGAATGTCCCAAATGTCGCGGGCATATTCCATCACCGTGCGGTCGCTGGAGAATTTGCCGATGCGCGCGACATTGAGAATGGCCTTGCGCGCCCACAATTTTCTGTCGGTGTATTCATGCGCGGCGCGCACATGCGTCTCGGCGTAGGATTCGAAGTCGGCAATGTGAAAATATTCCTCGCCGGGCTGCATGAGTTTTTCGTGGATTGGCCGGAAGAGGTCGGGTTCTTTTTCGGAAAAGCGGTTGGCGCGCAGGCTGTCGATCACGCGACGGATGGCGGGGCTGCGCAGGTAGTATTCCTGCGGCTGGTAAGAATGGCTTTGCCGCATGGCGGCGACCTGCTCGGCGGTCAGGCCGAAAATGAAAATGTTCTCCGCGCCCACTTCGTCGCGAATCTCGATGTTGGCGCCGTCGAGCGTGCCAATGGTGAGCGCGCCGTTCATCGCGAATTTCATGTTGCCGGTGCCGGAGGCCTCCTTGCCGGCGGTGGAGATCTGCTCGCTCAAATCGGCGGCCGGCATGATCTTCTCCGCCAGCGACACGCGATAGTCGGGCACGAACACCACCTTTATTTGATCCCGCACGCGCGCATCATGGTTGACCACCTCGGCGATGTTGTTGATGAGTTTGATGATCAGCTTCGCCATGAAGTAGCCGGGTGCCGCCTTGCCGGCGAAAATATACGTCTTCGGCACCTCCAGGTCTTTGCCATCCTCCACGATGCTGAGATACTGATGCATGATGTGCATGGCATTCAAAAGCTGGCGCTTGTATTCGTGAAAGCGCTTCACCTGAATGTCGAACACCGTGTCGGGAGAAACGGTGAGATGATTGGTTTGCTGAATCACACGGGCCAGCCGCTCCTTGTTGGCGCGTTTGATCGCCAGAAACTCCTCCTGAAAGGCGGCGTCCTCCGCGAAGGGTTCGAGCGCGCGCAGCCGCTCGAGATCCGTCACCCAGGTTTCACCGATGCTGCGGTTCAACAGCTCCGCCAGCAGCGGATTGGACTGCTGCAGCCAGCGCCGCGGGGTGACACCGTTGGTCTTGTTGTTGAATTTGTGCGGCCACAGTTCGTAAAAATCCGGCACCAGGGTCTTCTTCACCAGCTCGGTGTGCAGCTCGGCCACGCCGTTGATCGAGTGGCTGCCGATCATGGCCAGATGCGCCATGCGCACCTGCTTGGGGTCGCCTTCTTCGATGATGGACATGCGCCGCAACCGCTCCGTATCATTCGGCCATACCGCCGCGACCTGCTGCAGAAAACGCTGGTTGATTTCGAGAATGATTTGCAGATGGCGCGGCAGCACCAGCTCCATCAGCGGCATCGTCCAGCGCTCCAGCGCCTCCGGCAGCAGGGTGTGATTGGTGAAGCCCAGCGTCGCCTCCGTGATCCGCCATGCTTTCTCCCACGGCACATCGTACTCATCGAGCAGGAGGCGCATCAGCTCCGCCACCGCCAGCGCGGGATGCGTGTCGTTGAGTTGCATGGCGACTTTCTCGGGAAAGTTGTCGAAAGACCGGTAGTGCTCGCGATAGGCGCTCACGATGTCGCGCAGGGCGCAGGCGACCAGAAAGTATTCCTGCACCAGGCGCAACTCCTTGCCGGCCTGCACGGCATCCGAGGGATACAACACTTTGGAGATGCGTTCCGTGGCGACTTTGTCGGCCATGGCCTTCAAATAATCACCCTGGTTGAAAATCTCCATGTCGAATTCGGAGGAGGCGCGTGCGGTGAACAGCCGCAGGTAATTGACGGTTTCGCCGCCATAGCCCACGATCGGCATGTCGTGCGGCACCCCGATGATCAGCTTCCAATCCAGCCAAACCGACCTGGGATTGCCGTCCGCGCCGATTTCCTCCACCATCTTGCCGTAGATCGGGATCAGGCAGGCGCGATCGTTGCGCTCGATCAGCCAGGGCGTCGATTCGCGCGACCAACTGTCGGGTTGCTCGCGCTGGTGGCCGTTGACGATCTCCTGCTTGAACAGGCCGAATTCATAGTTGATGCCGTAGCCGAAGCCCGGCATGTCGAGTGTCGCCATTGAATCGAGCAGGCAGGCCGCCAGCCGCCCCAGACCGCCGTTGCCCAGCGCGGCATCGCGCTCGGTGTCGCAGATGGCCTCCAAATCGATGTTCATCCTGGCCGCCGCCTTGCGGGCCCAGTCATAAATGCCGAGATTGTAAAGATTGTTGCGCAGCAATTGCCCGATGAGAAATTCCATCGAGAGATAAAACACGCGCTTGACCTGCAGCTTTTGATAGCGCTTTTCGGTGGCCATCATGCCATCGATCATGCGTTCCCGCACCGCCAGCGACACCGCCATGAAGATGTCATAGTTGGTCGCCTTTTTCCACTCCAGCGCCAGGGAATACTTCATGTGATAGCGCACGGCGGCGCGCAGGGCTTGCATTAGTCGCCGGCGTTTTCCGTTGAGATCGTTGTTGCGTGTGCGATCGTTTTTGCGTGGTCCGGCCGGAGGTTCCGACATGTGTTGGCTGGGTGTTTGGGCGTTGCTCAGGTGCGTCATAGGCTCCGTTTGCTTCCTTTCCAACTTCTCCCTGTTACAGTGAGCGGCTCAAGGTTCAGGCCCCACTGCAGTCACTACGGACAGGCGCCGGCCAAGATAAGGAACCGGCGGTTTCAGCGCAATTATTATCCCCAGAGGGTGCCGCGTTATGGCTGCCGCACGGCGCGTTCGCGCGGCACTTCCGCGTCATCGGCGGATGAAATCCGCTCATCCCCGCAGCCGCAGGGCGCTGGTCAGGATGGTCTCGAGATCGCCGTAGCGCGCCTTGTAATCTTCCTGGCTGCGGCGGATGATTTCCTGCGCTTCTTCGCGGTTGTAGACCTCGGTGATTTCGCAGGTGCTGTGCTGCTCGCCGGGCACCTGTTTGTAGGTGAGGAAATAATGTCGCAGGCGGTCGATTACATCCGGCGGGCATTCGTTCACGTCGCGCCACTGGCCGTACACCGCATCACCCTGCATCACCGCGATGATTTTGTCGTCCGCCTCGTTCTTGTCGATCATACGCAGGCCGCCGATGGGAACGGCGTGCAGCAAAATATCCCCATGCAGGATTTGTTTCTCGGTGAGCACGCAAATGTCCAGGGGGTCGCCGTCGCCCACGATGTCCGCGCGCCCGCTGCGCCGCCGGCACAATACGTTTGCGGAATCAAACCGTAAAGCGTGGGGCAGTGGCTGGCAAAGCGCTGCGGCCGGTCGACGCGCAAATGGCCGGTGGCCTTGTCGATTTCATACTTCACCGTGTCGGTCGGCACCATTTCGATGTAGGCGGTGACCACCTGTGGCGCCTCCGGCCCGATTTGAATGCCGTGCCAGGGATGGGATTTGTACAGCACGCCCATGAGCTGCCAGATGGGATCGCTGTTGGTGGCACGCGCCTTTTGCATGATTGCTTTGGCCTCAATCGCGTTCATCATATTGCGACGTCCTCTCGTTGCGCGACAATGTCAAGTTTTACCCGGTGAGGATTGCAACATGAGTTCCGGAGCGCAGAGCTGCAGCTTGGCACACCGGCTCAAAAAACAAGCCTGAACGGGCACAGTTCCTAATGGTCGATGAATTCACCCCCGCGCCCTTCCCTCGTGAAAAAGTGGGGAAGTTTCCTGGCAGTAATTGCGACAATTGGATTGGAATCCAGCTTGTCTGCCCCTTTTCTTCCCGGGAGTAAGGGCAGGGGGATGCGGTCCAGAACCCTGAGCCACAGAAGCCGCTTCTTTTTAATTTAATCCGACCTAGTTGCCTCAGTTGCATGTCGGAACGTGGCGCAGAGATCTTGTCTGCACGGCAGGTATGCCTGCGCTGCTCCACACGTTTGCTGAGTGATTGCAAGCCAGCCTTGTCCAGGTTTGCCGTTTTGTCAAATGCCGGGATGGAGTTGCGGCGAATGCCGCCGCAGAGGCGCGGTGAGAAAGCACTCCCTCACGGTCAGGCGGTGATTGGGAGCCGGCTGAAGATCAACTATCTCTAGCTTCCCCAGTCGCGCCGCTCGCGCGAGCGGCGGCGCGAGACCTCGGCAACAAAATCCCGGAAAATTTTACGGGAGAACTCATCGCTTTGCCACAGCCGCTCGGGATGCCATTGCACCCCCAGGATGTAATGCTCGTCCCACCTCTCGTTTTGAAAACCCTCGATCAGGCCGTCTGCTGACCAGGCAATCGGTACCAACCCCCGACCCAGCTCGCGGACAGCCTGATGATGGGAACTGTTGACCGGCACGCGCCGTTCGCCGGCGTCATCATTCAAAGCCGAATGCGGCGCGAGGCGGACCTCGTGCACCAGGGCGGTGGGCGCGTCGTCGCGGGCATGGCAAACCGGCGAGGGCCGCTGGCTGGGCAGGTCTTGAATCAGGGTGCCGCCGCGAAAGACGTTGAGCGTTTGCATGCCGCGGCAAATGCCCAGCACCGGCAGCTTGTCGGCATGCGCCCGCTCCAGCAGCAGCCAGTCGAATTGGTCGCGTGCCTGGTTCACCGGCCCGAGTTTGGGATGAGGCATCTCGCCATAGCGTCGGGGGTCGAGGTCGGTCTGGCAGCCGGACAGCACCAGACCATCGAGCAGCGGCCACAGGTGATCCACATAATCACGTTCGGGAATCAGCGGCAGCAACACGGGAATGCCGCCGGCGGCGTAGATCGCCTCGGTGTACATGCAGGAGATGCGGAAGTAGAACTGCTCCGGCAGTCTCTGCATTTGAATGCCAAGCACGGGTTTGGACATAGGGGGCAGACTGTTTGATCATGGCGTTGAGGTGCCAGGGGGCGCCGGTGCTGCTGTGGGATGCGTCCCTTCCAATTTCGGCATGATCCATTTGCGCAGCATCAGCGGTGTAATCAGGGTCGTCACCACCCCCATCAAAACGAGAGTGGAAAACAGACCTTGTCCGATGAATCCGCGCTCGTAAGCGATGTTGGCAATCACCAATTCCATGATGCCGCGGCCGTTGAGAATGATGCCGATGCCGAGCGCCTGCAGCGAGGAGAGCTGAATCAGCAGGCCGCCCAGCCATCCGGCCAGAATCTTGGTGGCAATGGACACCGCCAGCACGACGGCGACGAAGCCCGCGGAGCTGATGGCGGCGGGATTGAATTCGAGGCCCAAATAGGCGAAGAACACCGGCGCCAGAAAGCCCTCGGTGATCGAGCGCAGCGTGCGATCGATTTCATGATAGCGCGGGGCGAGAAAGAATTTCCGGTCGAGCAGGAGTGCGCCGAAAAACGCGCCGATGACGAAGTGAAACCCCAGGGCCTGGCTGATCGAGCCGAAGACCAGCACGAAGAGCACCACCACGCCAAACAAGGCCTCGCCGCCGAACAGGGCCACGAGCTTTTCCGGAATGCCCGCGATGTGCAAACCCCGGGCGATGAGCCGTTCCAGCAGCCAGTTGCATCCCAGGATGAAGCCGGCCAGGGCCAGCAGTTTTGAGCCGGTGCCGAGTATCGCGAGGCCGATCGCCTGCAGAGAATGTTGGGCGGGGAGAGTGAGTATGACGCCCAGCGCCAGCAGCGCCGCCACATCATTGAAGATGGCGGTGGCCACGGCGTAGCGCGCCATCACGGAATCGAGCAGCTTGAAACTTTGCAGGATGCGGACGGCAACCGGCAACGCGGTGATGGAGACGCACAGGCCGAGGAAAACGGTGCGCATCACATCCAGCTCAAACGCGACGCCCACGAGGATGCCGCCGGCCAGCGGCAGCGCAAACCCGATAAACGCCACCACCGCTCCCCGTCCATGCAGCGAGGCGATCACGTCCTTGAAACTCATCTCCAGCCCGGCGGAGAGCACCACCAAAAACACCGCCAGCTCGGCGATGCCGGCCAGCGCGGCATTGACCTGGATCAGGTTCAACAGGCTCGGCCCGAGCAGCACGCCGGCCAGTATCTCACCGACAATGGCGGACTGATCGAGACGCTGAAAGATTTGTCCAAAGAGCCGCGCGACCACGATCAGAATGAGCAGACTGGTCAGCAGAGGCATGATGGCCGAAAGTTGAAAATGAATATCACCCGCCCTGCAGCCGCAGCTCGCGCGCCGTGGCGTTCCGGCGCCCACATGGCCGCGCAGCGGCCGGGGAAACCACGCCGGATGCCGGCGCGTGCGTCCGGCAGACAAGCCGCAGGAAGGCCACGGTCAGGCAAGTTGTTTGAGCTCGACCGTCACGGTTTCGTTGAGCTCGGCCACCGCATAATAGCCGTTGCGTGCCGGGCCGCAATTGACGAGGGTGGTGCCGTTGATGCTGTCCAGGCTGCGCGCTTCGTGAATGTGGCCGCACACCAGCAGCACGGGCTGCCGGCGATCCATCCACGTGCGCACGGCGGTGCTGCCGACGTGCCGGCCGGCGTGGGTGCGGTCGGCTTTGGTCGCGCGCGGCGGGGGATGGGTGAGCATGATGCAGCGCGGCGCGCCCTGCACCTGGGCATGGCCTTCCGCGAGAAAACCATCCAATTCCTGCTCGGTGAATTCGTACATGTCGCCACGCCAGAAGGGCATGGCGGACAGGCCAAAGAAGCCCACGCCGTTGACGAGGGTGCCACGGCGATGCAATGAAACACCGCGCCGCACCAGCATGTCATCGATCGCGGCGCTGTCGCAGTTGCCGGCCACTGCCAGCACAGCGGGGCAATGCCGCAACGCCAGGTCGAGCAGGGCCTCCGCCTCCTGCGCCGGGCCGAAGTCAGTGAAATCACCGCCGATCAACAGCAAATCCGGCTCCCGTTCGCGCAGCAGAATTTGCTCGAACTTCTGCCGGTTACTGTGAATATCCGTGATGCAAAGCAGGCGCATAAGCTCTCGCTGGGCTTGAGGGATGAATATCGGTTTTGAGCGGGCGCAATATAATGAGAAATGGCTGGGGAGTCAATCGCAATTTCCCGCTCCTGCCGCCGGCTGCACAACAAGGACATGCCGCAAGCACGGCGTTGCATGCCAAAGCGGGCTGCTGGCATCTGCAGGACCGCGCCACCGCCGCGGACTTTTCCCCTGCAATTTGAACAACCCGGGCGCGGCTGCGGCACGCTGCGGTGTGAGCCTCAATCCTCAATAACGTGGGGAGCGCAACCATAAACAGTTCGCTCCACTGCAATGCCTGCTGGCGCTGCCTGGAGGGCATGAGGAAGGACACCCAACCGCCCCGTTCGGGATGCCTTGTTTACAGCACAACAGTGATTCAACCATCCGGTGTCAGGATCAAACACAAAATCCTCAAACACGCAAGGACACGAAGCCGCAGGGGTTTCACCAAGAATAACCGTTCCGCCACGTTTCGACCGTGGCTTTCGCTTGCGATCCTACTGATGCTCTCCGCAGGAATGTCACGGCCAAGCCGTGGCCTGTCAAAAAGGGGATGGAACTGTCTGTCACCGCGAGGCTTTTTGAACCACGCAACCCACCAAGAGCATGAGGGAAAACCTGGGGGCAGTGTGATTTTTGTGGTGCGCAGGCTTGTCGTTGGGCCATTGCTGTGGAAAAACTTTTTGCGTGAGCGTTTTTGGCTTTGTTTGAAAAATTGGTGACATTGGCGCAAGTTGTCCGCGTCACGTGCCCACACGCAACTGCAGCAGTGCCGTGATCCGGGCATTTTGCTTGACATTCGGACGGCCGTTTGATACATTCGCCTCGCTTTTGCGAGAGTCGAGCACAAACCGGACAGCGGCCAGACCACAAGAGCCATTCCCCGCATGCCTGCTGACATCATTCGCCTGAATCGCATGGTTTTTCACGCCTACCACGGCTATTGGGATGAAGAACGCCAGGTGGGCCAGCGCTTCGAAGTGGACGTCGAACTGCAGATCAATGTGCAGCAGGCGGCGAGCAGCGACAACATTCGCGACACCATCGATCTTTACAAAGTGTATCAGACGGTCGCGCGCGTGGTGACCACGAACAGCTTCAAGCTGGTGGAGACACTCACGCAGGTGATTGCCGATACCTTGTTGCGGGAGTTCAACCCGGCGCAGGTGCGGGTGCGGGTGCGCAAGCCCAATTCGCCGGTGCCCGGCATCAGCGATGGCATCGAGGTGGAGATTCAGCGCAGTGCGGCCATGGCCGGGTGAGAAAGATGTTTGTGACAGAGAAAGCGGCCGGGGAGAGATGGGTCGCCAATGTGTTCATCGGGTTGGGGTCGAATCTCGGGGACCGGCGGCAGTGGCTGGCGCAGGCGCGGGCGAAGCTGCAGGTCCATCCGGCGGTGCAAGTGCGGCGGCAATCCTCGCTTTATCGCACGGAGCCGGTGGGGCTGCGTGAGCAGCCGGAGTTTTTGAATCAAGTGGTGGAAGTGGCCACCCGGCTGACGGCACCGGCGCTGCTCGAGCTGCTGCTGCAGATCGAAAAGGCGCTGGGCCGGATACGGGAGCGCAAATGGGGGCCGCGCACCATCGATCTGGATTTGCTGGCGTATGATCAGCTTCAGTTCGAATCCGCGGCATTGCGGCTGCCACACCCCGCCCTGCGGGAACGCCGTTTTGTGCTGGCGCCCTGGGCGGAAATTGCCCCGGATTTCCTCCTGCCGGATGCCGGGCTGACCGTGGCGGCGCTGCTGCGGCAATGCCCCGATCACGCCGCGGTGATCAAACTCGCAACGTGAAGCGACGCCGGCGGTGCGGCGCAAGTGTTCGCTTTGACCCAGAGGGTGGTTGTGCGTCTTCAATATCTTGCCATCGAGGGCGTCATCGGCGCCGGCAAAACCAGCCTGGCTTGCAAAATTGCCGAGCGTTTTGGCGCGCGGCTGCTGCTGGAGCAGCACGAAGAAAATCCCTTCCTGCCGGATTTCTATGAGGACCCGCGGCGCTTCGCCTTCTCCACACAAATGTTCTTTCTGCTCAGCCGCTACCGCCAGCAGCAGGAATTGCCGCAACGCGATCTCTTCCATGACCTGCTGGTGGCCGACTACATTTTTCAAAAAGACCGCATTTTTGCCACCCTGACCCTGGAAGAACGCGAGCTGGCGCTTTACGACAAAGTGGCGCGGCTGCTGGAACGCGACATCCTCCGGCCGGACCTGGTGCTTTACCTGCAGGCCAGCACCGAACGCCTGATGGCCAACATCCGCCGACGCAACCGGCCCTATGAAAAGAGCATGAGCGAAGCCTACCTTCGCGACCTGAACGAAGCCTACAATCAGTTCTTTTTTAATTACACGGACACCCCCCTGCTGGTCATCAATGCCACCAACATCGACTTTGTCAACCGCGAGGAAGATTTTGAAGACCTGCTGATTCAGCTCAGCCGGCCGATATCGGGTGTGCAGTACTATTCGCCGCCGGCACCCAAAACCTGAGACGGCCGGCGCCGGCAGAGGCGGCATGTCCGCCGGAGAAAGGAGCATTCCTCATGTTACGCCTGTTGTTCTGGGCCCTGCTGTTTTACCTGGCCTATCGTGTTTTGCGTGCAGCTCTGGCCGGCAAGCGCCGTGCACCATCCCGCCCGATTCAGGGCGGGCAAAGCAAACCGCCGCTCGATCTTTCCAGGCAGGACGTGGAGGATGCCAAGTTCGAAGAAGTCAGGAAAAAGTAGCCGCCGGCCCGCCCGCCATGATGCGAACCTATCTGCGAATCCTGCGCTATCTGCGTCCCTACGGGCTTGCCCTCACCGGTTCACTGGTCTGCATCCTGCTGTTCACCCTGCTGAGCAGCGCCTCGCTGTTTTCCATCCTGCCCTTTCTGGATGTGGTGTTCTATGGTGTGGACAAAAGCGGGGTGAGCCGTGCCGCGCCGGCCGAAACGGGCAGCATGCCTGCGGCGCCCACCACCCTGGCGGTCGCACGCCAGCAAATCATGCAGCGATTTTACGCCCTGCTGCTCGGGCAAGATCGCCGCAGCACGCTGCTGCGGCTGTGCGGCCTGATTTTGCTGCTCATCTTCAGCAAGAATCTCTTCGACTATTTGCAGGCCTACTTCATGGCGCATGTCGAGCAGGGCGTGATCATGGATTTGCGCAACGATCTCTACCGCCATCTCCACCGGCTGTCGCTCGGCTATTTCAATCAAAACCGCACCGGCAATCTGATGTCACGCATCACCAACGATGTCACGCTGGTGAACAACGGCCTCTCCGCCAGCTTCGTCACGCTGGTCAAGAACCCGTTGTTGATTGCGGCCTACCTCGGCATGGCCTTTTTGCTGAGCTGGAAACTCACGTTGGTGGCGCTGCTCATCGTGCCGCTCAGCCTGGCGGTGATCGGCAGCCTGGCCTCACGCCTGCGCCGCGCCTCCCACCTTTCCCAGGCCAAGATGGCGGATCTCACGTCGGTGTTGCAGGAGACCATCAGCGGGGTGCGCGTGGTGAAGGCGTTCGCGATGGAAGATTTCGAAGTGCGCAACTTCATGCGGGAGTCGCGGTCCTATTTCAAAACCCTGCTGCGGGTCACGCGCATCAGCCGGCTGGCGGCGCCGATCACGGAATCGCTGGGCGCGGCGGTGGGGGTGGGCATTCTCTGGTTCGGCGGGCAGCAGGTGCTGGCCGGCGGCTCGCTGTCCTCGTCGGAATTCCTGCTGTTCCTGCTCGCCATCTTCTCGCTGATGCAGCCGGTCAAGGAATTGTCCACTGTCGGCAGCCGTTTGCAGGAGGCCATGGCTGCCGGCGAGCGCATTTTCCGCGTGCTCGATACCGCGCCGGAGGTGGTGTCGCTGCCGGGCGCCCGCCAGCTCGAACGCTTCGAGCACGACATCCGCTATGAAAACGTCTCGTTTGCCTACGAGCAAACAGCGGTGCTGCAGGACATCAGCTTCGAAGTGCGCAAAGGTGAGATTCTCGCGATTGTTGGACCGAGCGGCGCCGGCAAGTCAACACTGGTGGATTTGCTGCCGCGCTTTTATGACCCCAGCGGCGGCCGTATTCTCATCGATGGCATCGACTTGCGTGAAGTGGAGCTGCAGAGCCTGCGGCGCCTGATGGGCATCGTCACCCAGGAAACCATCCTGTTTCACGGGACGGTGCGCAGCAACATCGCCTACGGCTTGAGCGATGTTCCCGAGGACAGGCTGCGCGCCGCAGCCATGGCCGCCAACGCGCATCGCTTCATCATGGAACTGCCGCAGGGCTATGATACCATGATCGGCGAACGCGGCCTCAAACTCTCCGGCGGCCAGCGTCAGCGACTGGCCATCGCGCGCGCCCTGCTGAAAAATCCGCCGATTCTGATTCTCGACGAAGCCACCTCCGCGCTCGACAGCGAGAGCGAGCTGCTGGTGCAGCAGGCCATCGAACGGCTGATGGCGAACCGCACCTCGTTCGTCATCGCGCACCGCCTGTCCACAATTTTGCATGCGCATCGCATCATCGTGCTGGAGGGCGGCCGGCTGGTGCAGGTCGGTACACACGAAGAGCTGCTGCAGCAAAGCGGCATCTACCAGAAGCTCTACCGCATGCAATTCCGGGCCTGAACGCCGGCCGAAAAAACAAGCTGCCCCGCAGCAGAGCAGGAGACAGGCGTTTCCTCAGGGCGGCACGACGGCCGCCTGCTGATGCTGTTTGGGCGGATATGGGAGTGCATCAAACTCGCAACCATCATTCAACCAGGGAAAAAACATGCGTGAAGTCATCAAAACCACGGCCGCGCCCGCAGCCCTCGGGCCATACAGCCAGGCCATCAAGGTGCAGGCGGGCAGGATGCTGTTCACCGCCGGCCAGGTGGCGATCGATCCCGCCACCGGCGAGATGATGGTCGGTGACATCAAGGTACAAACGCGGCGCGTGTTGGAAAACCTGCGTGCGATTTTGCAGGCCGCCGGTGCGGGTCTGGAGCACGTGGTGAAGACCACGGTGTTCATGACGGACTTGAGCGAGTTTGCGGCGATGAATGAAATCTACGCCGAGTATTTTCCGGTGAATCCGCCGGCGCGCAGCACCGTGGAAGTGCGGGCCCTGCCGCGCGGGGCCAAAGTGGAGATTGAAGCCATGGCGGTGGTGGAATGAAGCCCGCGGCCAGGCCGCCGTGGAACAGCGATCGCCTCGCGGTGATGAGAAGCAGACGGCGGGCGGTGGGAAACGCAGGAGGGAAAACGAGCATCCCGCCTCGCTTCGCGCCGGCTGCCCTCTGCCTTGCCCTGTATTTTTGCCTGCTCACCCCTCTTGCACCCATGGCCCGGGCGCAAACAGGTGCCGCCGATTCCTTGCAGCAACCGGCTGCGGCGTCGCCGCGCAAGAAAAGTCCAACGGGTGCAGCCTTGCGCTCGCTGGTGATTCCCGGGTGGGGGCAATATTACAACGGTCAGAAGATCAAGGCAGGGCTGGCACTGGCAGGCGAGGTCGGCTTGCTGGGCACGGCGCTTTACTGGAACAGCCGCGCCGGCGAAGCACGGCAGCGCGGCGACCAGGCCAATCAACTGCTCTATGAAGACTGGCGCAACGGCTGCTATTGGGGGCTGGCGGCACTGATCGTCTACAGCATGCTCGATGCCTACGTCGATGCACAGCTTTCCGATTTCGACGAATCGCCGGTGCTGGCCGCTTCGCCCGCGCCGGCGGTGATGCTCCGCTTCAAATTTCGCCTTTGATTTCTGCAGTGGAATTGCTATGATGCGCTCGCCGTCCGGTTTATGGGAAGGCATTGACAGGTTCAGCAGGCTTGAGAACAATTCCCCTGCATGCTGTCGCAGGAGCTGCGGGCGTTGGCAAATTCGTGGGATGACGGACGCCCCCGCGAAAGGCGGGCAGTGATGCGTCTTCAAGGTTGTTCCCCCCACCGGCCGTGGCGATTCCAGACGGGCAAGGGTGCGGCGTTCTGCCTGGGGCTGTTGTTGCTTTGTCTGCCGGCTCCCGCTTTGGCACAAATCCGCACGGCCAGTGTCATCACGGACAGTGTCATGGTGATGCCGCTGCCGCACGGCAGCGATCCCTGGTTCGGCAGGGACAAGGTCGATCACCTCACGGTGAGCGCAGTGTTGCTGGCGGCGCAGTATTATGTCTGGCATCGTGAGCGCGGGCATTCTTCCCGTCGCAGCCTGCAAGCCGCCAGTCTCGGCACGCTGCTGCTCGGCGTGACGAAGGAGGTTTATGATGCCACCACGCGCCGGCGCCGTGCGAGCGTCAAAGACTTGACGGCTGACCTCCTGGGAGTCGCGTTAACTGTTTTCCTGATCCACAAATGAAGCCATGACTCTGCCCGCATGAATGTGACTGATCTCTCCTGCAGCACTCTCGACAAACCCCGCTCCAACTGTGCCGTGGTGGGGGTGTATGGCAGCCGCGAGGCCGCCAAGCTGGTCTATCTCTCGCTCTATGCCCTGCAGCATCGCGGCCAGGAAAGCTCGGGCATCGTCTCCAGCGACGGCGAGCAGCTCCACCGTCACGTTGGCATGGGGCTGGTCACCAATGTGTTCTGCGATGCCAAGCTGTTCGACAAATTGCCGGGCAGGCTGGCCATCGGCCACAACCGCTATTCCACCACCGGCGCGACACAACTGGTGAATGCCCAGCCGTTTCTCACACACTTCAAGCACGGCATGCTGGCGGTTTCCCACAACGGCAATTTCACCAATGCGCGCACGCTGCGCCGGCAACTGGAGAACGAGGGTGCAATTTTCCAGACCACCAGCGACACCGAGCTGATCCTGCATTTGCTGGCACGTTCCCAGGCACCCGACATCGTCGGCCGTTTGCAGGACACGTTTGACCAGCTCCAGGGGGCATATTCCCTGGTGATGCTGACGCGCAACAAGCTGATTGCCGTGCGCGATCCGCGCGGCTGGCGGCCGCTCAACCTCGGGCGCAAGCGCCGCACCTGGCTGATCGCCTCGGAAACTTGTGCTTTCGATTTGCTCGATGGCAAGTATGTGCGTGAAATCGAGCCGGGCGAGATCGTGGTGCTCGATCACACCGGCCTGCACACCGCCCGTCTGCGCGAACGCGCGCCGCGGGCGGCCTGCATCTTCGAGTTCGTCTATTTCTCCCGGCCCGACAGCAAGATCTTCGATGAGAATGTCGACCGCGCCCGCCGCCGTCTGGGGAAAAATCTCGCCAATGAACATCCCATCGCGGCGGACATGGTCATCGCGGTGCCGGATTCCTCCAACACCGCGGCACTGGGCTATGCGCGCAATGCCAACATCAAATATGAGATCGGCCTGATCCGCAATCATTACATCGGCCGCACCTTCATCCATCCCGACCAAAGCGTGCGCGATTTCAATGTCCGCATCAAATTCAACACCGTCAAAGGTGTGCTCAATGGCCGGCGGGTGGTGGTAGTGGAAGATTCGATCGTGCGCGGCACCACGCTGCGCAATCTCGTGCGGCTGCTGCGCAAAGCGGGCGCGAAAGAAATTCACGTGCGCATCAGCTCGCCGCCGATCATCGCGCCCTGCTATTACGGCATGGATTTCCCCACCCGCGAGGAGCTGATTGCCTCGCATCACAGCATCGCGGAGATCAAGGACTATCTCGAGGTGGACAGTCTGGAGTATCTCTCGCTCGAGGGTCTGCTGAAATCCGTGCCCCACGAAAAGGGCGGCTATTGCACGGCCTGCTTCACCGGCAACTATCCGCTCATTCCAGAGGACTTGATGGACAAGTTTGCGCTCGAGCATGCCAACGGCCGCGCTGAGGATGTCGTGCTCGTCCGGCGCGCCCGCCAACAAAGCACGAGCCATCAGACAGCCGGGCGGCGTGCGTCTGCTGCAAAAACCAGGCGTTGATGCCGCCCTGAGTGAGAAGGTTTGCCCTGCGCACACTGTTGTCGCCAGCCGGGAGGCGGCTGCCACCGTTCAGCCCGGTGGGGCGAGGGCGGGACCCAATTCATTTGCCTCCCCATAGGAAGGGGGGATTGGTGACATGAGGATCAACCAGGCCGTCAAGCTTTTGGATTATGTTTTTGTTTTGCGCCCCACCTTGTTTTTCCCGGTGTGGACGGTTTATGCCGCCGGCTATTTCGCCAGTCAGCGCTTTGCGCCCGGGGCCTTGAATGGTGCCGGCCAGCCCGACCAGGCAGCCCTGCCACTTGCCCTGGCGTTGAGTGCGTTGATGGGCGCGGCGTTTATCCTCAATCAACTGTGTGACGTTGCCACCGACACGCACAATCACAAGCTCTTTCTCATCGCGCAGCGGCATATTTCGCCGGCTGCCGCGTGGCTGCAAACCGTGTTGTTGACAGGCGCCGGCTTGCTGGTCGCATTCCAGCACAGCCACGCCCATGGTCTGTTGTTCCTCGCCATTTTTCTGCTGACCGGCATTCTTTACAGCGTGGCGCCGTTTCAATGGAAGGACCGGCCGATTCGGGGATTGCTCGCCAATGCCGGCGGCGCGCTGTTGATTTTTACCGCAGGCTGGTGGGCGGTGCGGCCCGCTGCGAGCCTGCCGCTGTGGCACGCCCTGCCTTACATGCTGGCGGTGGGTGCGGTTTACTTGTACACCACGCTGCTCGATCTCGCGGGCGATGCGCAAACCCACAAACGGACGTTTGCCGTGTGTTATGGGTGGCGTGCGACAGTGATCACCGGTTGCCTGTGCGAGCTGGCGGCAACCGCGCTGGCGTGGCAGGTGAATGATCCGGTGATTTTCTATCCCGCGCTGCTGTCCGCGCCGTTTTTCATCGCGGCGGCCTGCAAACAGGGGCGGCCGGAAGTCTCACGCGCCATCAAGCTGCCGATTTTGTTTTTGGCGCTGGCGATCGGTTGCAAGATGTGGCAATACTTTTTGGTGCTGGCGGTGGTGTTTTTTGTCTCGAAGTGGTATTATCAGCAGCGTTTCGGCTTGAAATACCCAAGCCTGCAGGCGGATTGAGGGAATTTTTGACGAGTTCCACAAAAAAGAATTTGGTCACAGCTTCACGGAAGAAGCCGTTGATCTCATGACCTTGCTTGCGAATTTGAATTTGGCCCGCAGCGGGCGATTGAACCTGGCCGGATTACTCTTGTTCGGAAAACAGCCGCAAAAATACAAGCCGCAATTCAATATCAAGGCGGTCCACTTTATCGGTACCGAAGACGTCTCCGAGCAATATCTGGACAGTGAAGACATCGGCGGAAAACTGGCTGAACAATACCTTCAGGGTCTGGCATTCCTCAAGCGCAATCTCAAAAAAGAGCAGAAGCAGCAACATCGCAATTCGCTGGCAGAATTGCAAATTCCTGAAGGTGTCTTCGAGGAATTGCTGGTAAACGTGCTGATTCACCGGGATTACCTTGTCAATGCCCCGATTCGGCTGTTTCTTTTCGAGGACAGGGTCGAGATCATCTCTCCCGGTGTCCTGCCCAACAACCCGACGATCGAAAACATCACGCACGGTGTCTCCAACCAGCGGAATCCCATAATTTCGTCATTTGCCACCAGGCAGAAACCACCCCTGGGATTGCCTTATCGGGGGATCGGTACGGGTAGAAAAAGAGCCCTGCAGCTTCACGCGAAAATAGATTTCTACAAGAAGTGGATGACGGTGTGTTCAGGGCATGCAGCCGATTTTAGACGCGCGTTCCCCCTGATGGCATTGGCAGGGCGTGGCGGTGATATGATCTCCAGCGGCGCGTGGCATGGGCACCGCCGCCGAATTTGGGTTCCCTGCGTGTGCCAGACTTGTTCTGCACCCGTGGTTTGAGCTGTTGCCTCCGCCAACCAACTCCACTTGCTCATGAGCACGCCGCAAAACTCGATCGAGCGCCAGCGCATCTGGACGCTCTCCAACTTCATCAGCTTCACCCGCCCGCTGTTTGTGCTTCCCGCGCTCTGGTTTCTGCACCTGGAAACGCCGGCCGGCACCCGCCTCGCAGTGCTGTTCATGCTGGGCGCCGTGTTCACCGATTGGGCCGACGGCTTTCTCGCACGCCGGCTGCATCAACAGTCCGAGTTGGGCCGCATCATTGATCCCGTGATGGACAAGTTGTGCGTTGCCAGCGTGGGTTTTTACCTGGCGTTTTTTCGTGACTTTCCCAAATGGTTTTTGGTATTGATTATCGCGCGTGATTTGTTTATTTTAGTGCTCGGTTTTTTAATGACTTCGCGCCGGCACCGGGTGCCGGAGTCCAACTGGTATGGCAAAGTCGCAGTGACGGCGCTTGCAATCGTGATGATCACTTTCACGCTCGATCTGCAACCGATCAAGTGGCCGTTTTTTTGGATCATGGTCGTTTTGTTTTTGATCTCAGCTGGCATCTATATCGCCCGCTTTATTTCCGATACGACAAGCGCGGCCCGCCCGGTGCGCTAACGTTCCTGCCTGCGCTCTGCCTGTAACGTCGCAACTCCTTCGACAAGGGTTATGCCCGCATTCTTCGAAAGACTGAAATCCGGACTCGACAAAACCCGCCGCAGCCTGGTGGACAGCGTGGTGCATGCCGTGACCGGCAAGGCCCGGCTGGATCGGGCATTGGTGGAAGAGCTGGAGAACATGCTGCTCGCTGCCGATCTCGGGGTGAGCATGACCACGGCGTTTCTCGAGCGTTTGCGCGAGCGCATCGGTGTGGGGCAGGCCGCCTCCCGCGAGGCGGTGCTGGCCTGTCTGCAAGAGTTTCTGATCGAGCGCCTGGAGCGTGGCGCCAACAGCCAGTCGAATTTCCTTTCGACTTTCTATGCGCCCGGTGTCCGGCCTTATGTGTTGATGATGGTCGGAGTCAATGGCGTCGGCAAAACCACCACTATTGCCAAACTCGCGCATCATTTCCGGCAGCACGGCCGCTCCGTGCTGGTCGCTGCCGCGGATACCTTTCGCGCCGCGGCGGCCGATCAGCTTGAGATTTGGGCGCAGCGTGCCCGGGTGGAGATCATCAAAACCCGGCCCGGTGCCGATCCCGCCGCGGTGGCTTTCGATGCGTTGAACGCCGCCCAGGCGCGGCAGATCGAAGTCGTGATTGTCGATACCGCCGGCCGGCTCCACACCAAAAGCAATTTGATGGAAGAATTGCAGAAGATGATTCGTGTCATGAAGCGGGTGATTCCCGCGGCCCCGCACGACGTTTTCCTGGTTTTGGATGCCAACACCGGTCAGAACGGCCTGCGCCAGGCACAGACATTTTTTGACACTGCCGGTGTCACTGGCCTGGTCGTCACCAAGCTCGACGGCACCGCCAAAGGCGGCATCATCTTCGCGATTGAGGAGCAGCTCAAGTTGCCGGTGCGTTTTATTGGCGTGGGCGAAGGCATTGACGATCTGCAGCCGTTCGAGCCGAAGGCATTTATTGCCGCTCTGTTTTCCTGATGCCGGTGGCGGCACGCCGGATCGCGGCAGAACCTTTTCTGGTCGGGAGACACTTGAAAGTCAATCTTATTACCCTGGGTTGTCCCAAAAATCTCGTTGATTCCGAATTCCTGCAAGGCGGCTTGCAGCAGCGTGGCGTCGAGTTCGTCGCCGCGGCTGCGGAGGCGGAAGCAATCATTGTCAACACCTGCGGCTTCGTCGCCTCGGCCAAGGAGGAATCCATCGACACCATTTTGCAGGCGCTCGCATTGAAGAAGCAGGGCGTCTGCCGGCAGGTGTTTGTGACCGGCTGCCTGTCGGAGCGCTATGGCCCCGAGCTGCGCCGTGAGCTGCCGGAGGTCGATGGTTTCTACGGCAACCGGGATTTGCGCCAGATTGTCAACGGCCTGGCGCTGCAGATGCGGCTGAAACACAACTTGCTCGGCGAAGGCGCCGCCGCGGCCGAACGCGCGCTGTTGACGCCCCGCCACTATGCCTATCTCAAAATCTCGGAAGGCTGTGAGCATCCCTGCACCTTTTGCGCGATTCCCCAAATTCGCGGCGCCTTTCGCAGCACGCCGCTCCCGACGCTGGTGGCGCAGGCGCAGCAACTGGCGGCGCGTGGTGTGAAGGAGCTGATCCTGGTCGCGCAGGATTCCACGCAATATGGCCTGGATTTGAACGGCCGGCAGCAGCTTCCTGCGCTGCTGGAAGCGCTCCATGCCGTCGATGGCCTGGCGTGGATTCGCGTGATGTATGCCTATCCCCACCACGTCAACGACGCGATCATCCGTGCGCTTGCCGGCCTGCCGCGCGTCGTCAAGTATCTCGATCTGCCGATTCAACATATCAGCGATCGCATGCTCAAGCGCATGGCCCGCCGCGTCAACCGCCGGTTCACTGAAGAGCTGATCGACCGTCTGCAGGCCGCCATACCGAACCTGGTGCTGCGCACCTCGCTGATCACCGGCTTCCCCGGCGAAACCGAGGAGGATTTTCAGAGCCTCTATGACTTCGTCTGCGCCGGCCATTTCGCGCGTCTGGGAGTCTTCACTTATTCCCAGGAAGAAAACACGCCGGCCTATGCTTTCGCTGATCAAGTTCCGGAGGAAGTCAAGCGCGAGCGCTATGATTTGCTGGTGGAGGCGCAACGGCAGGTGGCGTGGGAATGGAACCAGCGTCAGATCGGCCGCGAGCTGCAGGTGCTGATCGAGGAATACGATGAACAGGAGCAGGTCTATCGCGGCCGCACGGAATGGGATTGCCCGGAGATCGATCACGTGGTGGTGGTGCCGGCAGGGCGCGGACAGTTGCCGCTCGGCGAGTTTTGCCGGGTGCGCATCACCGGTGCCGGTGATTTTGAGCTGACCGGGCGTGCTCTCAACCTGCGCGGCGCTTCAACGCCAGCCCAGCGTCGTTTGCCGGTGGTGGGATAGTGGTTCGTGGCTTCGCGAACTTTAAAGCCGCAGGCAATGGCTCCTCGCATGGCGCGGCCGGGAGCTGCTGTCAACTTGTTCAGCACGAAGACGCAGGCAGGCGAAATTTCATATCGGATTTGTTTTTTTCTGCGGTTTCGCGTTTTAAAAAATCTTTGTGGCCGTGAGATCGTTTCCCCGGGCAAACGGCGGGCATGTGTGACCAAGGGTGACCGGGCGCAGTGCCTGGCGGAATCCCCGGGGACGATGCTGCAAAGTAACGGAGAAGCAGAGTGCCCCGCATCATCAAACCGGCGCGGCTGCGGCCCGGTGAAGTCATCGGCGTCGTGGCGCCCGCCAGTCCCATGAAGCCCGAGCTGCTCGAACGGGGTGTGCGCTATTTGGAAGGGTTGGGCTATCGCGTCAAGCTCGGCAGGTTCGTGCAGCGCGAGCACGGTTATCTCGCCGGCAGCGACCTTGAGCGCAGCCAGGATCTCACTGCCATGTTTCGCGACCGGCAGGTGCGGGCGATCATCTGTGCGCGCGGCGGGTATGGCACGCCCCGGCTGCTGCACCTGCTCGATTATGACGTGATTCGCCGAAATCCGAAAATTTTCGTCGGCTACAGCGACATCACCGCGCTGCAGCTTGCGATTTTCCGGCACACCGGTTTGATCACCTTCTCCGGGCCGATGGTGGCCGCAGACATGGGCCGCGGCCTCGACCCCTTCACCGAAACGCAGTTTTGGCGGATAATCACCGAACCCGTGCCCTGCGGTGACCTGCAGCCGCAGCTCGAGCGGCCGTTTGCCGCGATTCGCGGCGGCCACGCGCGGGGCCGCCTGCTGGGCGGCTGCCTTTCGCTGCTGGCCACGGTGGCGGGCACCGCCTTCATGCCGCCGGTGAAACAAAGCATTTTCTTCCTGGAGGAAATCGGCGAGGAGATTTATCGCATCGATCGTTATCTCGTGCATCTGCGCGAGCTGGGTGTACTTGACCGGATTGGCGGCTTCATCCTGGGGCAGATCATCGACAGCGAGGCGAAAAACGGCGCCCCCTCGCTGGGTCTGAAAGACTTGATGCAGGACTTCATCCGCCCGCTGGGCGTGCCGGCTTTGATGAACCTGGAATACGGCCATGGCAGTCGCAAACACACCCTGCCGGTGGGCGCCACTGCCGAGCTGCTCGTGAACAGCCGGCAGCGGCGTGTGACCATCACCGAAGCCGCGGTGGTTTAGCAAGTCATGCTGACGCGGGCCAGACAACCCCGCAGGAAGAGCGGAACTCCGCGGCGGGTTCGTACGGGTAGGAGGCAGATGGATCTTCACCTTGCAATTTTTGCCAGCGGCCGCGGCTCCAATTTTCAGGCGATCCTCGCGGCGATTCGCAGCGGCAGGCTGGCTGCACACGTGGCGCTGCTGGTGACCGACCAGCCGGCGGCCAACGCCCGGCAGATAGCCCGGGAAGCGGGCATTCCCGAGGCGGTGCTCATCCCCGCCAGTTTCGCTGCCCCGGCAGACTACGCAGAGACGCTGCTGCAGGTGCTCGCCGGGCATGGTTGCAATTTTATTGTGCTGGCTGGTTATCTGCGCAAAATCCCCGCGGCGGTGGTGCGCGCTTTTGCGGGCCGCATGATCAACATTCACCCCGCCCTGTTGCCGAGTTTTGGCGGCAAGGGCATGTTTGGCAGGCGGGTGCATGAGGCCGTGCTCGCTTGTGGTTGCAAGGTGAGTGGCGCCACGGTTCATCTGGTGGATGAAGAATACGACAGTGGCAGCCCGGTGGTGCAGCGCTGTGTGCCGGTGCACCCGGATGACACAGTGGAAACCCTGGCTGCACGCGTGCTCGCGGTCGAGCATGAGATTTTGCCGGAGGCCTTGCAGCTTTTCGCGGAAGACCGGGTTGTGATCAGCGGCAGTCAGATCCGCATCCTGCCCAAACCCTGAACTGGCATCGGGAGAGAAATCACGTGCCTTCCCTCCATCGCGCCCTGCTCAGCGTTCATGACAAAACCGGCTTGCTGGAGCTGGCGCAAACGCTGGCGGCACACCGCATCGAGTTGATCGCCACCGGCGGCACCGCCCGCCTGCTCGAACAAAATGGCTTTGCCGTCACGCCGGTCGAAGCGATCACCGGCTTTCCCGAGATTTTGGCGGGCCGGGTGAAGACGTTGCATCCCAAAATTCTGGGCGGGCTGCTGGCCAGACGCGATCAGCCCGGCCACCTGGCGGAAGCGGAGCATCACGGTTTCGGCCTGATCGATCTCGTCGTGGTCAACCTTTATCCATTTCAACAGGTGATCGCGCAGTCGCAAACCACGCGCAGCGAGGCGCTGGAGAATATCGACATCGGCGGCGTGACGCTGCTGCGTGCCGCGGCCAAGAATTTCCCCAGTGTGGCGGTGTTGAGCCATCCGCGCCAGTATGCCGCATTTTGTGAAGAGTTGGCGCACAACCACGGCAGCGTGAGCGAGGCCACGACCCGGCAACTGGCGGCGGCTGCCTTTGCCTGCACCGCTGCCTACGATGCCGCGATTCAGGAGTATCTGCAGCACCCGGTGGAAGCAGTGGCACTGCCCGACTCCCTGGTTTTGCTGCTGGATGACAAGCAGACGCTGCGCTATGGCGAGAACCCGCATCAGCGTGCCGGCTTTTATCGCAACAGCAGAGGCCCGGCGGGTGGTTTTTTCGCTGCGCGGCAGTTGCAGGGCAGGGCGCTGTCCTACAACAACATCGTCGATGCCGATGCGGCGCTCGCGCTGGTGCGCTGTTTTGACGAACCGGCGTGCGTCATCATCAAGCATGCCAACCCGTGCGGCGCGGCTGCTGCCGCCACACCGGCGGAGGCCTTTCGCCTGGCTCTGGCGACCGACCCGGTTTCCGCCTTTGGCGGCATCGTTGCTTTCAACCGCCTGGTCGACGGCGAAGCGGGGGCAGCGCTGGCAGAGCAGTTCACCGAAGTGATTTTGGCGCCGGGATTCAACGCCGAGGCGTTGCGCCTCCTGGCGGGCAGGAAAAATCTGCGATTACTCGAGATGGAGGGTATCAGCCAGCCGGCATTGCCCGCGCTTGAATTCAAAAGTGTTGCCGGTGGCGTATTGGTTCAGGAGTTGGATGGCGGCAATGATGAGGAAGCCGCCTTCAAAGTCGTCACCCGGCGTGTGCCTGGTGAAGAGGAATGGCGGGCGCTGCGTTTTGCCTGGAAAGTGGTGCGCGCCGTCAAATCCAACGCCGTGATCTTCTGCCGCGCCGGCCGCACGCTGGGGATCGGCGCCGGTCAAATGAGCCGGGTGGACGCCGCCTGGCTTGCGGTCGAGAAAGCCCGGCGGGCCGGGCTGGAGCTGCGTGGGTCAGTGGTGGCGAGCGATGCTTTTTTTCCGTTTGCCGACGGCGTCGAGCAGGCTGCGGCCGCCGGGGCCACGGCGATCATTCAGCCGGGCGGCTCTGTGCGTGATGCCGAAGTGATCGCGGTGGCGGACAGGCATGAGATGGCGATGGTGTTCACCGGCGTCCGGCATTTCCGCCACTGATCTGATTTACAAAAACGGCAGGAGAGGAAAGCAGGAGCGATCGCTCAGCTCCGCCAGTCCGACTGTACCATCTTCGAGCCGCCAGCAGCCTTTCGTGCAGGGACGAGCGCCGCGCTGGCCGGTGCGGGAGGACCGAGGGATTTGGGGGGATAATGGTACCGGAGAGACTGCATTAAGGCGAGCGGTTGCCACAGCCCGGGAAATCAATAAAAAAGCGATCAAAGGTATGGTAATTCATTGCAAAACACATTGCCCGTGAGGAAAGGCGAATTGCGCATGAATTTTTCTTTACAGAATTTTTTGTCAACCGACATCGCCATGGATCTGGGCACGGCCAACACCCTGGTCTATGTGCGGGGCCGGGGTATTCTCGTCAACGAGCCCAGCATCATTGCCTTGCGCAAAAGCGATCAGGAGATCGTGGCCTACGGCCATGCGGCCAAGGAGATGCAGGGGCGCACGCCCAATGAAATTGTGACGGTGCGGCCCATGAAGGACGGGGTGATTGCGGATTTCGAGCTGGCCGAGGCCATGATCCGGCACTTTATCCGCACCGTGCAGGTGACGCGCATCTGGCGGCCGCGCATGGCGATCAGCATTCCCAGTGGCGTGACCGAGGTGGAGAAGCGCGCGGTGCGCGATTCCGCGGAACACGCGGGCGCACGTGAAGTTCATCTGATCGACGAGCCGATGGCGGCGGCCATCGGCATCGGGTTGCCGATCGATGAGCCGGTGGGCAGCATGGTGATCGACATCGGCGGCGGCACCACCGAAATCGCGGTGATCTCGCTGTCGGGGATTGTCAATCACAGCTCGATTCGCATCGCCGGCGACGAAATGAATGAAGCCATCGTGCAGCATTTCAAGCGCAATTACAACCTGCTGGTGGGCGAGAACACCGCGGAGCAGATCAAGATCACGCTGGGCTCCGCCGCCCCCTATCAGGACAAGGCCACCATGACGGTGCGCGGCCGCGATCTGGTCGCCGGCATCCCCAAAACCGTCGAGATCAGTTCGATGGAGGTGCAGGAAGCGCTGGCGGACTGTGTCAATGCCATTGTCGAAGCCACCAAACATTGTCTGGAGCAGACGCCGCCGGAGTTGTCCGCCGACATCCTCGATCGCGGCATCGCGCTTTCCGGCGGTGGCGCCCTGCTCAAAGGCCTGGATGAGCGGCTGCGCCGCGAGACCAGCCTGCCCATCATTGTAGCGGAAGACCCGCTCACCGCGGTGGTGCGCGGCACCGGCAAGGTGCTGGAAGCGATCCACAAATATCAAAAAGTGCTGACCAAGGTCAAGCGCTATTGAGCCACCCCGGACGTGACTCGGACCCTGCTGGCAAGCCATGAAGACAGCCTTGCTCGATCGCTCCAACGAATACCTCATCTCCCGGCGGGAGTATTTCACCCTGTTTGCCGCCATCGTGGCCGCGATTGCCATTCTCTTCAACAATGATGCGCCGCAAATCGACGCGCTGCGCGGCCTGGCGGTGGACCGGCTGGCCCTGCTCCAGGAAAAATTGAGCTGGTTCTCGCGCCTGACCCAATCGACCGAGGAAATGAGCGCCCTGCGCCAGCGCGCCACCCAGCTCATGCTGGAGAACAGCCAGTTGCGCGAGGCCTATCTGGAGAATTTCCGGCTGCGGCGCCTGCTGGAATATCGCGAGCGCACGCCGTTGCAGCTCCGCAGTGCCCGGGTGCTGTTTGCCGAGCGCAGCCGCACGCCCAACACGGTGGTCATCGATCTGGGCGCGCGCCAGGGCATGCGCGTGAACATGCCCGTGGTCACCCCCGATGGCCTGGCGGGCAAGATCTACAAGGTCAATGCGCGCACCAGCCTGGTGCAATTGCTGCTCGACCGCAACTTCAGTGTGAGCGCTCGTTCCCAAGGCGGCCGCGTGCTCGGCATCGTCTCATGGAGTGAAACGCGCGGCCTGGAAATGACCGGCGTGCCGCGCAATGCCGTGATCAAAGCCGGCGACATGGTGGTCACTTCCGATTACAGCGCGCTCTATCCCCCGGGATTGCGCATCGGCAAAGTCATTGCCCCCTCTCTCGAAAAAGGAGAGCCCTTCATGCGCATCCCGCTGGAGCCGGCTGTGCGCTTCGATCGTTTGGAAGAGTTGTTCGTGATCACCACCCCGGCCGAGAGCTTCAAAGTGACGGTGGCGGATTCCAGCAGCGGAGACTGAATCTCTTGGCCAAGCGCATTTTCAAATACCTGTTGACCTTCTCGATTTTCCTGCTGGTGCAGGTCGGTGTGGTGCCGCTGCTGACAATCTATGAACTGGCGCCGGACTTGCTCGTTGTCGGGCTGGTGCTCTCCGCCATTCGTCACGGCGCCACCGCGGCCATCGTCACCGGTTTCCTGGCCGGCCTGGCCCAGGATGCCTTTGCCACCCATCTCTACGGTCTGCAGGCACTGGCCAAAGCGGTGGCGGGTTTCGTGGCCGCCTATTTGGCGCGCGACAAGCTCAAGTTTGGCCTGCAGGTCACCCTGGGCATCACCCTGGTCGCGGCGCTGGTACACAACTTGATTCGTGACGGCATCTATTATTTCGATGCAGATTTCAGCGTGCTGCATCTCATCGTTCGCTATGTGATTCCCAATTCCCTGTACACCCTGGTGCTGGCTGCCATCGCCCATTTGTTGTTTGCCAAAAGCTTCGAGCGGAAGTAACAGGGCACCGGCAGCCGCATCACAACCCCCTGCGCGCATGGAACTGAGTCTGGAAGCCAAACGCCGCCTCTTTACCGGCGGCCTCGCCTTCCTCTTCCTGATCCTGCTCGGCCGCTTCGCGTACGTGCAGCTCTTCCGGGGCGAGCAGTTCCTTGAAGAAGCCAACAAGAACCGCGTGCGTGTGATTGAAGTCGACCCGCCGCGCGGGCTGATTCGCGACCGCTTCGGCGAGGTGCTGGTGGAGAACAGTCCGGCCTATGCCGTTTATGCCATGCCCGGCGAGATTCGCAACTCGCCCCAGGCCTATGAGATCATCTCCGCCGCGCTGCACACCACCCCCGCGGAGATCAAGCAGTATATCGCGCGCAACAAGCGTGGCAACTTCGTGCCGGTGAAGATCGGCCGCCAGATTGATTTCGCGGCCTTCAGCCTGCTCAACGAGCGCCGTCTCGAATTGACCGGCGTCGATTTTCGCACCGAATCGCGCCGCACCTATGACCACGGCGTGAAGGCTCCCCACCTCTTCGGCTATCTCAGCGAAATCAGCGACGCCGAGCTCAGCCTGTTTGGCGACAACTACAGCCCCGGCGATCTCATTGGCAAGAAGGGTGTCGAGCGCCAATACGAAAGCGTCATGCGCGGGGTGAAAGGGCATCGCTTCGTCGAAGTGGATGCCCTGGGCCGCGTCATTCGCGATCTCACCGAGGAGGACGGCGAACGCTTTCGCAGCAATCCGCCGGAGCCGGGCAAGGATGTGCTGCTCGGACTTGACGCCTCTCTGCAACGCATGTTGGAAGCCGAATTGACCGGCAAGAACGGTGGTGCGGTGGTGTTGAATTGCAAGAACGGCGACGTGTTGGCACTGGTAAGCAAACCGGATTTCGATCCCGAACTTTTCTCCCGAACCCTGACCCCCGAGATTTGGAACCGCCTGCTCAACGATCCCAACAAGCCGCTTTATGATCGCATGGTACAGAGCGTGTATCCGCCCGGTTCGACCTTCAAGATGATCACCGCCATTGCCGGCCTGGAAACCGGACTGATCAACCCCAATGAAACCGTCTTTTGTCCGGGCTACTACGTTTTTGGCGGCCGCACTTTTGAATGCCACAAAAAGGGCGGCCATGGCACGGTCAATCTGCTGGGTGCGCTGGAGCAATCATGCAATGTCTACTTTTATCGCATGGGCTTCCGCGTCGGCCTGGAACATTGGTCTGACTATGCCGCGCGCTTCGGCTTCGGCAAGGTGACCGGCATCGACCTCAGCGAAGAAAACGCCGGCCTGCTGCCCACGGTGGCCTATCTCGATCGGCGTTATGGCAAGGATCGCTGGAGCAAGGGCATGATGTTGAATCTCGCCATCGGCCAGGGCGACCTGTTGGTGACACCCCTGCAGATGGCCGTCTTTGCCATGACGATTGCCAATGAAGGGCATAGCTTCAAGCCGCGCCTGCGCCGGAGCGTGCTCGATCCGTTTACCGGCACGGAGGAGTTCGTGGAACCGGACACGGTGGAGGTGAAGGGGATTCGGCCGGAGACCTGGGCATTGGTGAAACGCGGCATGTTTCTGGTCGTCAATGGCAGCCGCGGCACGGCGGTGCGTTCGCGGGTCGAGGGCCTGGTGAGCGCGGGCAAGACGGGCACGGCACAAAATCCGCATGGCGAGCCGCACGGCTGGTTCATCGGCTTCGCACCGTTTGATGATCCCCAGGTGGCTTTCTGTGTGTTCATTGAGAATGGCGGCTCCGGCAGCGGCGCGGCGGCGCCGGTCGCCCGCAAAATTTTAAGTTTCCTGTTGGAGAACAAGAAGTTGACGCCGCAATTGGAAGCGGACGAAGCCGCAGACTGACCATGTTGGCACGCAGCATCATCAGTTGGAAAGACATCGATAAAGTCATCATCGTTTGTGTCCTCCTGCTGGTCACCATTGGACTGATGGCAATCTACAGCACCACCAGTTCGCCCGCCAGCTCGGAGGCGATTCGGCACAGCTTTGCCAAGCAGGTCATCTGGTTTCTGGCGGGTGCGATGATCGCCTCGGCTGTGGTGTTGACGCCGGTCCAGTATCTCAAGGGGATGGCCTACAGTCTGTACGGGCTGTGCGTGGTGTTGTTGATCCTGGTGTTGTTCGCCGGGGGCGGCAAAGGGGTGCATCGCTGGTTCATTCTGGGGCCGGTGCATTTTCAGCCGGCGGAACCCACCAAGATCGCCGCCCTGCTGGCGCTGGCGCGCTACCTCTCTGATGAAAGACGCGATCTGCGTTCATTCAAAGACATCGGCATCTGTTTCGCCATGGTGCTGGTGCCCACCGTGTTGATTCTGAAAGAACCCGATCTCGGCACCGCGATCGTGATGGCTTCCCTGCTGCTGCCGGTTTTGTTCTGGGCGGGCTTGTCTCCCTTCATCGTGTTTCTGGTGGTCAGTCCGATTCTCACGGTGATCTCCGCCTTCAACGTTTACACCTTTGGCGCCGCCATGCTGCTGATCATCGGCGTGCTGGTGCTCTCCAAACGCAAGCTGCCGGTGTTGCTCGCCGTGCTGATGTTGAATGTCAGTGTCGGCGCGCTCACCCCCAGTCTATGGAACCGGTTGAAAGATTATCAAAAGACCCGCATCCTCACGTTCATCGGGCTGCAACAGGATCCGCGTGGCACAGGCTATCAAGTTGCCCAGTCACAGGTTGCCATTGGTTCCGGCGGTTTTTGGGGAAAAGGCTGGACGCGCGGCACACAGGCCAAGCTGCGTTTCCTGCCGGAGCAGCACACCGATTTTATTTTTTCGGTGGTGGGTGAGGAACTGGGTTTTTGGGGCGTCACGCTAGTATTGGTGACTTTTTTTGTGCTGCTGTGGCGCGCTCTCGGCATCGCCGTGTCCGCCAAGAACAAATTTCTGACGCTGATGGTGGTGGGCTGTGTGACTTTGATCGGCGTGCATGTCATTGTCAACACCGGCATGACGGTGGGCATTATGCCGGTCACCGGTATTCCCCTGCCGTTTTTGAGCTATGGCGGGTCGTCATTGTGGACGAACATGACGCTGGTGGGTTTGATTCTCAACGCGGGCGTGCGCCGGTTTCAATATTGATGCCCCCGCCGGGCCTGTGTTTGGAAGCAAGGCTTGACATTCAGAGTGAACTTTCATACCTTAATTTTGAAATTTTTACAGTTTTGCTACGGGGCCTGACATTGTGAAGACAGACACGAGAAGTTGGCTGCTCCCGGGCATTTTGGCGGTGGCTGCCACTGTTCCGCTGCAGGCACAGGATGCCAAATTTGGCTTTGGTGTGCGCGGCGGCGTGGGACGCATCGAGGGCGATGTGAAGAAGGCTGTTCTGCAGCCCTTCGCCAGCGCGCTGGTCTACTATTCTCCGGATCCCCACCTGTCGTTCGGCATCGAAGCAGGCCTCGGTAAATTCTTGACAGATGATGACAGCCAGCGGGACTCTGTCGCCATTGTCCTCCCCATCGAGTTTGACGTGACGCTGCGCTACTCCCCATACCATACGTTCTCACCTTTTGTCACGCTTGGCGCAGGTGGGGTGCTGTGGTACAATGTGCGCCACGGCAGTCACGCGCCGTTTGAAGGGGGTGCGCGCCGGGAGGAGCGCGCCTATCTGCTCAAGGCCACCGGCGGATTCGAAGTGGCGCTCTCGCGCCGGTTCAACTGGTCAGCCGGCGCCGCCTTCCGCTATACCTTCAGCGACAAGCTCGACCTGGACTTCAGCGGTGACGAGCATGATGGCTTGATCACAGTGTTCACCGGCCTGACCCTCAAACTCGGCGGAAGTGTGCGCGATCGCGACCATGATGGCGTGGGGGACCGCTTTGATCTCGATTCCCGCGCCCGCGAAGACCGCGATGGTTACATGGATCATGACGGGGTGCCCGACACGCAAATTACCACCAGCCTGCTCGCCTTCAGCAGCAGTGGCGCCGGCAGCAGCGCGGACGAAGTCCCGCCGATTGTCATTCATCATCCCCGCAAGCGGACAACCGCCGGCAAGGACTTGCGCATCCGGGCGGAGATCTATGAGAATCGCAGCCTGCTGAAAGCCGCCGTTTTGCACCGGCCGGTCAACGTGCGACGCTGGCTGGTGGAGCCGATGACGACCAATGATCAGGAAATCTACGAGGCCATCATTCCCGGCCCCAGCATTCCCAAAGGCGGCCTGGAGTATTGCGTGGTGGCAGTCGATGAAGCCATCAGCGGGCTGGGTTACAGCGGACTGCCGAATCGGCCGAACTACATCATGGTACATGGCCAGGAAACCTGGTGGCGGGTCGCCACTTTTTTTGCAGCAGTGGGCGGCTGGGGTGCTGCCGGCTATGTGGTCAAGCGCCATCAAAAGTAAGACGTCACAGCAAATGCACCGCACGGCTCTGTGTGGCGCCAGGACATATCAGCGGGTCCATCCAAGTGTGACCAGGAGACGGTAATGAGGCAAAGAGTTTTGCGTCGGACAATTTCACCGGCTGCTCTCGTGCTGCTGGCAGCGTCGGTTTTGGTGTTGCTCACCGCTTGTGGCGGCGGTCGAAAAGCCGCCCAAACCGAAGGCACTTCCGGCGAAGAGGTGGATATCGATCGCCTGCTGGAAGGCGGGGAGCAAGGTGCGCCGCCTGCCACCACCGAGGACGAGAACGAAGTGTTGCGGTTGTTGGGCATCGTCCCGGAAGCCAAAAAGCCGGAAGCCGCCGCCAGTAAACCCGACACCACGGCGCCGGTGGCGATGGTGCAGCCGGAGACCAGCAGCGAGGTGTCGCGCCTGCAGCGCGAATTGCAGGAGAAGAACCAGCAAATTTCCTCGCTGCAAGCGGAGGTGAACGAGAAGGAACGCCGTCTGCAGGCCCTGCAAGCCGAACTGGAGGCGGCGCAAAAACGCAGCAGCGGCAACAGCCGGGCGGTCACCGTCAGCGGCAACTATGCCCAGCGTTATGCCCAGGCCCGCGAGCTGTACGAACAAAAACTATATCACCAGGCCATCCAGCTCTTTGCCGAGCTGCTGGCGGAAGACGACAAGAACAGCCTGGCGGACAATGCCCAATACTGGATCGGCGAATGCTATTACGGGCTGGGCAATTACGTACAGGCTGTCGCGGAATTTCAAAAGCTGCTCGCCTTCTCACGCTCGGACAAGCTGGATGATGCTCACTTGAAGCTGGGGCTGTGCTATTTGCGGCTGGGGGACCGTGCCCGCGCACGCAGTGAGCTGGAGCAACTGCTCGCCATCTACCCCAACAGCGAATACGTTGCCAAAGCCAGGCGTTATCTCAGCCAGATGTAGGCCGGCCTGCTGCGGGAAGAAACGCGCTCAGTATCGCGCTGCTGTTGATGCGCCCACGGGGTGGCCTTGCGCCACCTTTTTCATTACACGCGCTTGAACCGGATTTCCCTCTGCAGGCGGGAAATCTCTGCAGCCGCCAATCGCCGACCGCCGGAGAAGATCCGCAGACTTCGCCGCTGCCGAGATAAGCAACGCCGCACCCGGCCCGGCGGCCGCTTCGCCGTGTCTCGCAGTCTGCTGGCGGACGACTCTGCCAAAGCAGGAATCTGATGAAAATCGCAAGATACCAGAACCACGCATGCCGGAGCTACGCAAGGACCCTATTACCAATCGTTGGGTGATCATTTCGACCGAACGGGGCAAGCGGCCTGGCGACTGGCTCGTCGGACCCAAGGTGCGCTCCGGCGGGTTCTGCCCGTTTTGCCCGGGCAACGAGGACAAAACCCCCCCCGAGATCGTCGCCCTCCGCCCCAACTCTTCTGCCCCCAACACCACCGGTTGGAGCATCCGTGTCGTGCCCAACAAATTTCCGGCACTGCAAATTGAAGGCGATCTCAATCCCCGTGGCGAGGGCTTGTATGATCTGATGAACGGTGTGGGGGCCCATGAAGTGATCATCGAGACCCCCAATCATCTGGCCGAGCTGGCGGATCTGTCCCTCGATCATGTCCAGGACATTTTGCTGACCTATCGCGCGCGCATTCTGGATTTGAAGAATGACACCCGCTTCAAATACATTCTGGTGTTCAAAAACCGCGGCACAGCCGCCGGCGCCTCACTGGAACATTCGCACTCGCAACTGATCGCCACCCCCATCATTCCCAAGCGTGTACAGGAGGAATTGTTCGGTGCCCACCAGCATTTCGAGTTGAAAGAGCGCTGCATCTACTGTGACATTCTCCGCCAGGAGCTGCATTCCGGCAAGCGCGTGGTGGTGGCGCGCGCCGACTATGTTGCAATCGAGCCTTTTGCCCCGCGCTTCCCCTTTGAAACCTGGCTGCTCCCCACCCGGCATGTCTCGCATTTCGAGGCCACCGAGCCGGAGCTCTACCACGGTTTGGCGGTGACCCTGCAGGAGACACTGCAGCGCATCAGCAGTGCCCTGGATGATCCGCATTACAATTTCATTCTGCATACTTTCCCGCTGCAGGAGCCGGCCTCGCTGGAATACCACTGGCACCTCGAGATTATCCCGAAACTCACCAGGGTTGCAGGGTTTGAATGGGGTTCGGGTTTTTACATCAACCCCACGCCCCCGGAAATCGCGGCCCAGCACCTGCGCGATGCTCGCCTCTGACCCCGCCGCGCGGCGCACACCGCCCGCCGGCCTCAGCAGTGAACGAGTTATGCAAGCTGAAGAAACAGGAAAGGCGTAATGAAAAACAAATTCAAAATTTTTTATGTGGCAGCGGAAATCTCGCCCTTCGTTGGCACCAGCCTGCTCGCGGACACTGCCAACGCCCTTCCCAAAGCGCTGAAAGAACTGGATCATGACATCCGCGTCATGATGCCCAACTACCGCAGTGTCAACGAACGCCGGTACGTTCTGCGCGACGTGATTCGCCTGAAGGACATGATGGTGCCGTGGGGAAACGAAACCCATGTCGCCAACGGCAAGTCGGCCTTCCTGCCGGATTCCAAAGTGCAAATCTATTTCTTCGATCAGAAGCCCGCTTTCGACCGCCAGGGCCTTTACCGTGATCCCAAAACCAAGAAAGCCTACGCCGACAACGCCGAGCGCTTCTCCCTGTTTTGCAAAGGCTGCCTGGAAACGCTGAAACTGCTGCACTGGCAGCCGGACATCATTCACTGCAATGACTGGCCAACTGCCTTGATTCCCGTCCTGCTTAAAACCACCTACCGCGACGAGGCCTTCTTCAAGAACACCAAAGTCCTGCTCAGCGTGCATAACTTCGAGGAGACGGGCGTTTCCTCCAGCAATCTCCTGAAGGTGATCACCGGCGGCGATTCTTCATTCTACCCGGAGGGTCAGATTGCACTCGACGGCCAGTTCAATTTTCTCAAGGCGGGTTTGCTGAGCGCCGACTTGATCAACGTCATCGGCGAGGGCCACGCCAAAAACTTGCTGCAGGGCGGCGCCCGCCTCCACGGTCTTGAAGAGGTTTTGCAGAAACGGCGCAAGCTGCTCACCGGCACGCCGCATGGTGTCGATCGCAAAGTCTGGAACCCGGCCGCCAATCCCCATCTGCTTCACCATTTTTCCGCCGGCGATCTCGCCGGAAAGCTGCGCGGCAAGAAAGAGTTCCTGGAGAGCGTCGCCTGCCTTTTTTCGGAGGAAACCCCGTGGCTCGCCCTGCTGGACCAGGGCGAGGGCGCGGAATCCCTCGAGCAAATCGATGCCGTGCTGAATGAAGCGCTGGCACTCAATTGCGGCGTCATCTTTCTCGGTGTCGCCAACCCCAAAACCGAGAAGCTCCTTGCGAAACATCGCAAGAAGTATGCAGGCAAACTGGCTGTACTGGTCGGTTATGACGAGCCGGCTTTGCATCGCGGGCTTGCCGCCAGTGATCTGGTGCTGCCGGTGTCGGGTCGGCTGTTGAAATCATCCCTGCCGCTGCAAGCCATGGCTTACGGCGTGGTGCCGCTGCTTGCTGCACACGATGGTTACACCGAAGCCTTGCAGGATTGCCGCAAAGCCGCAAGCGGCAATGCCTTTTTACTGGCCAACCCCGAGGCCCGGGAGATGGTTAAAGCGCTGAAGAACGCGGTCACGCTGTTTCGTGATCGGAAGCGCTGGACGAAGGTGGCCAAGGCTGCGATGACAGCCAATCCTTCCTGGGAAACCGTGGCGGAGGAGTACACCCGGCTGTATGCCAAGCTGCTGTCGCGCGGCAAGAAGTAATCGGTTTTCAGCCGTCCGGTTGTGACGGATGCGCTTTCTGCGTTTTAGGATGATACGCCCGCTGTTTCAAGAGTGAACAAATTCTCGACAAGTGTCACAATCTTTCGTCGGCTGCGCTGGTCTGTTTTTGCTGTGCGCCGGTCGGTTGTCGCTTTGCGGCATGCTTGAGGGACGGTTTCTAATCTCAAATACAGGGTTTACGTCGGGTCAGTCCCGCGGGGGGAGCGTATGCCGGCTGGCGGCCGCGTGGCAGGCCGGAGCACGGCCGGCGCTCTGACTGCGTCGGCATAAAATTTGAGAACGAAAAAGGGTGCCAGCACTGGCAAGAGGCTTAGTTAATGGAAGGAATCGAGATTTCAGTCACCAAGGTCGGCACTCGTCGTGACATCGCCTTGTTTCGTGTCAAAGGATATATCGACACGCAGACCTGCTCGGAAATGCTGACTCAGATCACCCAGGTGCTCCGCGAGGGCATCTATCATCTGATTGTGGACATGAGCCAGGTCAACTACGTCAGCTCGGCGGGTTGGGGTGTGTTTGTCGGCGAGATCAAGGGTATCCGGGAGAATGGCGGGGATTTGAAGATCGTGGGGATGATCCCGGAGGTGCACGACGTCTTTGAGATGCTGGAGTTCAACCGTATTTTGGATGCTTATGACTCCCTCGAAGAGGCGATCGACGATTTTGACCTGTCGATCGGCCTGGATCTGACCCGCAGCATCTCGCAATCTTACAGTCCGACCGAATTGAGCACAGGAGAGGTGGCGGTACTGGATCCGCCCAAATCCGCTTTGCGTCTGCGCGAAGCGGAGGGGGTGCGCGCCAAGTCACGCTCGGCATTCACCAAACCGAAAATTGATGAACGTGTCTTGCCACTGACGGAGAAGGTCAAGATCATCATCATCGAAAATCCCGCCGCGGGGGTGCGCAAGATTGCGCAAAGCCTCAACACCGAGCGCTTCGGCTTCGTCAAGATTGGCTGGTGGAAGCTCTATCAACTTCTCCGCAAATTGAACCTGGATACCCAGGAAAAGCGGTATCGGTTCTATCGCTCACGTTGAGGTTGCAGGGCCCCGTTCTCCTCCTCCTTCCGGTGACTGCTCCGGCAGTCGTTATCCCAATAACCTCTGCTTCACCCGCCCGAGCGCTGGTATAGCAATTGCTGGGTCCCATTGTGTTATTGCATTTGCAGGCCACCCGCCGCTGCGTGTGTGCCGCAGGGGCTGTTTTGCTGCGGCGCGATGCTCAACTGCTGCGTTTGCAGGTAATTTAGTCTGTCGCGATGCGGTGCGATTCTGCCTGCATGCGGCAGGTTCAACGGATTGAATTCTTGCCACCTTCTATGGGAGTCTCAGTCATGCACAGCAATCGTTTCCACCCCGGGGCGCGCGTGGTCGCCCTGGGCGCCATGCTCTTCCTCGGCCTTGCCAGTGGGATCAGTCAAGCGCAGTCCGGCTATTATTCCCGTGACGGTCAGGGAGTCCGTTTCCGCGCGGGCGAAGGCGTGCGCGTGATTGTGTTGGAAAAAACCGACAGCCGCGACATGGGCCGGCGCCAGGACTTGAACCTGGCAGGTGATTATCTCATCGATCAGGGCGGCTACATCTACGTCCCCTATTTGCGTGCCCCGATCAAAGCTGCCGGCTTGTCGCCCGACAGTCTGGCGCGCCGGCTGCGCGACGAGCTGTTCAATGATCTCACCATCAAGCCGCCGATCGAACAGATCTTCTGCATGCCGTTGATCCGGGTGGCGGTGATGGGTGCGGTGCAGCGGCCGGGCTCCTACCTGATTCGGGCCAAGGAATCGCTGTGGGAACTGATCAACCTCGCCGGCGGGCCGGCCAACGGTGCCGACGTGCGCAAGATTAAAGTGATGCGCGGCGGTCGCACCGTGAGCAAAAATCTTTTGGAAGGCTTTGAAAACGCCCATTCGCTCGAACAGCTCGGCGTGCGCTCCGGCGACCAGGTGATCATGCCGACTTACTCGCGCTTCACCCTCGACGATGTGGTGCGCTACACCTCTTTTGCTCTCTCGGTCGCCGTGTTCTATCTGCAAGTCTCCGACCGTAACAATCGCTGACCGCGGCGTGGGTCGTGGAGCTCAGTTGAAGAGGCAGTGGTTTAGCAACGGAGTTCGGGAAAAAATGGGTATCGACACATTCGCCTTTGAGGATGATGGGGCACTGGAAGGTCAAAAGCTGGATTTGGGCCGTTATGTGCAGGCGCTCAAACGCCGGTGGTGGCTGGTGTTGCTGGTTGCCGCGCTGGTGGCGGTGCCGTGGGCGATTTATGTGAAGCAGGAGAAGCCGATCTATGAGGCCACCGCCACCATCCGCTATCGCAACATCAGCGCGATGAAAAACCCCGAAAAGATGATGCAGGAAATCGTCGAGGTGCTCAACAGCCGCACCTTTGCCGAGCAGGTGGTGGCCGCACTCGGCCTGGCCGTCACCCTCGAGCAGGACTCGGAGAACGGCCGGTTTCTCATTCGCAACCGGATTTTCACCAAACTCTCCACCACCTACCATCCCCGCCCCGGCACCTATATCCTGCAGATTCCCGGTGATGGCCGGTTTACGCTCGCCATGCTGGATGAAGACACCGACGAGGAGATTCCCCTGCGCACCGGCGACGTGTTTCGCGCCGCCAGTGATACCATCTCGGTGAATGGCATCTCTTTTCAACTGGCGGACCCGCAAAAACTGCCGCCCCGCATCACCTTCAAAGTCGAGTCGTTCAAGTCGGCGGTGACGTCATTGCAACAGCGTGTGCAGCCGGGCTTGAACCAGAGCCTGACGCTGATGTCGGTGAAGCTCACCGGCAATGACCCCTATGTCGTCACGCAAACCGCCAACAGTCTGGCGCAACTTTATGTTGACCGCAGCAAAGTCGAAGGCGCCAGCTCCGATGAAAAACAACTGGAGACGCTGCAGGAACAGGTGCGCCAGGCGCAGCGCGACTATGAGGAGATCGACCGGCGTTACACCGAGGCCAAACGCCGCGCCGGCGGCAATGTCGGCGGAGACCGCTACCAGTTGACCGTGGCCAAGCTGGCGGAGGCCGAGAAAAAGCTCGAAACCCTCAAGCAACAGCGGGACGGCTTAAAGGAGCTGCTCGAACGCGCCATGAGCACGTCCGTGGAAAATGCCAGCGGGACCGCTCGCGAAGCGATCAGTTACATCTACAAAGGCATCGTCAACCACCCGCTTTTTGACAACAATGCTTCGATGGTGGTGGCGCGGCAGCGGTTGAGCGACCTGGAAGCCCGGCGCTCCGAAGAATTGCGCAGCAAAACCGAACGCCATCCCGACGTGGTGGCGCTGGAGAATGAAATCCAGCAGCTTTACAGCCAGATTCAGGCTGCCGGCCGCACCAAGCTCGGCAACCTGGCGCAGGAGATCAGCCGGCAGGATCGCGAAGTGGTGCTGCTCAACGCCCAGCTCGGCGGCCTGCCCGAGCAGGAATCCACCCTGTGGGCGCTGGAACGCGAGTGGAAGCAGAAATCGGACTATCTGCAAACGCTGCGCGAGCAGTTGCAAAAGGGTAAAATTGCGGTCACTTCCGACAAATCCGACATCGAGATTTTGGATCCCGCGGTCGAACCGGAATACCCGGTGAATCGCAACAAGAAAACCAAGGCCGCGGCCGGTGGCGTGGCCGGCCTGCTGTTCGGCATGTTCGTGGTCGTCGCGCTGGAAGCACTGGACCGGTCGATCAAAACGGTGGATGACATCAAGGGCACATTAAAGCTGAACGTGCTGGGCGCCATTCCGCAGATCGATTTCGGTGAGTATTACGAATTTCAAGATCATGAAAAGGCCAAGCTGGTGGACCAGCAGTTGGTGACACACGATTATTCGCCCACGCCCATTGGCGAGGCCTATCGTTCGTTGCGCACCAACATCCTGTTCTCCAAAAGCGCGGGCCGCATCCAGACCCTGGTGATCACCTCGACGGCACCGGGCGACGGCAAGTCCTTCACCGCCGCCAATCTCAGCATCACCATGGCGCAGCAGAAGAGCAACACCCTGCTGGTTGACACCGACCTGCGGCGCGGGGTGCTGCACAACACCTTTGGTGTGCCGAAGGAGCCCGGTTTCAGCAACTATCTGACCGGCTCGATTCTGGCCTCCGAGATCATTCATGAAACCCACATCCCCAACCTCTCCGTGATCAGTTGCGGGTCGCTGATTCCCAACCCCTCGGAGATGCTGGGCTCGGTGCAACTGCGCCGTTTTCTCGATGAGATGCGCCGGCGTTACGATCTCGTCATCTTCGACACCCCGCCCTTGAATGCCGCGACCGATGCCGTGGTGCTGGGCACCCAGGTCGATGGCGTCGTGATCGTGGTACGCGCCGGCAAGACCCACAAGGAGGTGGCGCGCAAGAAAATCGAAATGTTTCAGAATGTGCAGGCCAAGATCCTCGGCGTGATTTTGAACGGCACCACGGTGGATTTGGCGCACGAGGGTTACAGCTATTACCACTATTAATCGCAAGTACTTTTGCAAAAGGCAGAGTGATGAAATGTCTTCTGACCGGCGGCGCCGGCTTCATCGGCTCACACCTGAGTGAACGCCTGCTGGCGCGCGGCCATGCGCTGGTGAACCTCGACAATTTCAACGACTACTACGACCCAGCCATCAAACGCCGCAACATTGCGCCGTTGCTGTCCCACCCCGCCTACACTCTGTTTGAAGGCGATATTTTGGAGCGGGACACACTCGAACGGCTCTTTCGCGAGCACCGTTTCGACATCATCATTCACCTGGCGGCGCGCGCCGGCGTGCGGCCTTCCATAGCCCAGCCACTGCTTTATGAAAAGGTCAACATGGAGGGCACGCTCAACCTGCTGGAGATGGCACGCCAGGCCGGGGTGCCGAAGTTCATCTTCGGCTCCTCCTCCTCGGTTTATGGGGAAAACGGCAAAGTCCCGTTTTCCGAGAGCGACACGGTGGATTATCCCATCAGCCCCTACGCCGCGACCAAGAAAGCCGGCGAGCAAATCTGTTACACCTATCACCATCTCTACCAACTCAAGGTCACCTGTCTGCGCTTTTTCACGGTGTATGGGCCGCGCCAGCGACCGGACATGGCGATCCACAAATTCACCCGCCTGATCGCCAACGACGAACGGGTGCCGGTCTATGGCGACGGCTCGAGCCGGCGGGACTACACCTTCATCTCCGATATTGTCGATGGCATCGAGGCCGCCATCGCACACTGCACGTCTTATCACATTTATAATCTGGGTGAATCGCGCACGATCGACCTGCTTTCGCTGATCGGTTTGATTCAGGAATATTTGGGCAAGCGGGCCGTCATCGAGCATCTGCCGCCGCAGCCCGGCGATGTCCCCATTACCTATGCGGACATCAGCAAGGCACGACGCGAAATCGGCTACGCGCCCCGCGTCGATATTCAGGAGGGGGTGCGACAATTCGTGGAATGGTACCGGCAGAACCATCCCGTGCAAAAGTAGCAAGTCTCCGGCAACGACCGCGCGCGGTCCGGGAAGGTGAGGTTGCAACATGGTTCGGGAGAAACAGGCGTTTCTCAGCAATCTGGTCAGGATGATTGACGCAGCCGTCATTCTGCTCGCGTTCGTCATTTCCTACTTTGTCAGTTTTCACCTGCGTGAGGTTTACCAACTGGGTGAGATGGCCTTTGCGGTCTCGCCCGACCTGGAGGGTTTGCTTTATTTTGCCCAGAAAAACCGGGTGCTGCTCGGCTTTTGCCTGCTGATTTGGATCGCCACGCTCAGCTTCATCGGCGCCTACCGCGACTTTCGCACCAAGACGCTGGCCCGCAGCATCTGGCAAATTTTTCTCGCCGGGGCGGTCACCCTGCTGATGGTGGGCACGCCCATTTTCGCCTTTCAATTGTTTCTCACCAGCCGCCTGTTCATCGCCACCTTTTGGGGCATCACCATCGTCCTGCTGCTGTTCGAGCGCTATCTGCTCAACCTGTTTCTCGATTACATTCACAGCCGCGGCTACAACCACATCAACCTGTTGATTGTGGGCACCGGCAAGCGGGCGCGGGAATTTATCCGCACGGTGAAGTCGCATTCCTCCTGGGGCCTCAACATCGTCGGCCTGATCGATGACGATCATGGCATGTTCGGCAAGGAGATCGAAGGCTACCGCGTGCTCGGTCGGCTGCAGGACATTCCCTTCATCCTCCACCGCAAGGTCATCGACCGGGTGATCTTCGTGGTGCCGCGGCTGTGGCTCAATCGCATCGACGAGGCCATTCTTGCCTGTGAGCGGGAGGGCATTCCCACCAGCATTTCGATGGATCTTTACAACCTGCGCATCGCCACCGTGCGGCAGACCGACTTCAGCGGCTTCCCCCTGCTGGAGTTCGAAACCTTCAGCGCACAGGCCTGGCAGTTGTTCGTCAAACGCGTGCTGGACGTGGTGCTGGCGCTGGTGTTGATCCTGCTGCTCTCGCCGGTGTTCGTGCTGATCGCGCTCGCCATCAAACTCACCTCGCGCGGGCCGGTGCTGTTCAAACAAACGCGCTGCGGTATGAACGGCCGGACGTTCACGCTTTACAAATTCCGCTCGATGGTGGTCAATGCCGAGATGCGCAAGCGCGAGCTGGAAAAGATGAACGAAATGGACGGCCCGGTGTTCAAGATCAAGCGCGATCCCCGCATCACCGCCATCGGCCGCATTCTGCGCAAATCCTCGCTCGATGAGTTGCCACAGTTGTTCAATGTGCTGAAGGGCGACATGAGCTTTGTCGGGCCGCGGCCGCCGCTGGCAGTCGAAGTCGAACTGTACAAACACTGGCAGCGCCGCCGCCTCTCCCTCAAGCCGGGTTTGACCTGCATCTGGCAGGTGAGCGGCCGCAATCAAATCGGCTTCGAAAAGTGGATGGAGATGGACATGGAGTACATCGACAACTGGTCGCTCTGGCTCGATTTCAAAATCATGGCCAAGACCGTGTTTGTCGTCCTGTTCGGCTATGGCGCGAGCTGAAGCCGCCCACCGGGGCGGTGGTGGCGTGTTTTTGGCCTCTGCGGCTGCCCGCCTTTGCCGGTATTTAATTGACCTGCTGTGAATGAGTCAACTTCGTACGACAACGTTGCGTTCTCAAATCCGCTCCGCAACTCAAAACTGTTACTTCGGAGGAATCTTCCCCAGTTCTGGGAGTGAAGCCTGTTGTAACATTATCCCAACCACTCAAAAAGATTTCCCCGAAAATGCCGTAGCGCAGGCTTCCAGCCTGCTTGCAGACATTTTCATCATAATGGGTGTGCAAATGCACATGACAAATGCTTACGGAATGACATTTGGGGGTGGCGATGCCAACTCAACGTTATATCATCAGCGAGCACGGATATGCACATCTGCATGATCGGCACGGGTTATGTCGGTCTGGTGACCGGCACCTGCTTTGCCGAATTTGGCAATGAAGTGGTCTGCGTCGACAATGATCAGGCGAAAATCGCCCGGCTGCAAGCCGGCGAAATGCCGATCTATGAACCCGGTCTGGAGACGCTGGTGGCACAAAATGTCAGGGCCGGCCGGCTGTCCTTCACCACCGATTTGAAACGCGCGGTGGAAAACGCGCTGGTCATTTTCATTGCAGTGGGGACGCCCGCCGCGGAGGACGGCTCCGCCGATTTGCGTTACGTCGAGACGGTGGCCAGGGATATTGCCCGCTACATGAACGGGTACAAAGTCATTGTCAACAAAAGCACCGTGCCGGTGGGCGCCGGCAAGTGGATCAAGAAAGTGATTCAGGAGCATCAGCCCGCGCCCATTCATTTTTCGGTGGTCTCCAATCCCGAATTCCTGCGGGAGGGTTCGGCCATCGAGGACTTCATGCGTCCCAATCGCGTGGTTATTGGTGCGGAAGACAGCGAAGCAATGGCAATCATGAAAGATTTGTATTCGCCGCTTTACCTGATCGAAACCCCGATCGTGATGACCAATCTCGCCAGCGCCGAGCTGACCAAGTATGCCGCCAACGCTTTCCTGGCCACCAAGGTGAGCTTCATCAACGAAGTCGCCACCATCTGCGAGCGGGTGGGGGCGGACGTCCATGACGTGGCCAAAGGGATGGGCCTGGACAACCGCATCGGGACGAAATTTCTGCACGCCGGCCCCGGCTATGGCGGTTCCTGCTTCCCCAAAGACACCCGCGCCCTGCTCGCCATCGCGCAGCAACATGATTACCGTTTTCAAATCGTCGAAGCGGCGGTGCGGGTGAATGAGCAGCAGCGCCGCTTCATGGTGCAGAAGATCAAACAGGCAACCGGCGGAGTGAAGGGCAAGACCATCGCCGTCCTGGGGCTGTCCTTCAAACCCAACACCGATGACATGCGTGAGGCCCCGGCAGTGGACATTATTCGCGCCCTGCTCGCCGAGGGCGCCGTGGTACGTGCTTATGATCCTGTGGCGGTCCCCGAAGCCCGCAAACTTCTGCCCCAGGTGACCTACGGCCGGGATGCTTACGAAATCATGGAGGGCGCGGACGCCCTGGTTTTCATCACCGAATGGAATCAATTCCGCAGCCTGGACCTGAACAAGGTCAAGACTCTGTTGCGCACGCCGCTGGTCATCGACCTGCGCAACATTTATGAGCCGCACAAAATGGCCGACAAGGGCATCAAGTATTTCTGCGTCGGCCGCTGACACAAGCCAAACATTTGGGGTGGCAGGCTGATCCGGATCGCAGGGATGCCTTCTGCAATCGGCTTTCGGCACATGCTCGACGACAACTTCCCAGTATCGCGCAGGATTGTCACTTCGGAAGGTTCGGGCGGGTGTCGGTGCGGGGCGGAAGGCGGCTGGTTTCCGGCAGGGCTGCCACCCCTTTTTTACGTGTGTCACACAAAGACATCGTTTCAGGCTGGCACACGCGCTGAACACCTCAAGCCACCTCCTCCGCTGATTTCACCTCCTGATCGCGCCTAACCGCCGTAAAATGCCCCCCGATTGCACGAATTTCGGGCACCGGCACTGGCATCAGTGTTGCTAAAATGTGAGAGCAGATTTACACAGGATTCACTCGCAAAGACCATAGGCCGGATCCTTATGTACGTCTTGATGATTGCGCCCCAGCCTTTTTTCCAACCCCGTGGCACGCCATTCAGTGTGCTGCATCGTTTGCGCGCCCTCTCGCGTTTGGGCCACAAGATCGACCTGGTTACCTATCATCTCGGCCAGAATGTCGCGATCGAGAATGTGCAGATTCGGCGCGCTGCCGGCGTGAAATTCATCAAGGAAATTGCCATCGGACCTTCGCTGCACAAGCTGCTGCTGGATGTTTTTGTCTATCGCCGTGCGCTCGCCTTGCTGCGACAAAACCGCTATGAGCTGTTGCACACCCACGAAGAGGCGGGTTTCATGGGCATTCGCCTGAGCCGGCAATTCGGCCTGCCCCATCTGTATGACATGCACTCCAGCCTGCCGCAGCAGTTGTCCAATTTCAAATACAGCCAAAACCCGCTGCTGGTGCGCCTGTTCGAGCGGCTGGAGGCGGCCACCATCAACAGTGCGCAGGCAGTGATCACCATTTGCCCCGAGCTGCATCACTACGTGCGCGAGCGCTTTCCCGACAAGTTTAACAAGCTCATTGAAAATGTCGCCGACAACAGCGACGTGTTCGGCACGTCGGTCGATCTGCAGGAACTCAAGCAGCGTTACCGCCTCAATGGCGAGACGGTGGTGTTGTACACCGGCACGCTCGAACCTTATCAAGGGCTGGACCTGCTGCTCGCTTGCAGCGCGCGGGTGGTGAAGGAGCAGCCGCAAACGCGTTTTCTCGTGGTGGGCGGCAAGCCGGAGCAGGTGCGCGACAATCAGGAAAAAGCCAAACAGTTGGGCGTGGCCGACAAGTTCATTTTCACCGGCCAGCGGCCGCCGGAGGAAATTCCGCAGTTCATGCGGCTGGCGCAGGTGCTGGTGTCTCCGCGGCTGGAAGGGAACAACACGCCGCTGAAAATTTATTCCTACTTGCGCTCCGGTGTGCCGATCGTCGCCACCAATCATCTCACCCACACCCAGGTGTTGAATGCGGAGGTGGCGGTGTTGACCGACTGCAAGCCCGAAGCTTTCGCCAGCGGCTTGCTGCGGGTGTTGCGCGACCGGCAATTGGGCGAGGCGCTCGGCCGCAAGGCGCGGGCACTCGCCGAACAGGAATACAGCTATGCGGCTTATTTGCGCAAAACGGCCGAAGTCTATGACTATCTGCAGTCACTTCCCCGCGGCCAGTCGTCATGAGGGCGGCCACCCGGCCGGTCTGCAGCCGTCACACGCCGGTGGCGGAAGGGGAGCAACGGACTCTTTGCCGAGGTATTGACAATTCATGTGCGGTATTTGCGGAATCATGACCTTCTCGCCGTCGCAGACGGTGGTGCCGGAGGAACTACGCCGGATGAACGACGCCCTCTTTCACCGCGGCCCGGATGAAGAAGGCTTCTATTACAGCGACCAAATCGGCATGGCCATGCGCCGGCTCAGCATCATCGATTTGTCCAGCGGGCAGCAGCCCATCAGCAATGAAGACGGCACCTTGTGGATTGTCTACAATGGCGAAGTTTACAATTATCTCGCGCTGCGTGCCGAGCTGGAACGCCGTGGCCACCGCTTCAAAACCAAATCCGACACCGAAGCAATTTTGCATGCCTATGAAGAATACGGCGTGGACTGCCCCGGCAAGCTCAATGGCATGTTCGGCTTCGCCATCTGGGACACGCGCCAGCGGTCGCTGTTTCTCGCGCGCGACCGCATGGGCAAAAAGCCGCTGTATTATTATGCCGGCCGCGATCGTTTCCTGTTTGCCTCCGAGATGAAAAGCCTGCTGCAGGCGCAGGGGGTGCCGCGCCGGATTTCACCGGAAGCCCTGGATCTCTATCTCACTTATGAATACGTGCCGGCACCGCACACCATTCTCGCCGACCTCAAGAAACTGCCCGCCGGCCATTCGCTGTTGATCAAGGCCGACGGCAAAATCGAATTGCGCCGTTATTGGGACCTGCATTTCCGCGAGAATGGCTATCATGCCGCAGAACTGCAACAGGGCCTGGTGGAACTGCTGCAGGATGCCGTGAAAATCCGCCTGATGAGCGAAGTGCCGCTCGGCGCCTTTCTCTCCGGCGGCATCGATTCGAGCTGCGTCGTGGCCCTGATGGCGCGCGCCATGAACCAGCCGGTCAAGACGTTCTCCATCGGCTTCGAAGAAGGCAGTTACAACGAGCTGGAGTATGCGCGGGCGATCGCCCGGCATTACCGCACCGATCACAAAGAATTCATCCTGCGGCCCAATGCCCTGGAGCTGACCGAGAAGCTCGTCCGCCATCTCGACGAACCGCTCGGCGACTTTTCGATCTTTCCCACCTATCTCGTGGCGAAGATGGCGCGCGAGCACGTGACCGTGGTGTTAAGCGGCGATGGCGGGGACGAGTTGTTTGCCGGCTACGACGCGTATCGCGCTGACCGCCTGTATCACGCCTACCGCCGCCTGCCGGCTTTCGTGCGCCACGGCCTGGTCGCGCCTGTCGTCAAAAGGCTGCCGCCCACGGAGAAAAAGAAAGGCGCCTTGAACAAGATCAAGCGTTTTGTCGAGGGCACACAACATCCCGAAGACCTGCAGCACGTGCGCTGGATGATCTTTCTGGCGGCGCAGGAAAAGCGGCTGCTCTACGGCGAGGCCCTGCGGGAGGTGGATGTGCCGCACGGCGCCTATGACTTCATGCGCCATCATTTTCAAAATGCCGACTCGCAGGACGCGCTCAACCGCCAGCTCTACGTCGACCTGAAGACCTATCTCTGTGACGACATCATGGTGAAGGTGGACCGCATGAGCATGGCCGTCTCGCTGGAGGCCCGCGCCCCCTTTCTCGATTATCGCGTGGTCGAGTATGCCGCCACCATCCCCAGCGCGCTCAAGCTGCGCGGCAAGCAGAGCAAGTGGATTCTCAAACAGGCCATGGCCGATCTGCTGCCACCGCAGATTCTCAAGCGCGGCAAGGAGGGCTTCAGCATTCCCATCAAAAACTGGTTGAAGCAGGAACTGCGGCCGCTCATGCTCGACGTCCTCTCGCCGGCGCGCCTCAAGCGCGAGGGCTTCTTTGATGCCGCCTATGTGCAACGGCTGATCGACGAGCATTTGCGCGGCAGCGAAAATCACAGCCACCGTTTGTGGGCACTCACTGTCTTCGGCATCTGGCACGACCATTATTTGAGTTGAGACTGCAGCCATGCTCAAACAGGTCAAGCATCTGCAAAATCTCCTGCGTTTCGCCAGAGGGGAGCACGAGCCGATCATCGGCCCGATCAAGGCCGTGTGGGAGGTGCTCTATATTTGCAATGCGCGGTGCCGCACCTGCGAATGCTGGCAGCAGGCGCCGGACGAGGAGGTGCTGTCCACCGCCGAGGGCATGGATTTGATCAGGCAACTCGCGGAAAACGGCGTGATGAGCCTGTGCTTCACCGGCGGCGAGCCGCTGTTGCGCAAGGACATTTTCGAGCTGATCGCCTGTGCCAAGCGCCATCATCTGTCCACCGCCCTGATGTCCAACGGCCTGTTGATCAATGAGCGCCGCGCCAAAAAGCTGATCGACGCCGGGCTGGACCTGATTTACATCTCGCTCGACGGCAGCACGCCGGAGCTCAATGATTCCCTGCGCGGCATCAAGGGCTATTTCGATCTCGCCAGCCAGGCGATCGAGAATCTCAAGGCGCTGCGCAGCAATGCGCGGCCGAAAATCTACGTCGCCTTCACCATCAACAAGGCCAATCTGTACGACCTCGAAAACATGGCACGCTTCGTGAAAAAGCGCGCCCTCGAGGGGCTGTCCTTTCAACCCGCCCTGCACCGGCCCGCGGTGCGCTATCGCGTGGACGAGGACCTGGCGCTTGGCCCCGGCGATGCCGCCCGCTTGCAAGCCATGGTGGATCGGGTGCTCAAGATGTACGGCGAGCTGCTGCCGATGAATCGCGACTACTACCGCCAATTTGCCAGCCTGACGGAGCAGCCGGACCGCCTCTGGCAGCAGCACAGTGTGGCGGGCTTTGCCTTTGCCAGCATCGATCCCCGGGGCAACATCTACCCGGATCCACTGCAAACCGAACTGATGGGCAACATTCGGGAACAGCGTTTCGATGAAATCTGGTATGGCCGCCGCGCCCGCGAAGTGCGCGGCCGCATCGCGCGTCAGGAAGTGCCGGCCGGCTTCTTCGAAAGTGTGGTGCCGTTGACTTTGGCGGTGCAGCGCATGTCGCCGCTGCGCCTGCATCGGGCGTTGAAGCCGATCCTCACCCTGGCCCAGCATTTCTGAGGCGGTGCCGCGGCTTGTTGCGTGGCACCCGGCAACCCCGCAAGCCGGGCGACAGCCTGTGCGGGCCGCCCAGGGCGCGCCGACCAAGCATCGCAGTTCAAATTCGGGCAGTTTCAGGGCATTGGCGGGACGCCCCGCTGAAGACACCCAAAATCTCGGGATCAACATGAATGATTTTCTCACCGCGCCGGAGGTGAAATCCGCAACGAGCCTGCGTCCGCCGGCAAAATCAGGCAGGAACCGCGAATTGCTGCAGGCCATCGCGGCCTATTGGAACGCCCATATTCATGACCTCGCCGTGGCCAAACATCCGCCCGGCACTGCCGGTTTCTTTCAAGACCTGGAGACCTACCGCTTCGACAAACTGCGCTATTTGCCCGAGGTGGTGAATTTCAACGGCTATCGCGGCCAGCGGATTCTGGAAGTGGGATGCGGCCTGGGCATCGATCTGCTGCGCTTTGCCAGGGGCGGCGCGCTGGTCATCGGTGTGGATTTGGCGCAACAGTCCATCGAGCTGGCGCGCAAAAATTTCCAGCTCAATGGCGCCGCCGGCGAGTTTTATGTGATGGATGGTGAGGCGCTGGAGTTTGAAGACAATTCGTTCGACATGGTTTATGCCCACGGCGTGCTGCAATACACGGCAGATGCCGCGGCCATGGTGCGGGAGCTGCATCGTGTGCTGAAGCCGGGCGGTGAAGCCATCCTGATGGTCTACAACCGCCTCTCCTGGCTGAATGCCATGTCGAAAATCATGAAGGTGGAACTCGAGCACGAAGATGCGCCGGTGTTGAACAAATATTCGATTGCCGAATTCCGCGCCATGCTCGCGCCCTTTGCGCGAGTGCGGCTGGTGCCGGAGCGGTTTCCGGTGGCGAGCCGGCTGCACACAGGCTGGAAGGCGGTGCTTTACAACGGCATCTTTGTGCCGGGCTTCAATCTCCTGCCCAAATTTTTGGTGCGCCCTCTGGGCTGGCACCTGATGGCATTCTGCGGCAAATGAAACAGCGCACGCGCCATGCCGGCAGCGGACCTTTTGCCTGAGCCGCATGTGAGACGGCGTGCCCGCGGAACCAAGCAAGAGGCGTTCATGTCAGTCAAAGTGCTGGTCACCGGTGCCAACGGTTTCACCGGCAGTCACCTGTGTAAACATCTGCTGCAACGCGGCTATCATGTCCGCGGCCTGGTACGCAAAACGAGCGACCTGTCGCTGCTGAAAGGTCTCGACGTCGAGTTGGTGTATGGCAACTTTGTCGATCCCGGCAGCGCGACGGAATTGCACCAGGCATTGAAGGGAGTCGAGACGGTTTATCACATTGCCGCCGCCTATCGCACCGAAGGCGTGCCCAACAAGTACTTTTGGCAGGTGAATGTCGAGGGCACCCGCCACCTGCTGCAGGCGGCGCTGCGCGCCCAGGCCGGGCGGTTTGTGCACTGCAGCACGGTTGGCGTGCAGGGCGACATCAAGAATCCGCCGGCGACGGAAGAAGCCCCCTACGCGCCCGGCGATGTTTATCAGCAAAGCAAGCTCGCCGGCGAAAAGTTGGCGCGGCGCTTCTTCGAGGAACACCGTCTGCCGGGTGTGGTGGTGCGGCCTGTCGGCATCTATGGCCCCGGCGACCGGCGCTTTCTCAAGATCTTCAAGTTTGTGAACAACGGCAAATTCCGCATGTTTGGCAGCGGTGAAGTGTTGTATCACATGACCTATGTTGACGATCTGGTGGCCGGTATCACCCTGGCGGGCGAAAAGCCGGAAGCGCTCGGCCAGGTGTTTACCATCGGCGGCAGTGAGTACACGACGTTAAACGAATTGGTGGCGCGCATCGCGCGGGCGCTGGGGGTGCCGGTGCCGCGCAAACACTTCCCGGTATGGCCGGTCTGGATGGCCGGCTGGCTGTGTGAGCTGGTCTGCAAGCCCCTTCGCATCGAGCCTCCTCTTTACCGCCGGCGCGTCGATTTCTTCGTGAAGGATCGCGCCTTCGACATTTCCAAAGCCCGCCGGCTGTTGGGATACCACCCGCAGGTCGATCTCGACACCGGGCTGAAGATGACTGCGGATTGGTATCGTGCCAACGGTCTGCTGAATTAGATCCGTCCTTACGCTTGTTCACCCGGTTGAATGTAATAGTGTGCGGATGGGTATTTGCATTTGTGATCGCGTTTTGTTAAGCATGGCTGGCAGTCTTGCGGCTAGCGGCGGCCGCCGCAAATCGGCACCGCGTCGCTGCCGCAGGCGGCAAGCGTATTTCTCGTGAGCGCCTCATGGCTGATAACCTCACCCCCCAACCGCGTCGGGAGACCGTCGAGATTCAGAAGCAACTTTTCGACGCCGGAAAATCCAAGCTGCAAAAGTACAAGGAAATCGTGCTCGGAGAAGCCAGCATCTGGTATCTGATCAAGTATGAACTGATCATGTTGCTGGCCAGCTGGCTGCCGGGCGCGCTCGGACTGGTGCTGCGCAGCCGCCTTTATCCCACTCTGCTGGGACGCACCGGCCGCAATGTCACCTTTGGCTGCAACGTCGTGCTGCGCCATCCCCGCAAGATTCACCTGGGCGACAATGTGGTGATCGACGACAACGTCGTGCTCGATGCCAAGGGCAGCGACAATCAAGGCTTGTTCATTGGCAATGGTGTGTTCGTGGGGCGCAATACCATCCTGAGCTGCAAAAACGGCGACATCCTCATCGACGATCACGCCAACCTCGGTTTCAATTGCGAAATCTTTTCCGCCAGCCGCGTCCACGTTGGCAAAAATGTGTTGCTGGCTGCCTACGTCTATCTCGTGGGCGGCACCCACACCTTCGCCCGCCGGGATATTCCCATTATCGCGCAGGAACGCATCAGCCACGGCATCACCGTCGGAGACAACTCCTGGCTGGGTGCGCATGTGGTGGTATTTGACGGCGTCACCATCGGCAGCGAGTGCATCATCGGCGCCGGCGCGGTGGTGAGCCGGAATGTGCCCGACTGGCAGATTGCCGTGGGGGTGCCGGCGAAGGTGGTGAAAGACCGGCGGGAGATGACCGCCCGGGTCGAGACGGTTTGAGCCGCATTCCGATTATCAAAAAGTGAGGCCCGTGAAAAGTGGTGAGCGCCGGAATGCGATTGCAAAAACGAGCCGGAGCATGGGTATGAGCAGCCGGAAGCGCATTCTTCACGTGATCGACAAGCTGTCCATGGACGGCGTCAACCCCAGCAGCGTGGCGTTGTGTTTCATCGAATGGATCCGGCACGCCGACACGCGCCGCTTCGAAGTGATGGTCGCGGTGTTGCGCCCACCCGATGCGGCCAGCAAGCATCTCGAACAAAACGGCGTGCGGCTTTTTTACATCGACAAGGGCAAGTATTCCTTTGCCAATGTCGGCGCGATCGTGGCGCTGGCGCGGCGCGAGCAGATCGATCTGCTCCACCTGCACGGCTACAGCGCCGCCAACTTCGGCCGGCTGGCCGCGAGCCGGCTGGGCATTCCCGCGCTCATGCACGAGTGGGCCATCCTGCGCGTGCTGCCGCATCAATTCGCGATGGACTGGCTGCTGCGCCACCAAACCGATCTCGCCGTGGGGGTGAGTGAAAGCGTGCGGGAATTCCTGATTCACGGCCGCAGGGTGGCGCGCGAGAAGACGCGCGTGGTGTGGAATGGCGTCAATCTCGCCAATTTCACAAGCGCCGAGCCGGCCAAAGTCGCCGCGTTTCGGGAAAAATTCGCGCTTGCGCCGCATCATCTCGTGGTGGGCACCATGACCCGCCTGCGCGAAGAGAAGGGCAACCGCTATTTCGTCGAAGCGGCGGCGCGGGTGGCGCGCGCGTGTCCCGAAGCGCGTTTCGTCATCGCCGGCGATGGTCCGCTGCGGGCCGAGCTGGAAGCCCTGGCCGCGAAACTGGGGCTCGCAGGCAAGCTCCATTTTGCCGGCTTTGTTTCGGAAGTGGCGGTTGCCTTCGCGGCTTTCGATATTGCCGTGATGGCTTCTTTGACCGAGGGCTTTCCCTTTGCGCTGGCGGAGGCCATGGCCGCCGGCAAGCCGGTGGTGGTCACTGCGGTGGGCGGCATGAAGGAAATGGTGCAGCACGAGGTGAATGGGCTGTTGGTGCCGCCGGCGGACAGCGCCGCGCTGGCGCAGGGCTGGCTGCGGCTGCTGCGTGATCCCGCGCTGCGGGAAAAATTCGGCCAGGCCGCGCGCGAGCGCAGCCAGGCCTTCAGCGTCGAACGCAATGTGGCCGCTCTGGAAGAACTCTACACCCAACTGCTCAGCAATGGCCGCGCCCATTGAGGAGGGTGAGGCGGCCGGACCGGCTTTTCACCGCGGCCGGGTGGGTGGGCATTCCCGGCACTGCGACACTGTGACCGATCTCCAAACAGAAGGTTGACCCAATCGACAACATGCTCGCAACGATTGCCAACAAACTGCGCTGGAGCTATCGCAAAAACGGCCCTGATCTGCTGGCTTTGCTCAAACGCGATTATCCCGACTTCGTCTTCGCCGCCCGGCCGGAACCGCTGCGCGAGCAGGTGCCGGTTTTTCATTTTCACACTGTGGAACCGGTCTCTTTCGAGGAAAAGCTGCAGTTTCTCGCGACCAATGGCTATCGCACCCTGAGCGGCGAGCAATTCCGCGCCTGCATCGCCGGTGAAAAGCCGATTCCACCGGCGAGTGTCCTGCTCACTTTTGATGACGGCCGCGCCTCGCTTTATTCGGTTGCTTTTCCGCTGTTGCAGCGTTACGGCTTTCAAGCCATCAGCTTTATCATTCCGGGTTTGACGCCCGAGACCGCACCCGCCACGAAAACCTATGAGGATTTCGTGAGGCAGCGCGCCACCGCGCAAGAGCTGCTGGCCCGGGAACGCTCCGCTTTCCCGCTGTGCTCCTGGCACGAAATTCGCGAAATGCATGACAGCGGTGTGATCGATTTTCAATCACACACAATGCATCACCACCAGGCTTGCATTGCGAATATCCTGGTGGATTTCTTTCACCCGCGGTTTGATACTTACTTCTTTGGCAACATCAATGTGCCGGTTTACCGCAATCACGGCGTGCTCGATTTTAATCGCCGGGTGGCGCTGGGAACGCCGATTTATCGCGCAGAACCGCGCATGGCCGGCCAGCCGCAATTCTTCGACGATGAAATGCTGCGGGAAGCCATGGTACAATTCGTTCAGGAGAATGGCGGGACGGCTTTTTTTGAGAATCGCAACTGGCGCAGGGAATTGCTCGCGTTTTATCGCGCCAGGCGCCCGCAGCACACGATGACCCGTTTTGAAACGCCAGTGGAACAAAGAGAGGCAATTCTGTCGGATTTGCAGCAAGCGAAGCGGGCGATTGAAGAAAGGCTGCCGGGCAAGAAAGTGACGCACCTGTGCTATCCCTGGTTCATGGGCAGCGCGCTGGCCGTGAAACTCTCGCAGCAAGCCGGGTATCGGTTGAATTATTGGGGCATCGTGCCACGGCGGCCGGGCAACCGCGCGGGCGACAATCTGTTTTATGTGCCGCGGCTGGAAGATCACTACATCTTTCGCCTGCCTGGTGCCGGTCGCAAGAGCCTGGCCGCAATTCTCCAGGCAAAGTTTCGGGCGCATGCGCCCGGCTTTGCGCAACAGCTTGCGCAGAACTGAGGCGCCGGCGGAGTTTTCAAACCACCGGGCTGGAATCATTCCTCACCATCGGCGCGATGGTGATCATCGCAGGTCAATCATGATATTTGGCGTTATTGGACAGGTTTTGAGCAACACGGCGGGCGCGGAGGCGCGCCCGCAGGAGGCGGTGTCCGCGCTGCTGGCAATGGCCTTCGACGCGGGTGAGGGCGCGAAGTTGCAGCAGGTCTCGACCGCGGAGACGCTCGTCGCTCTCCGGCCGGCCGCTGTGCCCACGCTGGATGCCGGTCCCAAAATTTTTCAGGATGAGAAGGGCAGCTTTGTCGCGTTGCTGGGCAACATCTTCAATCGCGCCGAGCTGGTGAGCCAGCATCTCTCCTCGGCACGGCTGCAGGCCACCACCAACGCCGCGGAGATCATCCTGCGGCTGTACTTCAAGCTCGGTGAAAAATTCTGCCGCCAGCTCAATGGCAACTTCGTGATTGCGCTGTATGACGCGCCGGCGCAGCGCTTTTATCTCTATCGCGATCACCTCGGCATCGAGCCCGTCTACTACAGCCGCAAGGCGGGTGTGCTGTATTTTTGCAGCCGTTTGCGGCCGCTCACCGCCCTGCCGGCCATTGGACGGGAAATCAACCACGGGGTGTTGCAGCGCTACTTGTTGTTCAATTACAATCCCGGCTATGACAGCATTTTTGCCGGCATCGCGACCCTGCGCCCCGGCTTTTTCATCAAGATTGATCGCGGCCGGCTTTCCATCGAACAATACTGGCGGCCCTCCTTTGCGGAACCGTTTCGCAAGGAAGTGGCGACCTACAAGGCGGAGCTGCTCGAATTGCTGCGCGACGCCGTGCGCCTGCGGCTGGTGCCCGGCTATCGCGCCGGCGCCTTTCTCAGTGGCGGCATGGATTCCAGCTCGGTGGTGCATTTCATGCGCGGGCTGCTGTCGCAACCGATTGCGTCATTTTCGTTTCGCTGTCAGGGCAAGACCTTCGACGAGTCGCACTACGCACGCGTCATGTCCGAGCGCTACGGCACCGAACATCATCAGGTCGAATACACTGCCGAAGATGCCGCGCGCCATCTCGCCGGCGTGGCGCAGGCCGCGCAGGAACCCTTCTCGGACATCGGCATCGAGATCGCCTCGTGGCTGCTGGGTGCCCAGGTGCGGGAGCATGCCGACTACGTGCTCACCGGCGACGGCGGCGATGAATTGTTCGGCGGCCATCCTGTTTATCTCGCCGACCGCGCCGCCAAAGCCTTCAACCGCATCCCGGCCTTCATTCGCCAGCCGCTCACCAAAACGCTGCAGTTGCTGCCCGACACCGATTCCAAGAAGAGCCTGGTGGTCAAGGCCAAGCGCTTTTCCTACAGCTCGGCTTTCCCGGCGGCCTTGCACAGCAACCGCTGGCGCATCTACTACACCGAGGCCGAACTGCGCCGGCTCTGTCTGCCCGAAATGCGTGCGCAGGTGAATGGCTTCAATCCCTTTGCGGAGTTGCTGGAGATTTACGGCGAAGCCGATGGCCGCGACGAGCTGAGCCTGACGCTTTACGGCGATTACTATTCCGTCGTCGGTTTCTATCTGCGGCGCATGGAGTTGATCCGCCAGTTCGGTGTCGAAGGCCGCATGCCCCTGCTCGATTACCGCCTGGTTGATTACACCGCGCGCATTCCGAGCGAACTGAAAATCGGCAGGCGCGGGGAGACCAAGCTGTTGTTGCACAAGATCATGGCCGGCGAGCTGCCCGATGAAATCGTCTTTCGCAAAGACAAGCTCGGCCACAGCGTGCCCATGAAAAACTGGATGCGCGAAAGCGCGGTGATCCAAAACCTGTTCCACGAATATCTCTCCCCCGAGCAGGTCAAACGCCGCGGCTTTTTCGATCATCGCTACATTGCGCAGTTGATCCGCGAACACCGCAGCAAGGCGCACAATCACTCCCACCGTCTCTGGGGCCTGCTCATGTTCGAGCTGTGGTGTCGGGCGCATCTCGACCGTTGAAGCAAAGGATGCACTGCGTTCCATGAAACTCTGGATGAAAGCCACTCTCAGCCTCGCCGTGCTGGCACTGTTGTTTTGGAAAGCGGAACTGCCGCAGGTGGCCGCCGCCTTCGCCACGGCCCATGCCGCGCTCTGGCTCACGGCCTTCGTCCTGTTTCTCGTTCAACAAGTCATGGTCACCTACTGCTGGCAAATTTTGCTGGCGGCGAACGGCAGCGCGCCGCCGTTCCGCAAGACCCTCGAGGTGCACTGCATCGGCAGCTTTTTCGGCACCTTTCTGCCCACCAGCGTGGCCATGGATGTCATCCGGGCATATCGCCTGGGCCGTCACCTGCAACGCGGGGTCGATGCCGCCAGCTCGTTGTTCGTGGTGCGCGTGCTCGGTTTTCTCGTGATCTTTCTGCTGGCCTTGCTGGTGGCCGTGCCGGTAAGCCGGACGCTGTCGGACAGCCGCCTCTTCTGGCCGGTGTTGCTTGCACTGGCGGCCTTTGCCGGTGCGGTGGCGCTTCTGTTGCAGAAACACGCGCTGGCTCTGATCCAGGCGGGGTGCCGGCGTTTCGGTTGGGAGGCGCTTGCCGCCAAACTCGGCCGTTTGCGCGAAAGCATTCTGGCTTATCGTCATGCGCGCAGCGCGCTCGGGGGCGTGCTCGCGCTCACCTGGCTGTATCAAATTCTCGGCATCGTGATCATTTATCTCACGGGTCGCAGTCTGGGCATCGAGCTCGCGATTTGGCATTACTTCATCTATATTCCGCTCATCACCACCATTGCGCTGCTGCCGGTCTCGCTGGCGGGCCTGGGCATTCGAGAAGGCGCATTCGTGTTCTTTTTTGCGCAGGCCGGCGTGGCGCAGGCGCAGGCGCTGTCGCTCTCGCTTTTGATTTTCGCACAATCGCTGGCGCTGGCGCTGTTGGGCGGGATTTGGTATGTATTGGTCAAGGAGCAGGCCGCGCCGGTCAAGCTGGAAATGCAACCCGCGCCCGGCGCGCTGCCGCGCAAACCGGTTTGAAGCAGTAGCCCGCGCGGCCGTGAGCCATGGCGGCACGGCGAAGGGAAGCAACATCACTCGCAGGGAGCAGGAGAATGGATGGAATGGAAGCAACTGCCAAATTAGCGGTGCTGGGTGCCGGCAAAATGGGCGGCACCTTGATCAAAGCCCTGTTGGACGCCGGCTTGTACCGGCGGGAAAACATCATTGCGACGGCCAGGCACGCCGACCGCGCGGAGGAAATCGCCACCCGTCTCTCGGTGCCGGCGCTCACCAGCAACATCGAGGCGGTGCGGCAGGCGCAGCTCGTCCTGCTGGCTGTCAAACCGCAGGCGCTGCGGGAAGTGCTCGCCGAGATTCAACCGCACCTTGGAGCGCAGCAGCTCGTGATTTCGATCGTGGCTTCCGCCACCACGGCTTTCATTGAAAAATATTTTTCGGATAACGTACCGGTGGTGCGCGCCATGCCGAACACGCCCAGTCTCATCCGCGCCGGCATGACCGTGCTGTCCCCCGGTCGGCACGCCACCCCGGAGCACCTCGCACTAGCGCGCCGCCTGTTTGAGGCCGTGGGCCGCACCATGATCCTCGATGAAAAGCACATGGATGCGGTCACGGCGCTGAGCGCCAGCGGCCCGGCCTTCATTTACGTGGTGCTGGAATCGCTCGCGGAAGGCGGGGTGAAGGTCGGCCTGCCGCGCCACGTTGCCACCGAGTTGGCCGCGCAAATGTGCCTGGGCGCCGCACAAATGGTGCGGGATACCGCCGAGCATCCCGCGCTGCTCAAAGATGCCGTGACCACGCCGGCGGGCTGCACCATCGATGGTTTGTTGAAACTGGAGGAAGGCGGCTTGCGCGTGACGCTTATCAAAGCGGTGGTGGAAGCGACCCGCCGCGCCGCCGAACTGATCTCCTGTTGAGCCCCGGTTCCGACGCTTGATTGAAGAACCAGCAATGTCACTGCGAGTCATCACAACCACTGCCGAATTCGAACGCCTGCAGCCCGTGTGGGAGGCGGTTTATCGCCGCAATGCCAATCACACCCCGTTTCAATCCTGGGAATGGAATTTCGCCTGGTGGCGTAATTTTGGTGATGAACGGTCGCTGCGGCTGCTGCTGGTCGAGCACGAAGGCGAGACACTGGGGATCGCGCCGTTGTATTTGCGCACGCGCTTTTACGGCTTTCCCCTGCGCCATCTCGGGTTCATCGGCCAGAAACGCGGTGATTATCTCGATTTCGTCGTGGCTGCCGGCCACGAAGCCGTTTTCTTCCGCGAACTGTGTGAATACCTCAAACAAAGCGAGGACGGCTGGCAACTGCTCGAACTCAAGGATGTGCCGGAAAACTCCACCAATCTGCCACCGCTCTTCACCGCACTGCGCGAGGGGTTTCCGCTTTTCGGCGTCGAGCCTCAGCGCCTGTGCGTGACCGTGCCGCTCACCCCCGACTGGGAGAGCTTTCTGCAAACCCTGGGCAAGCGCACGCGCAAGGATGTCGGCTACGACCGGCGCTACCTCGACCGGCATCACAAAACCGAGTTTAAGATTTTCACCAACTCCAGCGCGGTGTTCGACGGCTTTCGTGATCTCACTGCCGTCTATCAAGCCCGCTGGCAGGACGAAAAAGGCGCCGGCCGGCTGGCGGAGGAAAGTGTGCTGCGCTTCGAGCAGGAAGTCTGCAGCCGTCTTTCCAAGCGCGGTGATTATCGTCTCTACATGCTGTATGCCGACGACAAACCGGCGGCCGGACTCTCCGGCTTTGTCAGCAACGGCAAGTATTACGGCGACATCTACGCACATGCACCGGAGTTTCAAAAGTTCAGCGCCGGCAATGTGCTGTTGGGTCTGGCCATCGAAGACTGCATCCAGAACGGCTGGCGTGAGCTCGATCTCTCGCGCGGGGACGAAGCCTACAAGTTGCGCTGGAACGGCAGGCTCAAGCGCAATTGCCATGTCAAGATTTTTCGCGATCGTTTCGCCGCCGCCCGGGCCGCGCTCTTTGAAGGCCTCTATGAGCGTGCTTCCGAGAGCAAAACGCTGAACCAACTGCGCGCACGCTATCGCCGCTGGCGCTACGGCGGTTGAGTGGTGCGGCACGGTGCTGCCCCGCCGTCGCGGGACAAAAGATGAAGTTGTGGCTGCGCGTGACCACGCGCGGCCGGATCACCGTTCACCAACAGATGCTAGCATTCAGGGTAACACCAGCATGCCATTGCCCATTGCCCATTCGCTCATGGGTTACACCCTCGCCGAAAGCAGCCGGCTGCGGTTGACCAAGAGTTTTTGGCTGGATGTGCTGATTCTGATGGCCCTGGCCAATTTGCCGGACATTGATTTTCTGCCCGGCTATCTCATGGGCCGGCCGAATCTCTATCATCATTACTACACCCACAGCGTGACCTTCGCCGCGCTGGTGGCTGCGTTGCTCGCGCTCTGCTTCTGGCGCCGGCGCGGCCGCTTCTGGCCCTGCTTTGCCCTGGTCTTTGCCGCGGTCGGCTCGCACCTCGCCCTGGATTTGGTGACGGTCGATCAAGCCCCGCCCTATGGCATGGCGCTGTGGTGGCCGTTCACGTCACAATTTTATGATGTGGGCTGGGAGGTTTTTGGTGCGGTGCACAAATCTGACGTCTCGCACGATTTTTTTGCCTCGCTCTTTCATCCCGCAAATCTGCGGGTGGTTGTGATTGAACTGCTGGTCATGCTGCCGATTGCGGCGTTCGTGCGCGGCCTGCGCTGTTACAGCGACAGTCGCGGCAAGGCGCCGGCCCGGCGCCTTGCCGCCGCATCTGCGCCAACCCGCAGGAGTTTGTCTGAAACGCCGGTGCTGCCCGGGTGGCAGGCGACCCGGCCGCGGGATACGGAAGAAAATCCGGCGCGGCGGGCGGCGGAATCCCTCGAGCTTTTGAATCTGGATCAACCGGAACCTCGCAATGGCCACCGACACTGAAAAAATCTATTGCAGCGTCGTCATCCCGGTGATGAACGAGGAGGAAAATGTGCCGCTGTTGCATCGCGCGCTGACCCGGGCGCTGCAGCCCTGGGGCCGGAGCTATGAAATCATCATTGTCGATGACGGCAGTAGTGATCGCACTTTTCCGCTGTTGTGCGAGCTGGCGCGGCAGGATTCTCATCTGCGGGTGGTGAAATTCCGCGGCAACTTCGGCCAGTCGGCGGCCATGGCGGCAGGCTTTGATCATGCCCGTGGTGAGGTGGTGGTGACCATGGACGGCGATCTGCAGAATGATCCCATCGACATCCCCCGGGTGGTGGCCAAACTGGAAGAGGGCTACGACATCGTGAGCGGCTGGCGCAAGAACCGCAAAGACAAATTCCTCATCCGCAAAGTGCCGAGCCGCATTGCCAACCGTCTGGTGCGCAAAACCACGCGCGTTGAGCTGCACGACACCGGCTGCTCGCTCAAAGCCTACCGCGCCGAAGTCGTGCACAAGATTCGTCTGTATGGCGAGCTGCATCGCTTCATCCCGGCGCTGGCGCGCATTGAAGGCGCCCGCATCACCGAAATGGTGGTGAATCATCATGAGCGCCAGTTCGGCCGGTCGAAATACAACATCACCCGCACCTTTCGGGTGATCATGGACTTGATGACTTTGAATCTGCTGCTGAAGTACCTGACCCGGCCGCTGCATTTCTTCGGCGCCCTGACCGTTTTTTTCAACGGGCTGGGACTGGCAGCCCTGCTGGCGCTGCTGCTCGACTGGCGCCACAATCAAGTCGGCTCCGAAGAGTTGAATGTCCTGATGGCGGTGGTGTTTTTGCTGTTTGCCGCCGGCATCAATTTCCTGCTTTATGGTTTGATTGCCACCAGTGTGGTGGGCACGGGTCAGAAACGTGATGAGCGCCTCTATGAATACAAATATTATCATGGCACGACCGGTTGACATGGCGCCCGCCGCGGCGGTCAACACGGCGCCGCTGGCGGCCAATGGCAGGGAAACCGCGGACTTGCGGGTGTCGGTGATTGTGCCGATTTTCAATTTGGGCGAGGAAGTGGCCGGCATGTACCAGGACTTGCGTCACGGGCTGGACGGCTGCTGCCGCAACTTCGAAATCATTTTTGTGGACGATGCCAGCACCGATCACACCTGGCGCGAGCTGGAGAACATCGCCCGCCAGGATGCCTGCGTGAAGTTGATCCGCATGCGCTCGAGCTTCGGCGAAACCTCCGCACTCGACGCCGGCTTGCAGCACGCCACCGGGCAGCGTATCGTGTTTGCCGCCGCCCGGGTGCGGGTCAATTTGCGCTCCCTGCCCCGCCTGCTCGCCCGCATGGACCAGGGCTATGATCTCGTGGTCGGCTGGCGCACGCCGCGCAAAGACCCGGGCTTGAACCGTCTGGTGTCGCGCGTTTTCAACTGGCTGGTGCAGCGCGTTGGCCATCTGCAATTGCACGACATCAACTCCAGTGTGATTGCCACCTCGCGCGAGGTGCTCGACAACATCATCTTCTATGGCGATCTCAACATTTTCATTCCCGTGCTCGCCGCGCGCAAGGGCTACCGCGTCACCGAAGAACAGGTCGAGCAGCGGCCCGGCAACTTCCGCCAGTCGCGCTACATCAGCGAATACATCCAGCGCCTGCTCGACATCGTGGCGGTCATTTTCCTCACCAAATATTCCAAGAAGCCGCTGCATTTTCTCGGCTTCTTCGGTTTCGTCTTCACGCTCGCCGGCGCGGGCATGAGTCTCTATCTGTTTCTTTACCGCCTGTTCGGTTACGGCGCCATCGCCGGCCGGCCTCTGCTGTTGCTCGGCGTGCTGCTGCTCGTCATCGGCCTGCAGATGATTTCCATCGGCCTCATCGGTGAAATGATCACCTACACGCATGCACGTGAACAGAAGGAATACAACATCGAGACGGTGGTGGGCGCATGAAACTCATCATTCAAATTCCCTGCCTGAACGAAGAGCAAACCCTGCCGCTGACGCTGGCGGATCTGCCCCGCCACATTCCCGGCATCGATGTGATCGAGTATCTCGTCATCGATGACGGCAGCACCGACCGCACCGCGGAGGTGGCGCGCCAGCACGGCGTGCATCATCTCGTGCGTTTCACCAGCCGCAAGGGTCTGGCGGAAGCCTTCATGGCCGGCCTGGACGCCTGTCTGAAGCTCGGCGCCGATCTCATCGTCAACACCGATGCCGACAATCAATACCGCGGTGCAGACATTGAAAAGCTGGTGCGCCCGATTCTCGAAGGCCGGGCCGACATGGTCATCGGTGACCGCCAGGTCGAAAAAATTGCCCACTTTTCGCCGCTCAAAATCAAGCTGCAAAAACTCGGCAGTTGGGTGGTGCGCCACGTCTCGGAAACCTCGGTGCCCGATGCCACCAGCGGCTTCCGCGCCTACAGTCGCGAGGCTGCCCTGCGCATGAATGTGATCTCACGCTTCACCTATACGCTGGAGACCATCATTCAGGCCGGCAAGAAGCACATCGCGCTTGGCCATGTGCAGATCAACACCAACGGCAAACTGCGCGAATCGCGCCTGTTCACCAGCATCCCCGACTATCTCAGGCGCAGCATCGGCACGATTTTCCGCATTTATCTGATGTACGAGCCGCTCAAGGCGTTCTCCTGGATCGGCGCGCTGGTGTTCGCCCCCGGGCTGGCCGGCGCCCTCCGCTTTCTGTATTACTACTTCACCGGCGACGGCGGCGGCCACGTGCAATCGTTGATCCTTTCCGCGGTGTTGATGATTGTCGGCTTTCAGATTTTCATGATCGGCCTGCTCGCCGACCTCATCGCCGGCAACCGCCGGCTGCAGGAGGATACCCTGTATCGCATCAAGAAACTCGAGCTGCAAAGCCTGGAGCGCAGCGAGTTGGCGGTGTGGAACGGCACGGCCGGCGCCAGGCGCAATGCCATGGCCCCGCCCGCGCTGGTGGAGAATGTCGTCGCCGGCGAAGGATGACCGTCTGCCCGCGTCCGGGCGAAGCGGAATGACATGGTACCACCGCAGGAAAACCATCTCACGCCCGCGAAAATTTTGCAGCGCAGGCTGGCAATGGGCAGGCAGGCAAGACAGCGGTGCGGCATTTTCATATGGATGCCGCGCGCGGCCGGGCAGGAACTCCGCGGAAGCTGTCACGCGCGCGAAGTTTTTGAATTGCGGCGACGCCGGGAGCGCAGCAGCATGCCGGCCTGGCATCCGGCGCGCCCGCGCGGTTCAAATTTGGTTGCGGCATGAAAGCCGCGTTTACGCATTGAACCAGGAGCTGACATGTTGAATGTTGCCGTGGTCGGCATTGGCAAGATGGGCCTGTTGCACGCCGGCATTATGAACGCCCTGCAAGGGGTCAGGCTGTGCGCCATCGTGGACACCTCGAAATTCCTGCTCGGCTTTGCCCAAAGCCTGAAGCAGGAGGTGGAGATCTACGAAGATTTTCAGAAGATGCTCGACCAGTCCAAGCCCGATGCCGCGGTGCTTGCCACGCCGGTGTTCCTGCATGTGCCGATGGCGAACGCGTGCCTGCAACGCGGCATTCCGTTTTTTCTCGAAAAGCCGTTGAGCCTCACCAGCAGGGAGGCCGAAGCCCTGGTCGCCGGCGTCGAAAAACGCGGGCTGACCACGATGGTGGGCTACATGATGCGCTACGTCGAAACCTTTGCGAAAGCGAAGCAACTGCTGCAAAGCGGTGCCCTCGGCGAGCTGATAACTTTTCAGGCCACGATTTACGTTTCGCAGCTTTTCAAAACCGGCAAGGGCTGGCGCTACAACAAGCAGGAGTCCGGTGGCGGCGTGGTGATCGGCCAGGCCACCCACCTCATCGATTTGTTGCGCTGGTATTTCGGCCCGGTCAGCCGGGTGTCGGCGCATACCCGCAACTGGTACTCGCGCGAGGTGGAAGATTTCGCCCATGCCCATTTCGAATTCGCCAGCGGCCTGACCGGCTGGTTCGATTCCTCCTGGAGCGTGCGCCATCACCGCCTGCTGGAGGTCAGTCTCACGGTGCACGCCGCCAACGGCAATTTGATCGTTTGCGATGACTACGTGAAACTCTACCTGGACAAAGCGGCGGCGGGTTTTCCCGCGGGCTGGACCAACTTCATGAAGCCGGATCTCTTCGAAGGCGTGGAGATCGACCTGGGCGGGCCGCAATACACCCGGCAGGACAGCGCCTTTGTTGCCGCGGTCAAAAACGGCACCCGGCTGGAGAGCGACGTGCGCAACGCCTACGAAGTGCAGCGGATCGTTGACGCCATTTATGCCTCGGCCGCCGGACATGGCGCGCCGGTCTCGCTGTGATTTCACAACGGCAGACGGGCACGAGCAAGCATCAGATTCAGTGTGGCAAGGACAAGAGCATGATCGACAAAATTATACTCGGCCATAATCAGTTTTTTGGCGTGAATCATCTCGAGGCGCAGGCCGGCAATGAACGCGAGGCCTATTTCAGCGAGGCCGCGCGCATTATGGAGATCGTCAATTTTTCCTTCGACCAGGGCGTGCGCGGGATGATGATGTCCACCCATGAACGCGCCTTCGTGGTTGCCGGGGAGATTCAGAAGGACGCCCGCCTGCAGCGCGAGCTGGGCATCTACCTGCTGGTGCCCTACGTTGCCAAATACATCAAGCAGGCCAATGAAAAAGGGCTGGTCAACATCGTGAAGGATGCGCTGAGCGGCACTTCATTGCAAGACAAGCTGGGCATGTTCTGGCGCGGCGGCATGGGCCTGCTGACCAGGGATTTCAAAAAAATTCTGACCGCGATGATAGATTTTGAAGTCGCGCCCTTCGCCTCTCTCAACCTGCGGGCGATTTTCCTGCATGATGTCATGACGGATCTTGCGCTCGGCTGGGAGGTGCCCGAGGTGTTCCAGCTCTACGCCGAGCATGTGCAGGGCAAATACGGCGCGATTCCCGCCTTTTGCACCAAAAATCTCGGCAGGCTGATGCGGCTGCTCGGGCGTGCGGGCATCGACAACCCGCTGATCATGGCCTCGATCAACAAACTCGGGTATCAGGTGAATCCTTCACGTGCCGCCTTCGAGCAGACGCTGCGGGAGCACCGCCTGCAGTTGCTGGCGATGAGCACACTGGCCGCAGGGTATTTGAAGCCCGGGGAAGCCTACGAGTATCTTTTTTCCCTGCCGAATATCGCCGCCGTGGTGGTCGGCGTGTCGAAGAAAACGCATGCCCGGGAAACCTTCTCGATCATTCGCCACTACCAGTCCGCGGGCAAACCGCGCGAGCCGTTGCCGGCGGCGACGCATGAGATGCTGGCGTGAATCATGAACCGCAAGCTGCGTGTGTGTTACTACGGCTCGTATGACTGGAACGAGCCGCACAACTCGACGCATATCCTCGGGATGCAGCAGGCCGGCATCGAAGTGATCGAGTGCAACCGGCCGGCGGCTGCCCGGCGCGACGCTGTGCAGCACTATCGCAGCCTGTGGCGCACGCTCGCCTTCGCCTTCACGTTCATCAAGAACAGTTTTGCACTGTTCGCCAGCCTGTGGCGGCTGCCCGACCTCGATGCGATCGTGGTGGGCTATCCCGGCTTTTTCGATGTGCCACTGGCCCGGCTGATCTCCCGGCGCAGGGGCATTCCGTTGCTGTTCAACGTTCACATCTCGCTGTACGAGACGCTGGTGAGCGACCGCGGTTATTTCAAAGCCGGCTCGCGGATCGCCTCGTTGCTGAAATGGTATGACCGCTTTCTGTTTCGCTGCGCAACGGTGGTGTTGACCGACACCGCGGCACATGCGGGCTATTTTGCCCGCCTTTACGGCCTGCCGCGCGAGAAATTCCAGCGCGTGTTCATCGGCGCGGACCCCGTCTACGCGCCGCGGCCGCCGCGGCCGCAACAGCCGCCGGGGTGCACGGTTTTGTTTTACGGCACCTTCATTCCCCTGCAGGGGATCGAATACATTGTGCAGGCGGCGCATTTGCTGCGCCAGCACGCCGGCCTGCGCTTCGAGATTATCGGTCGCGGCCAGACGCAGGAGCAGGTGCACGCCCTGGCCGAAAGGCTCGCGCTTCCCAACCTCACGTTCATCGACTGGGTGAGCCGTGAGGAGCTGGTGCAACGCATCGCCGATGCCGACATCTGCCTGGGCGGGCAGTTTGGCCTGACCCCGAAAGCCGGTTTGGTGATCGGCTACAAATGTTTTCAGATGATCGCAATGGGCAAAGCCGTGATCGTGAGCGATTCGCCCGGCAATCGCGAGCTGCTGCAGCACGAGCGTGACTGCTTGATGTGCGCACCGGGCAATCCCGAGGCGCTGGCGGCCGCCATTCTGCGGTTGCAGCAGGACGAAGCCCTGCGCCGCCATCTGGCACAGGAGAGCCGGAAGACCTTCGAAGCGCACTGCAGCCTGCGGCAGATCGGGGAGGAATTGGGTAAAATCGCCACCAGCGCGCGCGCGGCCCTTGCGGCGCCACCAGCCCCGCGCCGGACGGCGGCACAACCTTTCGTTCAACAAGCCGGGTGAGCTTCTCATGTTGCTGCGCGGCACCTTTCTGCTTCTCATCGGGCAGGGACTGTTTCTCGCCTGCGGTTACGGCATCAGCGTGGTGCTGGCGCGCTGGCTGGGCCCGCAGGAGTACGGCGTGTATGGCATCGTCTACTCGCTGCTCATGGTGTGCGAGCTGTGCGTGGTGGCCGGCATTCCCAATGCGCTGCAGCGTTATGTCGGCGAGGACCCCGGCAGGGCGGGCGCGCTGCACCGTGTGCTGCTGCGCTGGCAGTTGGGTTACACGGTCGTCGCGTGGGGCGCGGCACTCGCCGCGGCGCCGCTGCTCGCCGGTTTTTTCAATGATGCCCGGCTGGTGCCGCTGCTGCAGATCGCGCTGTTCGATGTCCTGTTCTTCAGCTTTTATTGGTACTATGCCGGCATGTTGATTGGCCAAAAGCATTTCGGCCGGCAGACACTGGTGGCGGGCACGTATTCGGTGAGCAAGTTTCTCTTCACCGCCGGTCTGTTGTGGGCGGGATTCGGGGTGGTGGGCGCCCTGGTCGGCAACATCCTCGGCTCCCTCTGCGGCCTGGTGCTGGGCTGGTGGTGGACCCGTCTGCCCCATGACACCGCCGCGGTTGACCGCAGGGGATTGCTGCACTTCATCGTGCCGAACATCCTCTATTCGATCGGCGTCAATTTGTTTTTCTACATCGATCTTTGGGTCGTCAAGTATCATCTCTCCGGCACGGTTGTCGGTTTCTACACTGCCGCGTCCACCATTGCGCGCATTCCCTATTCGTTCGCGATCGCGCTCACCGGTGCACTGTTGCCGGGGCTTTCCCATGCCGTGGCCCGGCGCCAGCGCCTGGAAAGTGAACGCCTCATCCGGCAGGCACTGCGCCTGACCCTGCTGGCGGTGCTGCCCCTGCTGGCGCTGGTGTCCTCCTCGGCGGACGCGCTGGCGGTGTTGTTCTTCGGCGCAGCCTATGCCGGCGCCGGAGAAATCCTGCGCCTGCTCATGGTGGGGTTGTCGCTTTATGCCGTTTTCATGGTGATCAACACCATGGCGATGGCGGGCGGCGGCATGAAAGTCTGCACGCTGATCGTGTTCGTGCTGCTGCCCGTCGATCTCGCGTTCAATTTGTTCGGCGTGCCGCGTTGGGGCGCCACGGGCGCAGCCCTGGCCACCACCGCAACCCTGCTGCTCGGCGTGCTGGCGAACACTTATTATGTCACCCGGTTGTTCGGCATTGCACTGCACGCCGCCCCTCTGCTGCGCGCCGGCGCGGCTGCCGTGCTCGTCTTCGCGCTTTCCGGTTGTTTTCCCACCACCAGCCCGTGGGAGTTGCTGGTCAAGTTTGCCGCGTTGCTGGCAGGGTATGTCGTTTTGCTCCGGTTGTTCGGTGAGATCGATCGCGAAGACATGATGAAGCTCCGGGCCATGGCCGCGGCCCGCTTCGCCCGGTCCAAGCCGCAGCCGGAGGCTGCGCGTGTTGCCGTGGTCTCTTCTCCGGCGGCCAAGGGAGGAGCATGACCGCCCTGCCGGAAAAATCGCGACACTTGTTGTGCGTGTCCTATCATGCCACCGTGCCGCACAACACCGGCGCCAATGTGCGCATCGTGAACCTGCTGCGCCATTTGTCCGCGTTGCACCCCATCCTGTTGGCACCCGCGCCGCAGGAGCAGGAGCTGCCGCATCGCGTATTCGTGCCGCGGCAGGCGCCGCCTTTCATCCGGCAGACGCTCGGTTTCAATCCGGCGATTTTGGGATGCTATGGCGCGGCGGTGTTCGCACGCGCACAGCAGGCGCTCACCGGACTGGAGATTGCGGCGGTGCAATGTGAGCATCTCTGGTCGTTTCCGCTGGCCTGGCGGCTGGCGCGTGCCCGGCGGGTGCCGCTGATTTTGGTCGAACACAACATCGAAGTGGTTTACGTCGAGCGTGCCTACCGCCTGCCCCTGCTGGCGCACCTCACGGCGCGGATGGAACGCCGGGCACTGGCAGCCTGCGACCGCGTGGTGGTGTGTTCGGAAGTCGATGCGCGCCTGTTGGCCGAGCGCTTTCACACGCCAGCGGAAAAAATTTGGATCGTGCCAAACGGCATCACTCTGCCTGCACCGCGGCGGGAGGCACCGGCGGCGGCCTTGCCGGAACCACTGCGCGGCAAAAAACTCGCGCTGTTTCTCGGCAAGACCGACTATCCCCCCAACGCCGAAGCCATTCGCGTGCTGCGCGAAGAGCTGGCGCCGCGCGCACAATCCCGCGATCGTGACCTGGTGTTCGTGGTCGTGGGCGGGCCGCAGCAACCGGACTACAGCCGCGTCGGGCAGGGGCTCGCCTTCACCGGCTTTGTGGATGACCTGCAGCCCCTGCTGCAGCACGCGACCGTTTGCATCGCACCGTTGCGCTCCGGCTCCGGCACGCGCCTGAAGATTCTCGAATATGCGGCGCATGCCCGGCCGATCGTCGCCACCAGCGTGGCCGCGGAAGGCCTGAATTTTGTGAAGGGCAGGGAAATCGTCATCGCCGACGATTGGGACGAATTCATGCAGGCGATCATGCAGATGGTCCAGGGCACGATCGATGGGCAGGCCATGGCGCGCCGGGCGTATCGCAAGGTGGCGGAAGAGTATCAATGGCAAACCATCGCCGCACAATATCAAAAGCGGCTGCTGCAGTTGCTGCCTGGCCGGGGAGAATGTTCGACTGCCGGCACCGCCCCCGACAACTTGCCGCCGGCCGCGATGAACGCGTCGCAATGAAGCGCCGGCACCCGCGGTTGCTGCCGGGAGGGAAACAGACTGACGTGCAAAACACCTGATTATGAACCATCTCGACAAAAATCCGCTTTCGTTGACCGCCCTGTTGCTCCTGGCTGGTTGCTGCGGACTGGGCGCATTCCTCCGTTTTTATCAGTTGGCAGTGCCCAGCATCTGGATCGACGAGCTGAACCACTATTATGCCGCGCAATCGCTCAACGCAAACGGCCGGGCAGTTTTCCCCTCGGGCGAACCCAATGAGCGCGCGCTGTGGTATTCGAAGCTGGTGAGCCTGTCCTTTCGCCTGTTGGGGGAGGGTGAGTTCAGTCTGCGGTTGCCGAGCGCGCTGTTGGGCGTGCTGGGCATCGCCGCCGTGTTCTGGGTTGCCCGGCGCTTCTTTGGCGGGCAAACGGCGCTGCTGGCTGCGCTCTTCACCGCGATCTCGCCCTTCGCCATCGGGTGGTCGCGTCTATCGCGCATGTACACCCTTTTTCAATTGCTGTTTCTGCTGGCAAGCTACGCCTTTTATCGCGGCTTCGAGAACGATGCCCGCGGCCGTTTTGCGGCATGGCAACACAAGCTGGTGCCGGCGGGCCGGTTGCAACGTTTTCTGGACCGTTGGAATTTGAATCTGTTTTGGCTGTTGACGGCCGCCGTGCTGCTGTGGTGTTCCTTTCAGGTGCATGATCTCACCGCGCTGTTTATGGCGGGTGTGCTGTGCTATACCGGCCTGCAGTCCGTGGTGCACTGGCGGCAGCAGGGCGTGACGGCCATGGTGCGCAGCAAATACTTCATCACCTTTTGGCTGCTGGTTTTCGTGCCGCTGCTGGCGCTGCTGGCACTGCCCTCGCTGCGCGCTTTCGTCGATTATGCCCTGGGTTTCATGCCGAAATGGGCGGAGGGTACGCGCTTCCAGCGGCGCATGCTGCTGGTCGATTTTCTCTTCGATCACTATCAGTTTCCTCTGGGGCTGTTGTTCGTGATCGGCGCCTATCAAATTCTCGGCCGCGCCCACCGCGCCGGCCTCTATGTGCTGTCGCTGTTTCTCGGCACCCTGTTGCTGTTCATGACGGTGTTCGCGTACCGGCATTTTCAATACCTGTTTCATGTCTATGGATTCTTCATCATGGTGTGTGCCTTTGCCTTTGCGAACCTCATGCACCAGGAAGCTGAGACCATCCGGCAGCGCTGGTTTGCGCGGACGCGACTGCGGCCGGGGCTGGTGAGCGCGATCATTGCCGGCGTTTTTCTGGCCTGGCTGCCGCTCACCCCCGCGGTGCGGCTGGCGCGCGCCATTCCCTTCAGCCCTGATGGCAGCTTCAACGGCGCGATGTACATGGAAGAATGGCGCGAGGCCTGCCGCTTTGTGCGCGAACACAGCGACAGCACCGATGTGATCATCTCCACCGACGCGCTCGGTACGCTGCATTATCTCGGCCGGGTGGATTATGATCTCAATTTTGCCGATCTTGATCTGGCACTCGAAAACCAGCTCCGCGACGCCGCCGGGGAACCGTTCGATCTCTACTCGGGCAGACCCTTCATCAAAGACCTGGCGCAGTTGCAGCAGGTGACGGCGCAGGGCCGGACGGTTTGGATGCTTGGCCAGCACTACAAGCTGCTGGAGGCGCCGGTGTTCGTGCCGGTGCCGCTGCGCGAGTTCATCCTCTCCCATTTTGAGCGCACGCTCACCACCGCCAACAATACAGTGCTGGTTTATCGTTACCCGCCCCGTCCGGTGGGTGAGGCGCAACTGGATAGGCAATTTTGAACAGATGGAACACAGGAAAGTCAGTGGATCGCTTATGAATCTGGCCTTCATGGGAATTCGGGGGATACCGGCAAACTATGGGGGCTTTGAAACTTTCGCGGAACAGGTTGCTACGCGACTGGTGAAACGCGGTCACCAGGTGACGGTTTATGGCCGCTCGAACAACATCAAGTACCGCGATCCCTACTATCACGGCGTGCGGTTGATCATTCTGCCGACCATCAGCCATAAATACCTCGACACGGTGGCGCACACTTTTCTGTGTGCCTGGCATGCCGCGCTGCGGGAAAAGTACGATGCCATCCTGGTGTGCAACAGCGCCAACGCGATCTTCTGCCTCATCCCGCGTCTGTTTGGTCAGAAGGTCGCGATCAATGTCGATGGCCTGGAATGGCAGCGCAAAAAATGGAACAAGCTCGGGCAATGGTACTACAAGGTCTCGGAATGGCTGGCCACCAAGCTCGCCGATGTGGTGGTGACCGATTCGAAGTTCATCAAGAAGTATTACCTCGAAAAGTTCAAGCAGGACTCGGTGTTCATCCCCTACGGCGCGCCCACCACCAAGGTGCCGGCCAATGACACGCTCAGGAAATACGGCCTGCGTCCACAGGAGTATGTGCTTTATGTCAGCCGGCTGGAGCCGGAGAACAATGCCCATTTGGTGGTCAAGGCGTTTGAGCAGGTCAAAACCGACAAGCGGCTGGTGGTGGTCGGTGACGCACCCTACAGCAGCGAGTATATTCGCGCGCTCAAATCCACCAGGGATCCCCGCATCATCTTTACCGGCTATGTTTTCGGTCATGGCTATCAAGAATTGCAATCTAATGCCTATTTCTACGTGCAGGCGACCGAGGTGGGGGGCACCCATCCGGCACTGCTGGAGGGCATGGGATTCGGCAACTGTGTGCTGGCCAATGATGTTCCCGAACATCGCGAAGTGCTCGAGGATGCCGGTTATTTCTTTTCCACCACGCGCAACGGCGACCTGGCCGACAAGATGCAATACCTGCTGGATCATCCCGAAGCCGTGGCTGCAGCCGGAAAAAAGGCGGTGGAAATCATCAAGCGCGATTACACCTGGGAACGGATCACGGAAGATTATGAGGCGCTTTTTCTTCGCATGCTGGGAAAGAAAAAGTGAGCCGGCTGCCGGCGTGGCGCCCGCACGCACCCGCCCCGCAGGTTGTTGCTTGACGGAAGCCCATGAACACAACACAAAAGTCGAGGGATTGGCCCTTTCTGGGTTTGTTGGCAGCCGCGCTGCTCTTTCGGCTGTTGCTCCTGCGTTTTCGCTTCGCCATCGGCTGGGATGAACCGCATTATCTGAATCTCGCGGCCAATTTCGCCACTGCCAACTTTCACGGCTGGCTGCATCCTTTTTGGTCACCATTGTATCCCGCGCTCAGTGGCTTGCTGAGCCTGCTGGTGCCGGATCTGGAAGTGGCCGGTCGGCTGGTCAACATTATTTGTGGCGGGTTGCTCCTCTGGCCGATTTATCGCCTGGGGGTTGATCTCTTTGGCCGAAACAGTGCCAGGGGGGCCGCGGCGCTTGTGGCCTTCTATCCGCCTTTGGCGTTCGGTGCCACCAGTGCTCTGGCCGAACCCGTTTACATGCTGTTTGCCACACTGGGTTTATGGTGCGGCTGGGAAAGTCTCAAACGCGACTCGGCAAGACGTGCCCTGCTTGCCGGTTTGTGCTGGGGGCTGGCCTATTTGACCAGGCCGGAAGGCGTCGGCTTCCTGCTGGTCTTTGTCCTGTTTGTAACGCTGTTGACGGTCGGGGACTGGTTCCGGGCGCGGCGCCTTGGCGTGATGCGTTTGGCCGTGGTGGCCGGCAGCGCCTGGCTGCTGGCCGCACTGCCCTACATTTTTTACCTGCATGGTGAAACCGGCCGTTGGACGCTGAGCGCCAAAGGCGCGGCCGTGCAGCAACTCGAGGCGCAATATTTCGCGCCGGGCAAGCTCGGCACCTTCGACACGCTTTCGGAAGACAATCGCGTTTATCCCAACGACCAGATTTATCATGATGGTGATTTTGTGCAGGCGGCCGCCAGGCAGGGCGGACTGCCGATCCAGAATTCGCCGGCACTGCTGGTGCGGAAATATGCAACCCACCTCCATCGCCTGACCCGTTCGGAGCTGCCGGCGATCTTCTCCCTGGGTTTGCTGGTGCCGTTTGTCCTCGGCCTGTTTGGCAGCCCCTGGCAGCCGGCGCAGGCACGACTGAGCTTTTATTTGTTGAGCTGCCTGGGATTCTTCTGGTTCATCGTCGTGCCGCTGTTTCACATCAATGAACGTTATTTGATCGCGCTGTTGCCGGTCGCGATAATTTGGGCCGGCCATGGGCTGGTGCTGCTGAAAGACTGGCTGGTAGCAGGGTTGTGCCAGAGCCGGCGGGGCGCTCGCTGGAGCGATGCCGGCCGGCAGCGTTGCGCCTGGAGTGGCGTGCTTGGTTTTGTCTTGTTCTTCGGTTTTGGGACCCAGCTCGGCAGCATCGTGCAGCGGCGCGCACTGGATACCGATTTTTGGAGTGAGGCCGTTGAGCTTAAGCAGGCGGGGAAATGGTTGCGCCGGCACACCAGTAAGACGCCGGTGCTGATGAGCTACAACAAGGCGGTGAACTTCTACGCCGGCAATCATAACATTCGTTCGGGCGCCACCTTTTCGCAAAACGAATGGCCGCGGCTCGTGCAATATGCCGGGTATCGCGGCGTCACCCATGTGGTATGGGCGGAGCGGTATGCCGCGCACTTTCCCAACCTGCAGCAGTTGAACGAGCCCGCGACCGCGCCACCGGAGTTGCATGCGATCTACGACCAAAGCCCGGCCCCCGGTTTGCGAACGATCATCTACCTTTTTGAACCGGCCGTTGACCGCAGCCCCGCAGCGCGGCCGGAAGAGTCGCCCTGAGCCGGCGAAGTGGTTCAGGGGGGAATTTTTATACGGCCCGAACCGGCCAGGGGGCAACTCCCCGCGCGCGTGATGTTCCCCAGTTCAGCGAGACAGATGCCTATGAACCCTTCAATTCCGTCCGTGCAGCGCGACACCGGTCTCGGTAATGGCACCGGCTCCACCACCGCGGAAAACAGCGCCCGCATTGGCCGTGCGCACGACACCGCCGCCCGCGGGAGCGTCCGCTATTCCATCGTGCTGCCGGTTTACAATGAAGAAGAAAATCTCCTGCAGATTTATCAGCGTTTGACCAGGGTGTTGAGTGCGCTTGGAGAGCCTTATGAGATCATTTTTGTCAATGATGGCAGCCGCGACCGCTCGCGGGAAATCCTGCGCAGTCTGCATCAACAGGATGCGCGGGTCAAGCTCGTGAGTTTTACCCGCAATTTCGGCCATCAGACAGCGGTGAGCGCCGGCCTGGATTTCGCCGCCGGCGACGCGGTCATTGTGATGGATGCAGATTTGCAGGATCCGCCCGAGTGCCTGCCGCAGTTCATTGCCAAGTGGCAGGAGGGCCATGACGTGGTGTATGCGATTCGCACCAAGCGCAAGGAGAACATTTTCAAACGCGCCGCCTACGCCCTGTTTTACCGCCTGATCAAGCGCATCGCCGATATCGACATTCCGCTGGACAGCGGCGATTTTTGCATCATGGATCAAAAGGTGGTGCGGGTGATTCGCTCCCTGCCGGAGCGCAATCGTTTTGTGCGCGGCATTCGCAGTTGGGTCGGCTTCCGGCAAACCGGTCTGGCGTACGAGCGGGATGAGCGGTATGCCGGCAGGACACATTACACGCTTTATAAATTGCTCACACTGGCGCTCGACGGTTTTGTATCCTTCTCCCACGCCCCGCTGCGCATGGCTGCGATTTTGGGCTTTCTCACCTCCGGCTTGTCATTCGTGATGGCGCTGGTGCAGCTCTACCGCCGTCTGTTCGTGCCCAGCTCCTACGTGCCGGGTTTTGCCAGCATCATCATCACCGTGCTGTTTTTGGGAGGCATTCAACTGATCACGATCGGGATCATTGGCGAATATTTGGGGCGGATTTTCGACGAGGTCAAGCGCCGGCCGCTGTATTTGGTCGACGAAGTGCTGGGTCTGGAAGACCGCAATCGTTCCGCATCTGCGTGAAACTGTCGGTACGTTGCCAGGGCAAGCAACAGTAGTTTCTCAAGTTACCTTTCCGATGCTTGCACAGCGCTTTCACGAAACCCGCTCTTGTAGGTGACATGAGCAAAACCTCCGCAAACCTTATCTTCCTGATCTCGATCGCCACGACGATCACCGGGCAGTTGCTGCTGAAAAAGGCAACCACGGCCCAGCGGCTGACTTTTGACCCAAACCAGTTGTTGACGACACTGCTAGGTTTGGCGCTCAATCCCTACCTGCTGGGCTGGGTGTTGAGCGCGGGTGTCAGTGCGGCCCTGTGGATTTTTGTGGTGTCGCGCTTCCAGCTCAGCATGGCCTTCCCCATCTCCACCACGCTGAGCTACATTCTCATTCTGGTGCTCTCCTGGTGGCTGTTCGACGAACCCATGACGATCACCCGGTGGATCGGGGTGGGATTGATGAGCGCGGGAATTTTCATGACCTATCAGAGTTGAGCCATGACCAACACTCCGCTCGCCCATGGAACACAGCACGAACGGCCTCAGCCTGTCCATCTTCTTTCCGGTCTATAATGACTGGGGAACGATTGGGAGCCTGGCGGCTTTGGCGATCGCCACCGCCGAGCAGATCACCAGCGATTACGAGATCATTCTCATCAATGATGGCAGTGGCGAGAGCACGGTCGAGGTTCTGAACTTTTTGGAGAAGGCTTTCCCGCAAATCCGCGTGGTGCACCACAAAAAGAACCGCGGTTACGGCGGTGCGCTCAAGAGCGGCTTTGCCGCCGCCACCAAGGAATTCATTTTTTACACCGATGGCGACGCCCAGTACGACGTGCGTGAGCTCAAGAAGCTGGTGGCTGCGATGCGCCCGGGCATCGACATTGTCAATGGCTACAAGATCAAACGGCACGATCCCTGGTATCGCATCGTCATCGGCCGGCTTTATCACACCGTCACCCGGCTGGCTTTCGGCTTCACCATCCGTGACGTCGACTGCGATTTTCGGCTGATGCGGCGCAGCATCTTCGAGAAAATTCATCTCGAGCACAACAGCGGTGTCATTTGTGTGGAGATGATCAAGAAGATGCACGATGCCGGCTGCCGTTTCGCGGAGGTGCCGGTCACCCATTTTCATCGCGCCAGCGGCAAATCGACCTTCTTTCGGTTCCGCCGCATCGCACGCGTCGGCCTCGATCTCGCCCGGCTGTGGTGGCGGCTCGTCATCAAGAAGGAATCTCTATCGCGACAACCGGTTCATGCAAGACCTCACGAAGCCGTTTCATGACAAAAATGTCATGATCACAGGAGGGCTGGGATTCATCGGTTCCAACCTCGCCATTCGCCTGGCCAGCGCGGGCGCGCGTGTCACCGTGGTCGATTCATTGATCGATGACTATGGTGGCAACCTCTTCAACCTGCACGGCTATGAAGACCGCCTGCGCATCAACATCGCCGATGTGCGCACCCGCTCGACCATGAATTATCTCGTGCGCGGCCAGCATTACATCTTCAACCTCGCCGGCCAGGTCAGCCACATCGACAGCATGGAAAACCCCTACAATGATCTGGAAATCAATTGTATCAGCCAGTTGTCGCTTCTCGAAGCCTGCCGGCGCTTCAATCCCGGCGTGAAAATCGTTTTTGCCGGCACGCGCCAGCAATACGGCAAGCCGCAATACCTGCCGGTGGACGAACGCCATCTCATGCTGCCCACTGATGTCAACGGCATCAACAAGATGGCGGGCGAAATGTACCACCTGCTGTACAACAACGTCTATGGCATCCGCGCCTGTTCGCTGCGGCTGACCAACACCTACGGTCCGCGCATGCTGATGAAGCACAACCGCCAGGGTTTCATTGGTGTGTTCATCCGCCAGGCGATCAACGGCGAGTGCATCAAGCTTTTCGGCGACGGCAAACAGCGCCGGGACTACAATTACGTCGATGATGTCGTCGATGCCTTCCTGCTTGCCGCCGCCGACGATCGTGCCAACGGGGAAGCCTTCAACCTCGGCGGCCTGGAAGTGTTCAGCCTGCTGCGTTTCGTCGAGATCCTGCTCGAGATCACCGGCAGCGGCTCCTATGAAATCGTGCCCTTTCCCGAGGAAAAGAAGCGTATCGACATCGGCGACTACTACGGCAACTATGAAAAGATCCGCAGCCTGCTGGGCTGGGAGCCGCAGGTGCGGTTGCGTGAAGGCTTGGAGCGCACCGTCGAGTATTTCCGCAACTACAAACAGTACTACTGGCCCAAGCATGAAAATTCCCTTTCTTGACATGACGCGCCAGCATGTGACGCTGCAACCCGAGATCGAGGCGGCCATGGCACGGGTGTGCCGGCGCGCCTGGTTCATCCTGGGTGAAGAGCTGGAGGCATTCGAGCAGGAGTTTGCCGCCTATCTCGGAGCACGCTTCGGCGTGGGCGTCGGCTCCGGCACGGAAGCCCTGCACCTGGCACTGCTGGCCTGCGGCGTGCAACCCGGCGACGAAGTCATCACCGTGCCCAACACCGCAGTGCCCACCATTTCCGCCATCTCCTTCGCGCAAGCCACGCCGGTGTTGGTGGATATCGACCCCGACACCTTCACCATGAACGTGGCACAGGTGGAAGCAGCGATCACCGCCCGCACCAGAGTGCTGCTGCCGGTGCATCTCTACGGCCAGACTGCCGATCTTGCGCCGTTGCTTGAAATCGCGCGGCGGCACAATTTGCGGGTGGTGGAGGATGCCTGTCAGGCTCATGGTGCCACCTACGGACGCCGCAAAGCCGGAACCTGCGGTGACGCCGGGTGCTTCAGCTTTTATCCCAGCAAGAACCTGGGCGCGTATGGTGACGCCGGCCTGGTCTGCACGGATCAGCCGGAAATCGCCGAGCGTCTGCGGCTGTTGCGCAATTACGGCCAGACCCGGCGTTATTACCACGCCACCAAGGGGTTCAACAGCCGGCTCGACGAGTTGCAGGCCGCGATTTTGCGCACCAAGCTGCCCCATCTCGACCGCTGGAATGCGCGCCGGCAGGAGCTGGCGCAGCGCTATGACGAGCTGTTGCGTGACCTGCCCCTGACCCTGCCACGGCGGGCCGCCCACGGCCAGCATGTTTTTCATCTCTATGTGGTGCGCACCCCGCAGCGCGATCAACTCTGCGCGTTCCTGACGGAGCGCGGCGTACAAACCATCATTCACTATCCGGTGCCGGTGCATCTGCAGGAAGCGTATCGCGATCTCAACCTGGCGGCCGGTTGTCTGCCCGAAGCCGAGCATGCCGCGCGTGAGATCGTTTCGCTGCCGCTTTATCCCGAAATGCGGGCGGAAGAAATCGAATTTGTCGCCGCCTGCATTCGCGAGTTCTTTCAAAAGCACTGAACCGGTGCCGCTTGCCGCCGCCGGCAATTCAGGCACTGCGCCCCGCGTCGTCACGGTTTAAAAATTTTCATGGCGGGATGCTTCGTTGTAACGTGGCCCGGCCCTCTCCCGGCTGCCCACCGGCGGAAGCGTGCGCAACAGCGTTTTTGTGGTGGCATTACATCGCGGCCTGCCGAGGATTGTGCATGTCGAGTTCCTCCACCCTCATGCTCCCCCACGAGTACCGCCGCATGTTTGAGGCGGAAACTTCACACTGGTGGTATCATGCCCTCCATCAGTGGATCGCCGCCAGCCTGCGGCGTTATCTTCCCGAAGGCAGTTGTGTGCTCGATGCCGGCTGTGGCACCGGCGCCTCTTTGGCGCTGTTGCAGTCATTGCGTTACCGTGCGCTGGGATTCGACCTCGCCCCCGCCGGTTTGCAGCTTGCCGCCAGTCGTGAGCCACTGCACGGCAGATTATGTTGTGCCTCGGTGACCAGACTGCCTTTTCCCAGTTACAGCTTTGATGCCATCATCAGCTCCGATGTCCTGTATCTGTTGCCCGATGAGCAGGAGGCTGCGGCACTCGTGGAAATGCGGCGGGTGCTGAAACCGGGCGGCATCCTGCTGCTCAATTTGCCAGCCTACGAGTGGCTGCGCGGGGAGCATGACCAGGCGGTGGCGACGCAACGGCGTTACACCGCTGCAGGCTTGCAACGAAAACTCGAGAGGGCCGGCTTCGAGATTGTTCGGTTGGAATATCGTTACCTGATGTTCCTGCCCGTTGTCGCAGTGGTGCGCCGCCTTTGGCGCCGTGGCCGCCCTGAAGCTGCCGCTGTCAGCTCGGACCTCTCCCTTAATCACTCCCTGCTCAACGCCTGCTTGACCCACTTGATCCGGCTGGAAGAGCGGCTGGGCCAGTTTATTCGCCGGCCGTTTGGCAGCTCGGTGAGTGCGGTCGTAAAAGTTCCAGGTTGAAACAGGCGTTCGTGAGTGGTCACTTGTTTTTATCGTGGCTCTTTTGTGGATTGGGCGCGCGCCTTTTGTGAACAAACGTTGTCGGTGTAATCATCTGAAAATATTGCTGCTCCAAGCTCACCGCAACAACCCAGCCGGACCTCCCACCTCCCAACCAGTTGGATTGAGTTTTGCTGAGTCAACAACCGCTGCACAAACGTGACACTTTTTATCCACCTTTGCCAATGACTGAAGGGTGAGATGGAACCTCTCCTGTTCAAATCCAAAGTCGTGGTTGTCGTTCTCTGCGCCCTGGTGCTGATCGTCGGCTATTTCATTGCCCCCAACCGCCGCCGTTTTCTGCTGGCGTATGGCACGGTGACCGCCGGCTTTCAGATCGAGATGCTGCTGACCTTCTTCGGCGCTGGCCTCACTCTCAGCTATCTGGCATTTCTCGCCCTGTTGCTGCAGTCGTTTCTGGAGCCCCGGCGGGACCTGCCTCACCCCAAGCCGCGAGTGCTGTGGCCGTGGCTCGGCCTGCTGCTGTTCTCGGCGCTCGCCATCAGCAAGGCCATCGACGCCAACATGGCGCGCGCGCCTTTCGTGCTGTTCGGGTTCGATCTCATCATGTTCTTTGCGGTGTTGCGCACGGTGAAGACGCCGGATGACATCCGTTTCTATGTCGGCTGCCTGATGGCGGCGGTGCTGGTGCAGAGCGTGCTGGGTCTGCTGCAATTCAAGATCCCGTTTTTCAAAGTCGGGGTCATCGATCATTATCAATCCTACATGTGGTGGCGGGCGAAGGGCACCTTTTTTCATGCCAACCACCTGGGCATGTTTTTCCTGCTCATGCTGCCGCTGGTGGCACGCTACGTCATCGCTGCCATGGCCGAGCGCAATGCGAAGTGGATCACCTATGGTTTTGTCACCTTCGGCATCGGTTTCATGGCATTGCTCGCCACCTACAATCGCGGTTCGTGGGGCGGTTTGATTTTCGGCATGCTGATCATGCTGGCGGTGGATTTCACCAACCGCGGGGTGAAGATTCGGCGGGTGCTGTCGAATCTGCTGGCGCTGGCTTTTCTGCTGGGCGGCCTGCTGTCGATCAAGTTCGCCCCGAAAATTTATGATCGGGTTTTCAAAGATGACGCCGAAGGCCAGCTCGAGGGCCGCGGCCAGCAGATGGAGGAGACCATCCCGCTGATCATGCGCAACCCTGTCATCGGGGTGGGCTACAACAATGACCGCTTCTATGCCTCGGTCATTTTCGTGCACAATGTCTACATGCTGATCGCGGCGGAAACCGGCCTGCCGGGTCTGGTCTGTTTTCTGTGGTTTCTCTTTGAAATTTTCCGGGAGATTTGGGCGGTGAGCCGCTCGGCGGTGCTCTATGCCGCGAACTATGCCCGCGGCGCGCTCGCCAGCCTGCTGGGCTTCTGTCTGGCCTCCTGGGTCGGTCCGGATTTTTGGATCAATTACGGTGTGCAGGCCTATTTCTGGCTGATGCTGGCACTGCTCTACAGCGTCAGCCGTTTGAAACGCGTGGTGCTGTTCAAACAAAAACAGGCAGCATTGGCCCAGAAAAAGCAGCCCGTGCTTGCAACCTCATGAAACTTGATCAACACAATCTTTCGCCGACTCCCCCGGTGGCGGCGGCCGGCAGGGCCCGCCGCCTGGGGCTGGCTGTGGCGCTTTTTCCCTTCCTCAGCATTCCGCTGATCGGTGCGCAGTTTTATTTCCGTCACGATGATTCCGCCCTGCTGTTGTGGGCCAAGGAATTCACCGCGCCGCTCCATCATGCACTGTCGCCTGATCCCGCCGTCAACGGCTTTGACAAATACCCCGGCATGGGGCCCTACTGGCGGCCGTTCATCTATCTTTACATCAAGGGACTGTGGGAAATGTTCGGCACAACACCCGGCCCCTATTATGTCGTCGGTGGCGTGTTGTTCATGAGTGCGGTTTATTTCCTCTTCCGGATCGCGGAGCAGCGCTGGGGCCTGGCCGTTGCGGTGTGGAGCTGCCTGGCGTTGCTGGCCGCCTTCCACGGCACGATGTACAATCTCTATCATCTCACCATTCAGGTTTCGTTTTTCTATCAACTGGCGCTGCTTTTCTTCTTTTGGGATTATCTGCAGCGGCAACGCGGGTGGTCGCTGGCGGGGATGTTGCTGTTTCTGGTGCCGGCCATGGGACGGCAAACCACGCCGGTGCTGATGGTCGCGATCCTGGTGGCGGAATGGCTGGGACGGCGCGGTCAGCGCCTGGATTTCCTGCGCCGGAACTGGCCGGCGCTGTTGCTGCTGCCCCCGGCGTTTTATCTCATCTCGTTTTCTCCGCAGACCAGCGAAGGCTCGGTGCTGGCGGAGGGGCCACATCTCGCGGCGATCATCGCCTTTTTGCGCGAACGCTTCTTCTATTATGGTGGCCTGCTCACCAGCGGCGTCACCGGCATCCTGCTGCTCACACTGCTCGGCGGCGGCGTCTGGCAGCATCTCCTCCAGCAGGCCGGCAGCCGGTTCCGTCGCGACAGGCTTGCAGGGCTCTGGCTGCCACTCACGCTGATCGTGACTTTCACGGTGATGGCTTTGCCGCCGCTGGCCATCTACTGGCTGGTGTTCTGCTGCCTTTATCTGTTTGTCCGGGATGAGCAGGTGCGCATGCCCATTGCCTGGGCGGGCGCCTCGCTGATTTGTTTTCTTTCCGCCAGGTACTATCACAACGGATACTTGCTGGAATCCGGTTTTGCGTTTGCGATGGCTCTGGGGGTTTTAATCGTGCGGCTGTCGCAGCCGCTGGCGGGATGGTGGCAGCGGCAGATCTGCACGTCGCGCCGCCGGGTGCCGCTGCTGGCCGGGGGTGCCCTGGTGATGGCGGTGCCGTTGGCGGTCGTGCTCTCCGGCCGTGTGCCCGCGCTGTCCGAGCCGTTTGAAGTGGTACAGATCGCGATTGATTCCAATCAAAATTTTCAGCAGGTGATGCATTACCTGCAGCGTGAGCTGCCGGCCGGCGCGCAGCTTTATGAGTTTTCCGAGGAGGAACTGGGTTTGACGCGCTTTGACCGGCGCCATCTCCCGCTGCGCGAGCGCGCCCGCCGCGTCAAAATCATGAACGCAGAGGACAAGCTCAACATGCTGCGCGTGCTCGGCCGCGACGATCTGCAAATCCATGCGGCCGCCGATTGGCCGGGCGCCGGCCCAAATCCGCAGGCCTATTTTCTGGCGGCCAACGCTTTCGAAAGAGAATTGGCGCACCAGCGCTTTACCCTGGCGCTGGTGCGGGAATTCAAACGCCCCACCGACTCGGCCGCGCTTTTTCGCTGGCCGGCCGACCGGCAGGACCTCCCCGCGGCTGCCCCCGCAGCGGAACTCCTGCCGCCACAACCGTGACGACGTTCCCGCCATGAAAATTTTGATGATCGACAAGTATCACTTCATCAAGGGCGGTGCCGAGCGCTATTTCTTCGAGCTCAAGCGCGTGCTCGAACGCCACGGCCACGAAGTGATCCCCTTCGCAATGCAGCACCCCGACAATTTCCCCTCGGCCTGGTCGGATTATTTTGTCTCCAACATCGAGTACAACGGCCACACCGGGCTGCGCCGTTTTGCGGCTGCGCCCAAAATTTTCGGCCGCATGCTTTATTCCACCGAAGCCCGGGCCAGGGTCGAGCGCCTCGTCGATCGAGTCAGGCCCGATCTCGTTCATTTGCACATGATCGATCATCAAATCTCGCCCTCGATCCTGCATGTGTTTCAGCGCCACGGCATTCCGGTGCTGCAAACCTGCCACCAATACAAGCTGGTCTGCCCGAGCTATCGCCTGCTGGTCATGCGTGAGAATCGCCTGTGTGAAAAATGCGTGCAGGGCCGCTTCTATCATGCCGTGCTCGAGCGCTGCCATAAAGACTCGCTTGCCGCCAGCGCCATGGTGGCGGCGGAATCCTACCTGCACCGGTGGATGAAGATTTACGACATCATCCGCCTGTTTCACGTGCCCAGCCGCTTCCTCGGCGAAAAGTTGCGGCAAAGCGGCGTGGCCGCCCAGCGCGTCTGGCACCAGTTCTACACCATCGAGATGGCGGATTTCCCCTACTCGCCCGAGTGTGACGATTACTTCGTTTACTACGGCCGCCTCTCGGCGGAGAAGGGCATCCTCACCCTGCTGCGGGCGATGCAGCATGTGAAGGTCTCGAAGCTGCTGATCATCGGCGATGGGCCGCAACGGCCGGAGCTCGAACAATTTGTCGTGACGCATGGCCTCGCCAATGTCGTGTTTCTCGGCAATCGCAGCGCGCGGGAATTGGTGACGCTGGTGGGGCGGGCAAAATTCGTGGTGGTGCCGAGTGAATGGTATGACAACTCGCCCCTGGTGATTTACGAATCCTTCTCGATGGGCAAGCCCGTGATTGCCACCCGGCTGGGCGGCATGCCCGAGTTGATCGAAGACGGCGTCAATGGCCGTTTGTTCGATGCCAAAGATCATGTGACGTTGACAAAACTGATACAGGCGCTGCTTCATGACGAGACAGGGTTAAAGGCCATGAGCCGCGCGGCCCGTGGCACTGCCGAGCGGGAGTTCGATCCGGAAGTGCATTACCAGCGCATCCACGCGGTTTATCAGCGCCTGCGGAACTGAGTGCGAAACGGCGGTAATGCGCGTGCCTCCACCGGTTTTGTTCTTTGAATCCATGCCGTTGCTGCATCGCAGCCACCCTGGTTTTGTCAGAGTCCCCGCACATTGACCGCCCGGTTGGCTGTTGGCAGCCCGGCCGCGCCCCGGATGCACGCAGCGATTCGGCTTTGCTGGTATGAAACTCTCTTCCGCTGAGCTTGTGGTATGGACTTTGTGATGAGTTTTCACCAATCGGATGCGGCAAATGCCGGCCGAAAATCGTGCAGGAGAATGACAATGGTTGCGAGGCGGCGGGCAGCCCCGTGAACACAGGAATTTGTGAAGGACTCAAATTGGAGGAGTCGAGCATGCATGCCGTGAAGTGGCACAGAATGGCGGTCATGGTCATGATGGTGTTGCTGCTGCCGCTGCCGAGCCGCAGCCAAACCCGCAATCATCCCTATCCGCGCACCGCCCTGTTTCAATGGGAGGGCGCGCCGGAGGAGTGGTATGCCAAATTTGATCTGGTGATGAGCCGCAACGACCAGCCGGACTGGGCGCGCCGCGTCAAGCGTCTCAATCCCAATGTGATGTTGCTGCCCGCCAAGGACTGGAACAAGGGCAACGAAATTCCCGGCTTCCAGGAGCAGTGGTTCGTGCCCACCTCGCGGGGCGGCCGCATCGAGCTCTACGGCAGTGATTCCTGGTTCACGGATCTCTCCGATCTTTGTCCGCGCGTCAATGGCAAACGCTATGTTGATTTTCTGGTGGATTATTTGACGACGGCCATCGATCACTCCGTGTTCGACGGGGTGGCGACCGACGGCATCTACGGCCGTGAGCACATGACCTACAATCTGGGTGCCGGCCGTTCGATTCCCGACATCGACCTCGACCGCAACAGCCAGAATGATTTGAATGAGCCCGGCAAGGGCAGCAGTTGGGTAATCAACCACTGGCAGGCGGGCATCGACGAGCTGCTGGCGGAGTTGCGGCGCCGCCTGGGTCCCAATCAGATTATCCTGCTCAACTCCGGCACGACTCATGGCTGGGGCTGGGAGGTGACCAACGGCATGGTCGCGGAACACACCAGCGGCGTGTTCGATCCAAATTTCTTTTTCACCACCTATCGCAGCCTGATGAACCGCGCCCATCAGCCGGTGGTGTCGCTGCTGAACGCCAATCCGGAGGGCCGCGATCAGGAACGGGCCAGCCCCTCGAAAACCTACTACCGCCACCAGCGCTTCATGCTGGGTGTGGCGATGTGTTTCGACTGGTATTTCGAATATGAAGACCTGGAATCCGGCGAGCATTACTACAATCAGTACTATGACGAGTTCGCCGTGAAGATCGGCTATCCCACCAGCGGCCCGCACAAGATTCTCGGTGAGGTGTGGGTGCGCTTTTTCGATGACGGTGCAGTGATCACCAATGTCACCGGCAAAGACGTGACAGTATCCGACGCGGATTTGCGCGGGCTGAGCGGCTACAACGGGCCCTACTATCGTTTCCGCGGCGGCCAGGATCCGGATTTCAACAACGGCGAGCAATTCCGCCAGGTCACGCTGCAGGGCCATATTGTCATCGCCTACGGCGGGGACAAGATGATCGCCGGGGACGGCATTTTGCTGACCCGCTCGCCGCGCGTGGTGGTGGCCGACATCATTCTCGATGACTCGCCCGGCAGCACCACTGCCGGCGGCGCCAACACCGAGTTCATCGGCAACTGGACGCGCATCGAAGATTGCCGCAACGGCAGCAAGCACTACACCCTGCGCTGTGCGCCCTGGATGAATCTGCTGACCCACCGCCGCGCAGAGGCGGGCAACGGTGAAGCGCGCGCGGTGTACCGGCCGAATCTCGGGCTTTCGGGCGAATATGAAGTTTTCGAATGGCACGGCCAACTGGGGAATTCCGATGACGCGGTGAGCGAGGGCGACAATGTGCCCTATCTCATTCGTCATGACGGCGGCGAAACCGTCGTGCGGGTGAATCAGCGGATCAATGCCGGGCAGTGGAACTCGCTCGGCACGTTCACGTTCACGCGCGGCGGGGATCATGCCGTGACCATCACCAACCAGGCCAACGGTCCGGTCATCGCCGACGCCATCAAATTTGTCTATGGCGGCGGCACACCGCCACCCAATTATGATCCGGCGCCGGCGCCGCCGCGCAACGTCAGAATCGGCAATTGATCACCATCTTTATTTCTGAACCTCCGCCGTTGTGTCCGATGACTGACTGGAAGAACAAACTCGCCTACCACTTGAGCGGCCGAAACCGGCGCAGGAAGTTCGATTATTTCATGCAGGTGTTTGCGCCGGATGCCACGACACAAATCCTGGATGTCGGCGCGGCCGAGGAGGAATACAGCGAAACCGACAACCTGCTCGAACGGCTCTATCCCCATCCCGGCAACCTCACGGTGTTGGGCATCGATTGTTACCGCAAGTTTCGTCAGCGCTATCCGGCGGTGCGTGCGCTGGTGTATGACGGCCGGAAATTTCCGTTTCCGGATCAGAGTTTCGACCTGTGCTGGTCGAATGCCGTGCTGGAGCATGTCGGCAACCGCGACCGCCAGATTCTTTTTCTCAAGGAAATTCGACGGGTGGCGCGCAATGCATTCGTGACCACGCCCAACAAGTTTTTCCCGGTGGAAGTTCACACCCGCACACCCCTGCTGCACTATCTGCCCAAGCCGGTATTCGAGCGCTATCTGCAGTGGGTGGGAAAAAGCTGGGCCACTGGTGACTACATGTTTTTGCTCTCGCGGCGCGACCTGCAAAAGCTGCTGCATGCCGCCGGCATCACGCATTACCTCATCCGGCGCAACCATCTCTTCGGCTTCACCCTCGATTTCGTGGTGCTGTTCGGAGAGAAGTTCGAAACGGACGGCCAACCGCGGGCGCGCGTGCGCTAGCGCGCCGGTGGCTACCAGTCATGCCGTGGCTCCCGCGGGCGTATTGTTGCAAGATTTGATTCGGGATGTGCCGTTTTAACCAGGAGGACATATGGCCGTATTATCCATCACCCAGGGTCATGACACCGGTGCCGTCATCGTCCGCGACGGACGCATACTGGCCGCCATCAGCGAGGAGCGCCTCTCCCGCATCAAAATGGACACGCAGTTTCCGGCGCGCTCCATCAACGCCGTGATGGAGATTGCCGGGGTCAAGCCCGAAGACATCCAGCATGTCGTGATTCCGGAGCTGCGCAAGGGCGAGGACATCTTCAAGAACCTGTTTCCGAAATATCCCAGAAGCGTCTTTGCCGGTGCCAATGGCGAGCTGACCTTCGGCGACCGCGTGCGGCAGGTGGTGATGTCCGGCAGCCTGCTCCTGAAAACCTATCCGCGCATGGCGGTGCTCTATCGCCGTTATGAAAAGCGTTTGCGGGAGATGTTTCCGCATGCCCGGCTGCATCGTGTCGAGCATCACCTCACCCATGCCGCCTCTGCTTATTACACCAGCGGCTTCGACAAAGCCATCGTGATCACCGGCGACGCCTGGGGCGATTTTGTCTCGACCATGATCTGTCTCGGCGAAGGCAAAAAATTGACCCCGGTGCATCGCTGCTATTATCCCAATTCACTCGGGCACTACTATCAGAGCCTGACCAACTGGCTCGGCTTTCGCGGCGGCCGGCACGAGGGCAAGATTTTGGGCCTGGCGGCGTTCGGCAACCCCAACGCGCCGGTTTATGATGAAATCAAGGGCCTGCTGGTGTGCGACGGGCTGGATGTGCATGCACCCGGCATGATGGGAAAAATCTGGCATAAAAAGATGCCTTTCGCCGGCAGCAGCATGATGAGCCGGCTGATTGCGCAGTACAAACGGGAAGACATTGCCGCCGCCTTTCAACGCCGTTTCGAAGAAGTGGTGACCACCCTGGTGCGCAATGCCATGGCGCGTTTCAAGATCGACAACATCTGCCTGGCGGGCGGCATCTTCGCCAACGTGAAACTGAACCAGCGCGTTTTCGAAGTGCCGGGGGTCAAGCGCATCTACATCTTCCCCAACATGGGTGACGGCGGCGTCTGTGCCGGCGGCGCGCTGTATTACGACATCAATCAGAACGGTTCCCAGGGCAGCGCCCTGCCACATGCCTATCTCGGCCCGGATTACACCGAGAAGCAGATGGAGAAGGCCCTGCGCGACAAGGGCGTGCCGTTTGAATATCACAAGGACATCGCAGTCAAGGTCGCCGAGCTGCTCCTGCAAAACAAAGTGGTGGCGCGCTTCAACGGCGCGATGGAATACGGCCCGCGCGCACTCGGCAACCGCTCGATCCTCTATCCCGCGGTTGATCCCGCGGTCAACAAATGGTTGAACGAGCGGCTGAAGCGCACCGAGTTCATGCCATTCGCGCCGGTCACGCTGATGGAGGAGGCACATCGCTGCTACAAGAATCTCGCCGGCGCCGAGTTTCCGGCGCGCTTCATGACCATCACCTTCGACTGTACCGACTTCATGCGCACCAAATCGCCGGCCGCCGTGCACGTCGACAACACCGCGCGTCCGCAACTCATCGACGAAAAAACCAATCCCAGCTACTATCGCATTTTGCTGGAATATTACAAGCGCTCCGGCATCCCCAGCGTGGTCAACACCAGCTTCAATATGCACGAGGAGCCGATCGTTTGCTCGCCGGAAGACGCGATTCGCGCCTTCCAGCTTGGCCACCTCGATTATCTCGCCCTCGGGCCCTTCCTGGTCAAGGGCCAGAATCAGAACTGACGGATGCCCGCCTCTCCCGGCGGTGCGGAAATTGCCGCCTGCGCCGGGCCGCTGGCGCGGTGCCAACAGGCCGGCCGGGCGACTTGCTCGTGAAACGGACATGTCCACCCTGCAACGATTTTTTCGCAACACCTCCGTGTTGCTGCTCGCGAATGCTCTGCAGCCGGTGTTGTCGTTTTACCTGGTCGTGACGATCAGCCGGAGGTTGCAGGTCGAGGGGCTGGGCGCCTATGCCACGGTGTTCAACTATCAGGCGATCTTTCAAATCATATCGGCCTTCGGGCTGAAAAACCTGCTCACCCGCAATGTGGCGCAGCAGAAGGAACTGGCCTGGCACCATCTCTGGCATGCCAGTCTGGCGGTGGTGCCGTTTTCCCTGCTCAGCATGCTGCTGCTCATCCTGCTCACCGCCGCTTTGCAGTACGGCGCGCCGGTGTTGTGGGCCACGGTGATTGTCAGCCTGTCCCTGCTGGCAGCAGCCTGGGCGGAGGTGTGCGAAGGCGTGCTGGCCGGCCTCGAGCGCTTGCATGTGGTGGGATACAGCGCCGTGGTCGAAAATGCCCTGCGTGTGATCCTCAGCCTGTTCGCGCTGGCACAGGGTTTTGGTTTGCTGGCACTGGTCTGGGTCTTTGTGGCCTGCCGCTTCGGCCGCGCGCTCTTTTACTTCACCCATCTGCACCGCCTGCTGGCGGCGACGCAGCCGTCCGGGCGGTTTCACTTTGACCGCGCCTTTGCCCTGCGTCTGGTGAGCCAGGCCCGCGTGTTTGCCCTGACCATGGTCTGTGTCACGGTTTACTGGAAACTCGATGTTTCCCTGCTTTCCAAACTGCGGGACATGGAGGAAGTCGGGTTGTACAGCGCGGCTTATCGTTTTTTGATGCTGGCGCTGGTGGTGGTGGACAGTTTTGTGAACTCGCTTTTTCCCATCATTTCGAACTACTACCGCGCCGGCCGCACCGCCGGGGAAGGCGGCGGCTCCTTCGAGGTGGCGTGCAAAAAAGGTCTGCAGCTTTTGCTCGTGCTCACGGTGCCGGTGGCGCTCGCCCTCTCGCTGCTGGCGGATCCGATCATTGATCTGATTTATGGCGAACAATTCGCCGCGGCCGCGGCGGTGCTGCGTGTGCTGATCTGGGTGGTGGTGCCCTACGCCGCCTCGCAGATTTTTGCCTACGCTCTGGTCGCCAGCAACAACCAGCGCTATGATCTGTGGGTCAATGCGCTCAGCATGCTGGCCAATCTCGCGCTGAACGGGTTGTTGATCCGGCGCTTTGGGTACATGGGCGCCACCTGGGCGGCAGTGGCTGCGATTGTGGTGTATGTGGTGCTGCAAGTGCCGTTCGTTTTCCGGCAGGTGATTCACTTTGAAAGCCGGCCGCTCTGGCAGGGCGGCCTGAAGCTGGTGGCGGCCGCCGCCTGTATGGCGGGCACCCTGCTGTTGTTTGCCAAAATGCAAATTTGGTTTTTGATGCCACTGGCGTTTTTCATATACTTGCTGGCGGTGTGGGTGGTCGGCGTTTTTTCCAAGCAGGATTGGGCGCTCGCCACCCGCTTTTTGAAATGAATTGCAGTCCCGGTCTCCCAGGCAAGGAATCTTTTCATGGTTTGGCAAGCTCTCCCGCATTGCGGCTGTCTTCCTCCGCTGTGGCAGGATGACCGTGGCGTTTGGTGGAACAACCGTGCCTGCTGATTCTTCTCACACACAACGCCTTCCCGTTCTGCTCTATCATCGCATTGATGACGAGGCCGACAAGCACTGGCGCCGCTTCTGTGTGGCGCCCGGCCGTTTCGCCGAGCAGATGGCCTGGCTGGCCGCGCAGGGGTATCGCACCATTGATTTGCACGCCCTGCTCGATTATTATGAGCACGGCCGGCCCGTACCGGAAAAGGCGATGGTCATCACGTTCGATGACGGCTATTATTGCAACTACAGCCGCGCCTTCCCGGTGATGGCCAAATTCAATTTCACCGGCACGATTTTCCTGGCCGCCCATCTGATGCGGACGGCGGAAGCCGCGCCACCCGAGGGCCGGCACAGCTTCCTGTCCTGGCCGGAGATTCATGAAATGCAGGCGCACGGCTGGAGCTTTCAATCGCACGGCCTGGCGCATGTGAACCTGACCACGCTCGCGGCCGCGCCGTTGTGGCACGAGGTGGCTCACTCCCGCACGCTGCTCGCGGAAAAGCTCGGCCGGCCGGTGGATTTTTTCTGCTATCCTTTCGCCGGTTTCAACGCGCAGGTGATGGCAGCGGTTGCCAAAGCGGGCTATCGCGGCGCCTGTGGCGGACCGCCGTTCTATGCCGGCGGCCCGGCCAGCCCCTTTGCCATCGGCCGCACCGAGATTTTGTGGCAGGATTCGTTCGCGCAATTCCGTTTCAAAGTGCAGCAGGGATTGGGTTATTACTATTTCACACGGCGACAGTTGGGCAAAATCAAACGCCTGCTGTTGCAGAGGTGACGGGGTGTTATGGTCATCACGTATTTCAGCTACCTGTGGGATATCGAGGGCATTTCCGCCGGCTCGGCGATCAAGGCCAGGGAGTTTTTGGCGGCGATGGAGCGCCTGGGACACACCACCCATCTGCACTGGCGCGTGCCGCAGCCGGCGCCGCACGCGAACGTGGCGCAACGGGCGAAGGAGCGGTTGCTCAAACCGCTGCTGCAAAAATATCTGCACGAACCCAAGCGCCTGCTGCGCAATGCCAAATACCTCTGGCAGGAACAACGGATTCTCACGCGCGAACGGCCGGATATTCTGCTGAACCGGCTCGAACTGTACACGTTCTCCGCGCTCTGGCTGGCACGCCGGCTCGGTCTGCCGCTGGTGATCGAAGCCGACTGCCCGCCCACGCACGAGCACATGAATTTCTACGGCAAAGAGTTTCTGCATCTCGGCAATCTTCCCATGCAGATCGAGATGGCCAATTTGCGCGGCGCCGATGCCATCATTGCCATCTCGAACATCCTCGCCAACTACTACATCGAACGCGGCATCGCGCGCGAGAAAATTCATGTGATCCCCAACGCCGTGGACGCCGGCAAATTCGTGCCGCGGCCCAAGGATCAGGCCTTGCTGCGCGAGCTGGGCCTGGAAAACCGCACGGTGATCGGCTGGGTGGGCTCGCTCTATGGCTGGAGCGGCATTGAAAATCTCATCGGCATGGCGCGCCACCTGCTTGCCCATCGCCCCCAGGTCAGTTTTTTGCTGGTGGGCGGCGGCAAAAACAAGGAATTCTTTCAGCAGCAGTTGCACACCAACGGCTATGCTCCGCGTGTCGTGCTGCCCGGCACCGTGCCGCACAGCGAGGTACCGCGTTATCTCTCCTGCATGGACATCGTGCTGGCGCCTTATCCCAAACTGGACTTTTGGTATCCCTCGTCGGTGAAGCTTTTCGAATACATGGCCTCCGGCAAGGCCACGGTGGCCACGCGCGTGGGCCAGGTGGCGGAAATCATCGAAGAGGGCAAAAACGGTCTGCTCTTCGATCCCGCGCGCCCCGGCGAGTTGACCGAGAAAGTGCTGGCGCTGGTGGATTCTGAGGAGAAACGCCGGCAGCTTGGCGAACAGGCGCGGCGCGACGTGCTGGCGAAATGGACCTGGGAACACATGGCGCGTCGCATGCTGGCTGTGTTCGAAGAGGTTTTGCAGCGCCGCCGCCGGCCGGCCGGCCGGCGTTGAGTTGCCGGTGGCGCCGGCGGTGGGAAAACGGCAGGGCCGCGGCGCGAATCAGCGCCCGGTCCGGCCCGGCAGACGGGCGGGTGGCGGCCGCGCGGAGGCATCTTGCACGTGTGACAACGATTCAATTCTTTCCAACAGCACAAAGGAGCACAGACAGTCATGAAAGTACTGATCACGGGTGGAGCGGGATTTATCGGTTCGCATCTCACTGATGCCTTGTTGCAGCGCGGCCACACCGTCACCATCATCGATGATCTCTCCACCGGCAAACTGGAGAACATCGCCCACGTCCGCGCCTTTCCCAATTTCCATTTCGCCATCGAGACCATCATGAACGAAACCGTAATGGACCGCCTGGTGAGCGAATGCGATCTCATCTTTCACCTTGCCTCCGCTGTCGGCGTGGAACTGATCGTCAACCGGCCGGTGGAGGTCATCGAGCGGTGCGTGCTGGGCACCGAGATCGTGCTCAAGATCGCCAACCGCTACAAGAGAAAAGTGCTGCTCACTTCGACTTCCGAAGTTTACGGCAAGAGCACCAAGGTGCCTTTTAGCGAGGAAGATGACCGCATTCTTGGCCCCACCACCAAAAGCCGCTGGAGTTATTCCTGCTCCAAAGCCATCGACGAGTTTCTGGCGCTGGCCTATTACAAGGAGATGAAGCTGCCGGTGGTGATCGTGCGGCTGTTCAACACGGTCGGGCCGCGCCAGACCGGGCAGTATGGCATGGTGGTGCCGCGTTTCGTGCAGGCGGCGATGCACAACAAACCGTTGCGCGTCTACGGCGACGGCACGCAGTCGCGCTGTTTTGGCTATGTTGGCGACGTGGTGCAGGCCTTGATTGCGCTGGCCAGCCACCCCCAGGCCGTCGGCCAGATCTTCAACATCGGCAGCAATGAAGAAGTGACGATCATGGAACTTGCCGAACGGGTCAGGGCCATCATCGGCAGCAGCTCCGAGATCGTGAAAGTGCCCTACTCCGAGGCCTATGAAGCCGGCTTCGAGGACATGCAGCGCCGGGTGCCCGATCTCACCAAAATCAAACGTCTGATCGGTTACGAGCCGAGCGTGAAACTCGACCAGATCATCCGCTCGATCTGGGAATATTTTCAGGAAAAGGAAAAGAACGGCCACCCGGAAGGCGGCCGGGCGTTGCTGGAATCCGTGTTTCACGATTATGAACGGTTATAGCCGGCCGACGGGCATCCGGTGAAATGATTCGGCCATGAGGACATGGTGCGGCTGCCCGGCGGGCGCACGTGACACGCCGCGCGGGGCGGCCCGCCCGATTGGTGGGATTTTGTGATGATGAGGCATAACGAGAGACAATCACGGCGTTTGCGCGTGCTGCAGGTGGTGGATGGCTTTCGCATGGGCGGCGCCGAAAACAAATTGTGGGAGTTGATCGCGCGGCTGGATCGCAACAAATACGAGATCCTGCTCGCCACCGTGGGGCCGAGCGGTCCGCTGCGGCCCCGATTTGAAAAGCTCGACATCGAGATTTTCGATTTTTGCCGGCGCTGGTCTTTTGATCCGCAGCCGCTCTTTCGCCTGTACCGCCTGATGAAGCAGCGCCGCATTGACATCGTGCAGACCACACTGTTCTGGGCCGATGTTATCGGTGCATTCGCCGCGAAAATGGCCGGCGTCCCCGCCATTCTCTCGTGGGAAACCGTGTCACACGAGGGCGATCCCTATCACAACAATGTGCAGCGCCGCAGCGGGTATCGTCTGGCGATGGCCTGCGCGGATTTGATCGTGGCGGTTTCGCACGAGGTCAAGCAATCGCTGGTGCGGCGCCGCGGCATCCCTGCCGGCAAGATTCGCGTGATTCACTATGGCGTCGATCTCGAACAGTTTCATCCCAACGGCCGCGACACGGTGCTGGCGAAACGCCGGGAGCTCGGCATTCACCCGGAGAGCTTTTTGCTCGGCACGGTGGCGCGCCTGGAGCCGTGGAAGGGCCATCGCTATTTGATCGAGGCCTTTGCCCAGCTTGCCCCGCAATTCCCCGATGTGCATCTCGTGTTCGTCGGGGACGGCTCGCTGCGTGCCGAGCTGGAAGCGCAGGCGCAGCGGCTCGGGGTGCGCCACCGCATTTTCTTCCTGGGCGTGCGGCAGGACGTGGCGCAGTGGGTGAATGCGATCGATCTCTTCGTGCTGCCGTCGTTGCCGGGCGAGGGGCTGCCCAATGTGCTGCTGGAGGCCATGGCTTGCCGCAAGCCGGTGATTGCCACGCGCGTCGGCGGTGTGCCCGAGTTGGTGCGGCCCGGGGAGAACGGCTTTCTGGTTCCACCCGGCGAAGTTGCGGCTCTGCGCGAAGTGCTGCAGCAGGTCCTGCGTGATCGCTCCTGTCTCGCCCAACTCGGCCGGAACGCGCGCGCCACCGTGGAGAACAGTTTCACGCTGCAGCAGCAAATTGCAGCCTTCGAGGAGACTCTCGATACCCTGTTTGCCCGCAAGTCGCAGCGGTGATGGTCCGTGAGCGCACGTTGCCACGACAGCTTTTGCCGGCGCGTCATTCGCCGCCGTCATGCCGCCCTGTATTCTTTTGCCTGGCCACCCCGCGGGATTGCGCTGCTGCCGACCCCGGTCGCAGGCGGTGAAGCCCGGTTATGGTGGTTGGTTGCTTTTCTTCATTGCACGACAACATGGACGAAGGCAGGTATCAAAAACTTCTGGCGCTGGAAGTGGGCTTGATCAGGCGTCGCACCTGGCTGCGCGGCCTGCTGACAGGCGCCCTGCTCACCCTGCTGCTGATCGGCGGCATCGCCGCTTATTTCTGGCTCAATCGCGACAAGTATCTGCAGGTTGCGATGAGCTGGGTGGCGGGGGATTTGTTTTACGAGCTGTCGCGCTGCTTCCCCGATGGTTACGTCACCAACAACAAGGAAAAATTCGTCACCACGCTCGATGCCTTTGTCAACGCCGCCTCGCGCGAGCAAGTGACGAAATATGACCTGCAGCAACTCGCCAACACACTGGTGGCCCACCTTGCAGATCGCCGCCTGACCTACAAGGAGGTCGATGAGATTTTGCTGCTCATGGAAATCGCGGCGCGCCATGGCCAGAACCACGCCTCCGCAACTTCGACGACCGTGGCGCATCATCCTTATCCGCGCACGGCCATCTTTCAATGGGGCGGCGCTCCGGACGAATGGTACGCCAAATTCGATCTGGTGATGACGCGCCATGACGACCCCGCCTGGGGCCGGCGCATCAAGAAACTCAATCCCAACGTGATGCTGCTGCCGGCCAAAGACTGGAACAAGGGCAATGAGATTCCCGGCTTTCAAGAGGCCTGGTTCGCGGTCGATTCCCAGGGCCGCCGCCTTCCGCTTTATGGTGAAGATTCCTGGTTTTCGGATTTTTCCGATCTCTGTCCAAAGGTTCAGGGCCGGCGCTATATCGACTTCCTGCTCGATTTTCTCACCCAGGAGATCGATCATACCGTGTTTGCCGGCGTGGCGACCGACGGCATCTACGGCCGCGAGCATTTGACCTACCAGCTCGGGCCCGGCCGCGACCTCCCGGACATCGACCTCGACCGCAACGGGCAAAACGATCTCGATGAACGCGGCAAGGGCAAAACCTGGGTGATCGAACACTGGCAGGCGGGCATTGACGAACTGCTGCGCAAATTACGCGAGCGCCTGGGGCCGAATCAGATCATTCTGCTCAACTCGGGCACGGCCCACAACTTCGGCTGGGAGGAGACCAACGGCATGGTGTCGGAACACACCAGCGGCATCTTCGATCAGAATTTCTTTTTCACCACCTACCGCACGCTGATGAATCGTGCACACAAGCCGGTGGTCTCGTTGTTGAACGGCAACCCCGAAGGCCGCGACCCGCGCAAACCCTCGCCCTCACGCAACTATTTTCAACACGCGCGTTTTCTGCTGGGGGTGGCAATGTGTTTCGACTGGTATTTCGAGTATGAAGACCTGGAATCCGGCGAGCATTACTACAATCAATACTATGACGAGCTGGCGGTGAAGATCGGCCATCCCACCAGCGAAGTGCAGCGCCTGCGCGATCACATCTGGGTGCGCTTTTTCGATGACGGCGCGGTGATCGTCAATGTCACCGGCGGTCTGGCGGAGATTGAAGATGAGGACCTGCAGTCCCTGAACGGTTATAACGGCCCATACTATCGCTTTCAAGGCGGGCAGGAGCCGGATTTCAACAACGGCCAGCTTTTCACCACCGTGCAGCTCAAAGGCCATGAATTCGAGGCCGCCGGCCAGGCCACGATGATCGTCGGCGATGCCATTCTGCTGACCCGCACGCCGCGCACCGTGGTGGCGGACATCATCCTCGATGATTCCCACAGCAGCACGAGCGCGGGCAGCCGCGACCCGGAATTCCTCGGCGACTGGACGCCGCAATGCGATGATGGGTTCGATTTCTATACTTTGCGCTGCGCGCCCTGGCAAAATTTGTACGGCTTTCGCACCGCCGCGCCGGGCAGCGGCGAAGCCCGCGCGATTTACCGGCCGGGCATCGGGGTCTCCGGAGACTATGAAGTTTTCGAATGGCACGGCCAGTACGGCAAAACCGTCGCCACGGCGCGCGAGGGTACGAATGTGCCGCATCACATTCGTTTCGCCGGTGGTGAGAAAACCGTGCTGGTCGATCAAAGCCGTGCCTCCGGCCGCTGGAATTCGCTGGGCGTCTATCGCTTCGAGCGCGGTGGCGAAGCCGCCATCACCATCAGCAACAAGGCCGACGGCCCGGTGATTGCGGATGCCATCAAGCTGGTCTATCTCGGCAGCCGCGCGGCGGCTCGAACCGCCACGGCGCACTGAGCCGCACGCATGGATCCTGCCACGACCCGGCCGCAGCCGCGAGAGGTTGAAAATTTTCACGGCATGAGGGGGCGAGAACCCCGGCACCGCCAGGGTGGAAAAGCGGCGTGCCGGTGTTTCGCGCTGCGGCCAAATTCCCCCCACCCTGTCACCACACTCCAGCACACCGCCACGGGCTGCGGCGAATCTTGCCGCCGGTGTTGGCTTCTGCGATTTTTTTTGTTAGATTGCCGGCCGGGCTTGTTCCGAGGGTCACAAAAATGGCGCAGCGCAGACTGCCCTCTGCCTGCAGGCAGGCGATGTCTGCGTGGCATTTTCTTGTGATCAGTGTGTCGTCTGTTTGAAGCGAGCGCTGTGATCCGGTGGTGAACCTGGCGAGTCAGGTTAAAATGGCCGCCGCGTGTTTGCCGGTCAACTTGCAAATGACGCGCGTTTTTTTGCCGTGGCATACCTGCTGAAGAGAACCTCGCATGAATCATTCCCCTTCTCTCAATACCCGCACGATTTCCTTTGCGCCGGTGACACTCTCGGCCGACACCCCGCCGCTGGTTTGCGCCCGCCAGCTCATTCTCGAACGTGCGGTGGAGATGGCGCGCGGCGAAGAAGGCACACGCCGCGGCGAGGACATCGAAGCGCTGCATGACATGCGTGTGTGGTCGCGGCGTCTGCGCGAGGCGCTGGAGATTTTTTCCTTTTGCTTCCCCGAGCGGCAGTATGAGCGGTTGTATAACCGCGTACGGCAGGTCACCCGCACGCTGGGCGCGGCGCGCAATGCCGATGTGGCGGTGGCCTACTTTACCGAACAACTTGACCATGCGACGGAGCTGCTGGAGCGCTTCGCCCTCGAAGATTTGCTGCGCCGGCTGGTGAAGCAGCAAAAGCGCGAACGCGGGCGCATGCAGCAACGCCTGAGCAAAAAGGTCAAAGTGGCGGAATTGCCGGCCGCGTTCGAAAGTGTTTTTCAAAAACTCGCGCACGTGTCGTCCGCCCGGCGGCGTGGCCCGCGCACCGCCGGCCGGCTGGCCCGCACCCTGCTCGGGCAGCGCTTGCAGGAGGTGTTCAAGGTGCGCGCCGCCCTTGCTGGCGAAGATCATGTCGAGGGACTGCACAATTTGCGCATTGCTGTCAAAAAGCTGCGCTATGCCCTGGAAGTGCTCGGCTTCGCAGCCGGGGAGGCTGCCGCCGGGAGTCTGGGCTTCTTCAAGAAACTGCAAACCGTGCTGGGCGATTTGCACGACCGCGATGTTTTCCTCGCGCTGGTGCAGGAACGCTCTGCCTCGTTGCAGCAGCAGCCTTTTTCCAGCCTGCTGCTGCAAGGCTACGAGAAAGTGTTCGCCCGTCTGGCGGGCGAACGCCATCGGTTTTATGCAAAATATTTCGAGCTCTTTGGCCGGGCCACTCTGGCGGAATGGCGCAAGCGGCTGGTGCCGCCCCTGCCGCGGCCGGCGACTCCCAAAACCGAAGCGCCCGCACCACCGGCGGCCGTGAATTGATGGCCTCGCAACTGTCCGGCACTGAATTTTGCATGCTGGCTTGCTGTTGCCCGGAAGAGATGGCGTGTTTACAAAACTCCGTCTGGAGACATTCGAAGTTTGCGAGTCTTTAATTCCATCAGGAGTGGTCTGTAGAATTTCTCATGATCTGGCGCGGTTTTTTGAGCAGGGCCAAGCAGGTCACTCCTGCCGGAGTTTGGGGAGATGCGATATGCCGCCTCCCTAAAAACAGGTCACTCCCGCCGGAGTTGATGACACGTCAGCCTGCAAAATTTTTCTTATGCACCACCCCCTGGGGGTTGGCCGTCGCGATCAAAGCGGCGTTTCTCGCGGAGGAAATCAATCTGGGTGCAAAATTCAGGTTAAATTAAGGCAAAGTTCAGGCAGCCAAACTCTTACCGCCGGGTTATGCCGGCAAAGCTGTGGCAATACATGACAAATCCACGGAACGCCTTTTCTGACTGCGGAAGAGGCCGCAGCCAGCCAAATGAAATGCTCGTGCCCAGCGTGTTTTTCGCGCTCGACAAATCCGCATTCACCCGGGAAAGGAAGAGATGATCAATTTGGAATTCAAGGCGCGCCTGCACGACCGGCCGGCGCTGCTGGCCGTTTTGCAAACGTTGCCGGCAACTTTTGCCGGTGTTTTCCGGCAGTGCGACACCTATTTTCAAGTTGCCAGCGGCCGCTTGAAGCTGCGTGAGATCACGCCGCTCACGCCGGCCGAGGCGGCGCCGGCGGAATGCCAGTTGATCTATTATCAACGGCCTGATGTGGCGGCGGTGAAACGCAGCGACTATGCCCTCGCGCCGGTGCATGACGCCGGCCGGATGAAGCAGGTGCTGCGCCAGGCGCTGGGGGTTCGCGTGGTGGTGGTGAAACGCCGCGAGCTTTATCTGCTGGCAATGCCGGGCGGCGGCATTCGCATTCACCTCGACCAGGTGGAGGGTCTGGGTGAATTCGTGGAGGTCGAAGCTGTGGCGGGCGACGCGAGCCACGCCGCGAGGGCGGAAGCAGAAGCGCACCGGCTGTTGCACGTCTTCGGCGTGCGCCGTGCCGATTTGATTTCCGGCTCATATGCGGATATGTTGATGGAGTCCCCATGTTCCTGACGCGATGGATGCTCATGACCCTCAGCCTGGTTGTTTCCGCAGCAGCAGCACCAACCCTGCGCTACACTGTTGATGTCACTGACCGCCGGCATCATTTTCTCGACCTCACCATCACAATCGAGGACTTCGCCGAGCGTGTCCTGGAATTTGCCATGCCGGCCTGGTCGCCGGGCCGCTATGTGATTTATGATTTTGCCAAAAACGTCTCGCAGGTGCGGGCGGCGGATGAGCACGGCAATCCGCTGGCGGTGGAGCGCCTGGACAAGCAGACCTGGCGGTTGCACAAGGGCAAAGCGCGGCGCTGCGAGTTGCGCTACCGCGTCTTTGCCAACACGCTGTCGGGCACTTTCAGTCAGGCCAATGAGGAGCATGTCCATCTCAGTGGCGCGTCGGTTTTCATGTATGCTGTGAACTACAAGCACCTGCCCATCATGCTGGTCATGCCGCCGCCGGCGGACTGGCAGGTGGCCACCGGTCTGTCACGCGCGGCCGCGGCCAACACCTACTTCGCACCGAACTATGATATTTTGATCGACTGTCCGGTGGAAATGGGAAATTTTCAGCAGCGCGAATTCGAGCTGTACGGCAAAAAACATTTCGTGGTGGTGCACAACGACGGCCGCGGGCAGAATCTCGAACCCTTGGTGCGCGATCTGCAGGCCATCGTCCGCACCGCGGAGCGTATTCTGCGCCGCGGTTTGCCGTATGAGCAATATTGGTTTCTCTGCCATTTCGCGCCCCATCTCACCACCGGCGACGGCATGGAGCATCTCAATACCGCACAGCTTATCGTCACCAGCGAACTGGCCGACATGACCGCCAACGCTGCCGATCACAACTACGAACGCCTGCTGTTGCTGGCGGCGCACGAATTCTTTCATACGTGGAATGTCAAGCGCATTCGCCCCGCCGGGCTTGGCCCCTTTGATTACAGCCGTGAAGTTTACAGCAGAAATCTCTGGATCGCCGAGGGCCTGACCAGTTACTACGCGCCGCTGATCTTGAAGCGCATGGGCTTTTACACGGAGCGCGAATTCCTCGCGCGCCTGGCCGCGGAAATCGCCGCCTTCGAACAGCACCCGGGGGCACGCCAGGAGTCGGCCGAGACCACCAGCATGCTGACCTGGCTGTTTTTGCGCACGCCCATACCGCTGGACGACACCCGTGTCAAGCAGCATTTCACCTCGTACTACAACCACGGCGCCGTGCTGGGGATGCTGCTGGATTTGGAAATCCGGCAGCGCAGCAACAACCGGCGCTCGCTCGATGATGTGTTGGCCACGCTCTATGATCGTTTCTTCGTCTGCCCGCCGGAAAGCTACTACCTGCAGGGCAAAGGCTACACTGCCGCCGACTTCCAGCAAGTGGTGGAAGAAATGGCGGGCGTCAGTCTCGACGATTTTTTTGCCGCCTTTGTGCGCGGCACCCAGGCGGTGGACTACAACCGTTTCCTGCAGCATGCCGGCCTGCAACTCAAAGTGCTGGAACACAGCCGGCCGGCGGATGTCGGGCTGGCCTGGCAGGCAGGTGGCGAACTGGTGGTGGCGGAGGTGACTCTCGGCAGCGTGGCTGATCAGGCCGGTCTCGAACGTGGTGATAAAATTCTCGCAGTCAACCAGCGGGAAGCCTTTGCAGCAAATTGGGAGGATTTGTTTGCTGAGCTCGCCAGCGGCGCACCGGTCAAATTTCTTTTCGAACGACGTGGCCGCCTGCGCGAAGCCGCGACCACCTACCGGCCGGGACGTGGGTTCACTTACGAAATCGTCCCGCTCGTGTCCGCCACATCCTCCGCCCGTGAATTAAAAGACAAATGGCTCGGCGCACTCTGACACAATCGCAAGACTGGATGAATAAGATTCACATGCGGATGTGCCGGTGAAAACGGCCGCGGAATTTTTGCTTGACTTTATTCGACCCCTGGTCTATTTTAACGCCGCGTTTCTCAACTTGCCTGTGCTGTGGGGTAGCTTCTCTCTTCGGGCCGCAAGCGGGTGAGCCCCCGACACTCTGCCGCGAGTCGCCGGGGTGCCATAACCACGACGCAGGAGTTGGGCATGACAATCACGATGGTTCGTGAAGGGCGTTCTCCCGTGGCGCAGCAGCAACGGAACGGTGGCAGCAGGACGTTGCGGCTGCGCGAGGGAAAGCGCCCTTTTTGTTTCAATGCCGGCCGCCGGCCGGCGGGTGGAAACGTGGCGCGCCTGCCATGCGAGATCGAATTCATGCCTTCCTGAAGCAATGCGGCGGCCATGCCTCCGCGGTGGCGATTGCACGCGCCCTGTTTCACCTGCGTAATGCCGGGCCGGCGCAGGCCGACCAGTTGCTGGCGGCTGTGCTGCATGATGATCCACACGTGGTGAACGATGGCCTGGGCAACTGGCATCTCGTTGCCTCCCCGTCATCGCAATCACCGCCGGCCTGCCTGGTCGAAACCCCCATGCGGCCGGTGGAGCTCAGGCAGGCCACTGCCATAGTCATCGCTTTGGGTGTTTTGCATGACAGTGCATTGGGCGAGCGTGCGATGGCATGTGTGGTGCAGGATACCGCTGCGGTGACCACCGATTTGCCCACCGTCACGGCGGCGGCGTTTTGGCAGCAATGGTCGGGTTTGCTGCAGCAGGCGGTGCTTGTCTCGTGGCATCCGCAGGCCGCGAGCCTGGCGCTCGGCCGCATCGCCGCGCTGGCGCGGCAGCCTTTCCTGCCGGGGCGCACGATTTCGCTCGCCCGCCTGGCGCGCCACCTGCTGCAGTTGCCGCGTCCGCCCCGCTTGCCGGCGCTTTATGCCGAACTGTGTGGCAATCCCGCCTGGCAGGAGGGACTGAGCCACCGCCTCACCGCGGAGAGTGAGATTGTGGCGCATTTGCGCGAGGCCGCGCAGGCGCAGGGTTTGACGAATTGGGAGCAGCTCGCCGGCCTGGCGCGCCGCCCGGCACGAGTGAACTTTGGCAGGTTCGCTTTTGATGAAAAGTTCGTCGCACAATTGCCCGCCGCGCCGGGGGTGTATCTGATGAAGGATGCCGCCGGCCGGGTGATTTATGTGGGCAAGGCCGCAAATTTGCGCCGGCGGTTGCAAACTTATTTTCGACAACCCACGCCGGAAGATCGCAAGCTGCAGCAGCAGCAGGCACAACTACGGCAATTGCATTTCGAAGTGACCGACACCGAGCTGGACGCCCTGCTGCGCGAGCAGGTGTTGATCCAGCGCTTCAAGCCCGCGCTCAACCGCCGGCAACGCCTCCATGCCGTGACTACGCAACCGGAAAAAAAGAGCGGTATATTCATCGTACCGATCAAGCGGCCGGGGCATGGGATCGGCGGCGAACACGTGGTCGTCTATTTCCTTTCGCCCAGCGCCCTGCGACGGACCAGGCTGCCGGTGCGCCGCAAACCCGGCAAGCGGGTGCAGCAGCTGCTGGCAACTTTTTGGCGTGAAGGCGCCGCGGCACCAGCCGGCCCGCCGCCCTGCGAAGTCGAGCTTGCGGCACGATGGCTGGCACAAAATTGCAGTTGGGTGAGCAGGATCACCCCCGAGGAGTGTCGCGATCCGCAGGAGGCCGAAAGGAAGCTGGAAGCGGTGTTGAATGCGGGCGAGCTTTTCGAAACCAGTGTGAGAATCGTATCGCCGGTTGTTCCGGAGCAGGGGTAGTGTGCTTCGCAAGGAGATGAGCCTGCTCCACGCAGGCCAGGCAATGCCAGATTCAGGGACGAGGAAAACGTGAGTGTGACCGACACCCCCAATCCCAGCCCCGCAGCGGCACCGTCCATCAAAATCATCACGATTGACGATGAAGCGCCGATCCGGCATCTCATTCGTCATGCCCTGCGCCGGGAACACTATGAAATCGTGGAGGCGGGCAACGGCCGGGAGGGCCTGGAGATCATCCGCCGCGAGCTGCCGGATTTGATCGTGATGGACGTGGTCATGCCGGAGATGAACGGCCTCGACACGCTCAAAGCCATCCGCGCCGACGCCAGAATTGCCCACATCCCGGTGCTGCTGCTCACCGGATTCCGGGATTCCGAAAAACTCGAAGCCGCCCTGCGCCTGCCGCGCACTGACTTCCTGCCCAAGCCCTTTCTTGTCGAAGTGCTGAAGGAGCGCGTGCGCAAGATGATTGCCGAAAACAACGGCGGACGCAACGAGTGAACTGCCCCCGGCGCCGCCTATTGCAACCGCCAGGTATGCCGTTCCTCCATACCGTCGTCTTTAACCTGTCAGAAGACGGCAATCCCCCGCTTGTGCTTGCACCTCCCGCCACCTGCACGCCTGACTGCATTCCCCACCCGGCAAGTGATGAAACCGGACAGGCAATCCGATCCCATATCTTTTTTGCCCGGCGGGCATGCTGCTTTTAACGCCTGCGGTCGATCCGCCGTGTGCTGGTCCCGTCACGCCGTGGCGGGGCAGTTCAGTTGCCGCGGCGTTGCTCGATGAAATGATCGAGACGGCGCATAACCTTGTCGGTGGCGCCCGGGTTGCGATCCAATTGCAGATAATTGTCAGCCAGGTGGTTGAGTGCCAGCCGCACTCGGCGAAATTCGCGGCCCAGCAATTCCAAAATGCCGCTCAGACGATAGCGTTCCGCCATGGCATGTTGTGCGGCGAGATGGTAGTTGCTGCTGCCGACCTGTTCGTAATAGGAAAAGTCGGGCGAGGGGGGATGGTATTTGGCACGATGATAGATGAAGGCGGGAAAGATGCCGGTCAGGAACAACGCATAGTCGCCCAAATGGCTGCGCAGATAAAATTCCTCCTCCGTGCTGGCAGAGAGCATGTCATTCATCAGGTCGACAAGATACTGATACTCCTTCTGCGATTGCGCATGCACGCGATAGGCGCGATTGCCTCGGGCAAACTCCGCCAACAGGCTGGCGAGATAATCGGTGGTGGCGCGATCGTCGATGCCGTGTTCCCTGAGTGCCTGCCGGCACAGTAGATAGAAGTAGAGAAAGAGTGAAATCGGCGGGGTCGGGCCTTTTTCCTGCAGCCTGGCAAACAGGACGGGATGGTCGAGTATGGCGTCGCGCGTATCGGGATCGGCCAGCAACTGCAGCAATGTGGTCTCCTTTTCGCCCGGCCGGCCGAGCGTCGTCACCACGAACCGCAAGTCTTCCTGATTCAATTTTCTGCGACCATGAGCTTGGATCATACCGGTCACCTCATCGTTGGTCCAACGGTCTGGTTTCGAGAATTCGCTTGAATCGGGAATTGCCTGGTGATACATTGCGCCCGTCATCTGCGACGGTATGTGTCTGAGGCAAATGGTTCCGTAGGATCGACAGAGCTGCGGCGCTTCGCACATGTTTGCCAGCATCAAAAGGCTGACTCATCATTCCCTCGTCTATGGCCTCGGGCACATGCTCGCCCGCTCCCTGGGGTTTTTGCTCATCCCTCTGCACACCAATGTTCTGCCCAGCGATCTTTACGGCATTGCCAGCCTGTTGTTCTCCAGCATGGCGGTGATGACGATTGTCTACGGCTTCGGTTTGGATTCGGCGTTTCTGCGATACTACATCCCGGCCCGCTCGCCCGCGGACAAGCACCGCATTTTTGCCACCGCCTTCTGGGCGATCACAGTGGTGGCGGCGTTGTTTTCGTTGGTGGCGTGGATCGCCGCCCGGCCGATCGCCGACTGGCTGTTCGAGCAGCCCGGTTATTCGCACTTGGTGCAACTGGCTGCTGCCAACCTCTTTTGCGATGCCCTGGCGTTCTTGCCTCTTTTACTTTTGCGCGCGGAAGAGCGTTCCGTGCCCTTCATCGCCCAGCGCGTGGTCAGCGTTGCGCTCAGCTTCCTGCTCAATTACTTGTTCCTGCTCCCACTCGGTCGCGGCCTGGCCGGTATCTTCGAAGCCAATCTCCTGGCTTCGCTGTTGTCCTTCCTGCTGCTGTTGCCGCTCACCCTGCGCCATCTGCGCTTCGCCTTCGACCGGCACACGCTGCTCCTCCTGCTGCGGTTCGGTCTGCCTTTCCTGCCCTCGACGCTGGCGGTGGTCGCCATTGATCAGCTCGACCGCTTTTTACTCCGCCTGCTGACCGATCTGCCAACAGTCGGCATTTACAGTGCCGGCTATCGGCTGGGCTTGTTGATGAGTCTGCTGGTCACGGCTTTTCGGTTTGCCTGGGTGCCTTTTTTCATGAACACCGCGGCGGACGCCGGTGCCCGGGCCGTGTTTGCCCGCGTCCTCACCTATTTCATGTTCGTCTGCGCGGTGATCTTTCTGGCCATGAGTTTTTTTCTCGAGGCCATCGTGCGCCTGCGCCTGGGCGCGTTTCATCTGTTCGGCGAGGCCTACTGGAGCGGCATGTTCATTGTGCCGATCGTGATGCTCGCCTACTGGCTGTATGGCGTGGCGCAAAACTTTTTGGCCGGCATCACCCTGCAGGAGAAGACTGCTTATTTTCCCCTCATCACCGGCACCAGCCTGTTGGTGAATGCCGGTGCCAATCTCCTGCTCATTCCGCTGTTCGGCATGGCCGGTGCGGCCTGGGCCACGGTGGCCGCCTACGCCATCATGGCGCTGCTGTCCTGGGTGATTTCGCAGCGGCTGTATTTCATCGCCTATGAATGTTCGCGTCTCGTGAAAATCGTAGTGGTAACGGCGGTGTTTTACGGGGTGCATGCGCTGGCGGCGCCGGCCATGTGGTGGCGCGCCGCATTGCTGTTGTCCTTTCCGCTCGCGCTCGCGGTTGTGGGATTCTTCGAGCCGCAGGAGTGGCGGGCGTTCCAACGGATGGTGGCCCGCCGGCTGGCTGACAGGTTCATGAAAAAGGATAAAAGTGTTGCGGAAAAAATCAACCCCTGAGCCTTCGACCAGCCCCGCCGCGGATGACAAGCCGCATGTGCTTTTCATCGCCTACTATTTTCCGCCGCTGGGCATGGCCGGCACATTGCGCGTGGCCAAGTGGTGCAAGTTTCTCGTGCGCGCCGGCTGGCGGGTCAGCGTGGTCACGGTCAAACCGGTGGCATACTATGCTTCCGATCCCAGCTTGTTGGCCGAATTGCAGGGAACCACCATTCTGCGCACCGGCTCGCTCGATCCGGCGCGGGTGCTGCATCTGTTGCGTGGCGGCGCGGCACCCCGCCGGCCTCCGGGCGGGGGGAGGGGAGCTCTGCTTTATTGGTTCCTCCTGCCCGATCCGCGCGTGTTGTGGCTGCCGTTTGCCTGGTGGCGGGCGTGGCGCGAAGTGCGGCGCCGGGGTATCCGCCATGTCGTGACCTCCGGGCCGCCCCATTCCTGCCACTTCGTCGGCTGGCTGCTCGCCCGCTTTCAAAAAGTTCTTTGGGTCTGTGATTTTCGCGACACCTGGCTGCGCGAGGAATTTCACCAGGCGCCCACCCGCCTGCATCGCGCGCTGCAAAATTTTCTGGAGAGAATGATTCTGCGCTCGGCACATGCCGTGACCGCGGTTTCGCAGGGGCTGGCGGTACAGTTGCAGCAGACCGGCGGACGGCCGCCGGGCACCACCCATTTCCTGCCGCACGGTTACGATCACGAGGATTTCGCCGCCGAGGTGCAACGCCGTGACACCCGCTTTCAGGTCTCCTATGTTGGCGCGCTTTCGCAGATTCAGGATCCGCGGCCGCTGCTGGCCGGCTTTCGCGCCTTTGTCGACACTGCCGGCTTGTCCCCCGAGAAGGTGCGTTTGCGTTTGGTCGGCGCCGATCTCACCGGTTGCCTGCCGCAATGGCTGGCACAGACGAAGTTGCATGAGTTCGTGGATCGCGTCGGCTATGTGCCCCATGCCCGGGCGGTGGCGGAAATGCAGGCCGCGGATTTGCTGGTGTTTCTCGCCAATCCCGGCACCGGCGCGACCATTATTCCCAGCAAGACCTTTGAATATTTGGCGGCCCGCAAGCCGATTCTGCTGATCGGTGAAAAAATCGAAGGGGTGCACTTTCTCTTGCAACATGCGCGCAGCCGCCATTGCGATTTCCATGCTTATGATGCCATCGCCCGCGCGCTGCTGGCCTTCTACAAGGAGTTTTGCGCCGCCGCGACCGGTATGCCGCCGCCGGCACCACTGGAATTCTCGCGCCAGCACCTGGCGCACCGCCTCGCCGAAATTCTGCGCAGCCTCGAACCTCGCCGGGCAAGTTTCTGATTGTATTTTTGTCGCCCGCTGTTATCTTTGATTCTCATGACGAATTTGTTTCTCCATCGCCTGCGTGAAGAGCCTCCGCTCAATATCGCGCATCGCGGGGCGCGCACCTGCGCTCCGGAAAACACCCTGGCAGCCTTCCATGCCGCGCTGGCGCACGGCGCTGACGGTATCGAATTCGACGTGCGCCTGTGCCGTTCGCACGAGTGGGTGGTGTTTCACGACCAGCGCCTGGGCCGGACCACCAACGGCCACGGTTACATCCGCATGACCTCGCTCGAAAAGATCCGCCGTCTGGATGCCGGCATCAAATTCGGCGAAGCCTTTCGCAGTGAGCCGGTGCCCACGCTGGCGGACGCGCTGGCAATGGCAGGCGGCCGCCTGTTGCTAAACATCGAAATCAAGGCGGTATCCAACATCCAAACGCGCAAACTTGCGCGCCTGCTGGAACTGCTCTACCGCCACGAGGCGGCCCACAAATGTGTTTTGTCTTCGTTCAATCCGCTGATCCTGCGCAAGCTGGCCGTGCTCGCGCCGGAAGTGCCCACCGGCCTGATCCTGACCGGGCATGGTCTGCACGGCCGCACCGGCCCGCCGGTCAGCCGTCTGACCGGTGTGAAAGGCTTGCACGTCCATTTCAAAGCGCTCACCCCCCGCTTCCTGCGCGCCGCGCGCGAACGCGGACTCTACCTGCTGGTGTGGGGCGCCAACGAAGCCAGGCAGTTCCGTCCCCTGATTGATCTTGGAGTGGACGGCATCATCACCGATGAACCACGGGCATTGAGCCAACTTCTCGGCAGGAAGATTCATTCATGAGGATGTTCTGGACTTTGAGTTTGACGGTGCTGGCCGGCGCCGCGTGGGCGCAGGACTATGTCTGGCCCACCGACGCCAGCCGGTATCTCACTTCGGCTTTTGGCGAAACCAGGCCGCGGCGTTTTCATGCCGGCATTGATGTCAAAACGTGGAACAAAACCGGCTACCAGGCGATCGCCACGCGCAGCGGCTACCTCGAACGCATGGTGGTCTCGCCATTCGGCTATGGCCGCGCCCTTTATCTGCGTCTGGATACCGGCGAGCTGGCCGTCTATGCACATCTCGAACGTTTCAACGATACGCTGCAGGCGATCGCCGAACGCCAGCAGGAGGCTGCCGGCGAATTTCGCATCGATGTGTCCTTTCGCCCCGGCATGCTGCCGGTGAAGCAAGGCGAAGTCATCGGCTACACCGGCGACACCGGCATCGGGGTGCCGCATCTGCATTTTGAGATCCGCGACCGTCACGGCCGGCCCACCAATCCGCTCAGCCGCAATTTCCCGGTGCTCGATCAGGTGGCGCCCACGATCACTGCCTTCGCCGTGATCCCGCTCACCCCCGGCGCGCTCATCGATGACAACTTTCTTCCCAAAGTGTATCGTCCCCTCCATGTCAATGGCCGTTTTGTCATTCCGCAACCGATTCGCGTTGCCGGCCGTGTCGGCCTGGCCGTGGCAGCCTTCGACCGGGTGTCCGGTGTGCACAATCAATTCGGCGTCTATCGCTTCCAGCTCTTCGTCGATGACAGCCTGCAATTCGAATCGCAATTTGACCGTCTTTCATTTGACGAGAACAAATTCATCGAATTGGTGCAGGACTTTGCGCTGAGCCAGCAAGGCCACGGCCGCCTGCACCGCCTGTTTCGTGATCCGGCGAATCCGCTGGCCATCTACACGCATCTCAACGCCCATGCCGGCGCCCTGCAGGCGGGGCCTGTGGCTGCCACTCTTGCCGGCCTGTCTGATTCAGAAGGTTTGCTTACCCCAGCCTTCCCCGCCGTTGAGACGCCCGGCCTGGGGTTGGGCGAGCATGAGTTTCGCGTGATCGCCGCAGATTACTACGGCAACGCCCGAACCCTGACCGGCAAACTGATGGTCGTGCCGCCGTTCATGATCAGCGTCACGGTGCGGGAACAGCAGTCGAACCGGATGGTGTGCACCGTGAAATCGCTCTCACCGCCTCATGAAGTGAAGCAAGTCGCCGCGGCGGTGCTGGTGGGCGGCAAACAATGGCGCGAGCTGGGTGCGGTGTACCCCCAGGTTGATCCCACCGACAGCTCGCTGGCGTGGGAAATCACCGGGCATGAGGCGGCCGCGGATGCGCCGGCCGCGTCGGCAAACTTGCCGGCCCCTGCCGGCGAGCCGGAGGTTTTTGTGCATCATCACGGTGCACCCGTGGTGCGCTTCGTGGCCACTGATCAAAACGGCCGGTCCTCGCTGCCGTTTTATCTGGCCGCGGCGGCCGCAACGGAGGCCGCGCCTTTGCAATTCATCGTGCGCAAAAATTTTCACCCGCAGTTTTTGCACGTGGACATTTCCGCCACCTGGCCTGTGCAGCAGCCGCCGGTATTGACGCTCACCGCCGGTGAGCGCGTCGTCACGCCGCGTCTGCTGACACCGGAGGCCAATCGCTATGCGGCCGTGGTGCCGCTGGCGGCGATTGCCGCGGACTCTGTCACCCTCGAGGTGAGTGGCGGCAGCGTTGCCGGCGCGCGTGCGCAGTGGCGCGAGCGGTTCGCCAATTTTGCCATCCGGCCACAGCAGACAGCCACCCTGCGCGCAGCAGACGGCGGGCTGCGCGTGCATTTCAATGCCGAATCGGTTTACTGGCCGGTCTACGGCCGTATCGAAGTTGATCCCGGCAGCCGCGGGCCGCTGGGCGCGGTCTATCGCGTGGCCCCGCAGGAGGTGCCGTTGGACGATGGCGCCACGATTGAAATCAGCTTTCCTGATTCGCTGCCCAACCCCGGGCAGCTTGGGGTCGCCACCCGTTCTGAGACGGGCTGGCAGTTTCTCGACAACAAACTGAATCTGAGGGAGCGCACGGTCGCGGCGAAAGTCTACCGCCTGGGTGACTTTACCCTGATTCGCGACGACGTGCCGCCGGTCGTGATCGTGCGTCATCCCGCGCCCGGCGGGGTCGTGACCGATCGCCGTCCGAAATTTGTAGTCACGGTCGATGACAGCATCTCCGGCTTCGCGTCCGAGCGCAGCCTCGTGATGCGCCTGGATGGCGTGAAGGTAATCGCCGAGTATGATCCGGAGGCCAAACAGCTTCGGTATCGACCGAAAACCGGCCTGACGCCCGGGACGCACGCCCTGGTGGTGGAGGCGCGCGATCAGTGTGGCAATGTCACGCGGCGGGAAATCCAGTTTACGGTGCGTTAGCGCGCGACTGCCCGCACGGGCGGTGTGAAGCGGCAACCGGCCGGTCGCCGCTGTTGCGCGCCCGCCTGCCGCGTGGGTGGCGAGGGCGATTGCAGCGATAGCCCGGGCGTTTCATTTTGGGGATGCAGGAGAACTCATGGTTCCGCTCAAGGATGACAACCCCAATGACGGCCTGCCGGTCGTCAACTACCTGCTCATCGTTGCGAACCTGACGGTGTTTTTCTATCTGCGTGCACTGCCGGACAACGCCGCCGAACACTTCATGCTGTCCCATGGCGTTGTGCCCCGGCAGATTTGGCACGGGGAGCATTGGTGGAACGTGTTCACCGCCATGTTCGTGCAAAACGCTTTTCACCCCGCGCATGTGGCTTTTAACATGCTGTCGCTGGCGATCTTCGGGGACAATATCGAAGTGGCCATGGGGCATCTGCGCTATTTTGTCTTTTACCTGCTCGGTGGGTTGATCGCCGGCATGATCCATGTTGCCGCGGTGCCGGCCTGCACGAAAGCCATGATCGGTGCGAGCGGTGCCATCAGCGCGGTCATGGGTGCCTATCTCGTTCTCTATCCCCGCCGCACCATCCTGTTTTTCGCGCCACTGGTGTTGCTGCGCCTGCCCGCGCTGATCTACATGGTGCTCTGGCTCGGCTGGCAGATTGTCCATGGCCTCACCAACGCCGGTGCCGGCGGCGTGGCCTGGTATGCTCATCTCGGTGGATTTCTTGCGGGTGCAGGACTGGTGTGGCCGCTTTGTCTCTCCCGCCGCCGCGCGGAGCGCCGTCTGGGAGAGGAGCATTCCAGCAGCGAATGAGCAGGCGGCCCGCCCCCGAATTTTTTGCGACCATCCTTCAGCCTCGCGTGACGTTGACCGGATTGCAGATTGAAGGACAAGCGCAATCTGCCCTCCTTTGTTTCCCTGTTAACTTCCTTTTCTGAAACCGTTCAATATGATCACCCTGCATGTTGAATTGGAAACACGCCGCTATCCCATTGTGATTGCGGCAGGATTGCTCTCCGCTTGCGGTGAAGTGCTGGCGCAAAGCGGTGTTGGCGCGCGTTTTGTAGTCGTCACCGACGCCAGGGTTGATGTTCACCACAGTGAGACGGTGCTCGCCAGCCTGCGTCAGGCCGGGCTGAAGGTGGAGAAGATCGTCATTCCCGCGGGCGAGGCGCACAAAACGCTGGCAACGTTTGAACAAATCATCGCCCGGATGCTCGAACGCAAATGTGATCGGCAAACCGTGGTGCTTGCGCTCGGCGGCGGGGTGGTGGGTGATCTGGCAGGGTTTGTCGCCGCCACCTACATGCGCGGCATTCCCCTGGTGCAGGCACCCACCACCTTGCTGGCGCAGGTGGATGCCAGCATCGGCGGCAAGGTGGGTGTCAATCACCGCCTGGGCAAAAACATGATCGGCGCGTTTCATCAGCCCCGCCTGGTGCTCATCGATCCCGCCACGCTGACAACGCTGCCGTCGCGTGAAGTGGTGGCCGGGCTGGCGGAGGTTGTCAAGCACGCCGTGATCGCAGACGCCGCTTATTTCGAGTATCTCCGCGCCCATCTCGCCGCGATCCTGGCGCTCGACCAACCGGTGTTGGTTGAGGTGATCCGGCGCAGTTGCGAGATCAAAAGTGCAATCGTCAGCCGCGATGAGCGCGAGGCCGGCAGCCGCGCTTTGTTAAATTTTGGACACACCATCGGCCATGCGCTGGAAGCCGCCACCGGCTTTGAGCGCCTGCGCCATGGGGAAGCCGTGTGGCTGGGCATGCTGGCAGAGGCTTACATTTCCCATGCCTCCGGTTATCTTTCGGCCGACGATTTCACCCGCTTTGAGAAATTTTTGCGCAGCCTTCCGCTAAGACTGCCGTGCGACGGTATTTCTATGAACGAATTAGAGCATCTGATGGCGCGGGACAAGAAGGCCACCGCCGGCGCCGTTCGGATGGTCATGTTGCAGCGACTGGGAGCCGCCGTGCTGACCGCGGAGTGGCGGGCCGGCAGTTTGCCAGACGCCGTTCGGTATGCCTGGGAAACTTTCAAGCAGGAAGGAGTGGCCACCACCGCCACCTGAAAGAAACCACCATGAACGAGCTCTTCTATTTCACTTTTGCCGATCTGATGATACGAGTGGAATATCATGCCGAGGCCAATGCCCTGCGCTATGCCAGCCATCGCAAATTGACGCTGGAAGAACGGACGCTCGTCGAGCAGTATCTGCTGTCAACTGTTGCACGCAAGACGGATTACTACAAGAAGCACCCCGCGCTTTTCGTCTACCTCGGCCTGGAACGGCAACTGGTCAAAGAACTCAATCTCTTTCACTTGAAGAACACCCTGAAAAAACTGGCGGAGAAGGAGAGGGATGTCGATGCCTCGGTCGAAGGCTTGATCAGCCAGTCGATGCAAAACTATTATTTCGAGCAAATCGGCGACACCATCGTCTCGCTGCGGCGGCAGGTGGAACAGGGACGGGATTATCACGCCATCGCGCCGCTGCGCGACAAAATGGAGGAGCTGGTCAAGGCCTACAATCTTTACTCAAATCAGAACATCACGATCAAGGAAGTCATTCCTGTTGAGTTGCAGCCGTTTCTGGGCCTCGTTCACGATCCCAACCATGCAGTGACCAGGGTTTCCAAACCGCAACCCTGACCCGCGGCTGTCTGCAAGGACGCAAACTACTTCAGGAGAGTCGTCATGAGACGAACGTGCTTCAGCCTCATTTCCGCCTTTGCCTGCAGCGCTTTTTTCGGAGCGGCCAGCGCGCAGAGTCTGCCGAAGGGGTTGCTCTTCGGCTTTGCCGGGGGCACACAAAAACTGGTGAGCTATGACAGGCGCTCGGGCCTGGGCCTCGGTCTGGAAGGCATGCTGGGCAGCCGCTTCTCCAGCCGTTTGGGCGCCGGCCTGACTGTGGGTTATGCCACGCTGCCCTTCAATTTCGCCGGCGTCACCGCAACGGGTGCGCGGCAAACACTGACGCTCAAGTCCTCGCTGCTTTATGCCAATCTGTTGCTGGATTATGAGATTCTGAACACCGGCAGTATCCATCCTTATGTCCTGCTGGGTGCCGGCGGTTTGCGCTACGAAGGCTTCAAACCGCGCGGGCAAAATTTTCCCACCAAGCGCGTTACCGATGCCGCCGCCCTCGCCGGTGCGGGGCTGCGTTACATGGTTTCGCCCACCGTGGCCTTGAATTTCAGCGGCGCCTTTCATTACACCACCAGCCAGAACCTTGACACGCAAAAAGGCGGGCGGGACACCTTTGTCAGCGCCCGTCTCGGCATCACCAAATTCCTCGGCCGTTCCGAAATGGACAGCCCGCTCGACGAAACCTTCGGGATGTTGGAACAACTGGATGAAAGCGAAGCCGGGCAGTCACCGCTGGAAGCGCTGGAAAGCGAAGAGGATCTCGAGAGCCGTTTGGTCGAGCTGGAGGACGGGCCGGAGGCTGACGGCAGCGGGCAACAAGACATGGAGGAATACATTCGCCTGAAATCGCTGGTCGAGGAAATCAATCAGGCCATCAGCAGCAAGGAGAATGAAATCGCTTCGCTGCAAACGGCGCTGGTCTCCAAACGCGAACAAATCACCGTCCTGGAAAAGGAGCTCAAAAAAAAGCCGAAACCCGCCGCTGTGCCGCCGCCCGCGACCAGCCCCGGCGCCACCAGTTTCTCCCGCGCCTATGAAGAGGCGTTGGCCAGCTTTCACCGCAAGCAATATGCGCAGGCGGTGGAGCAATTTTCCTTTTTGATCAACCAGTTTCCCAATCACAGCCTCGCGAGCAATTGCTACTACTGGCGGGGGGAAGCACAGTACCGCGCCGAGAACTATCCGGCGGCGATTGCCGACTTCGAACGCGTTCTGGAATTTCCCAAATCCTTGAAACGTGATGATGCCCTGCTGATGCTGGGGCAATGTTACACCAGGCTCGATCGCCGGGAGGAGGCACGCCAGGCGTTCAATCGCCTCATCGAGGAATTTCCCCGCAGCGAATTTGTCGCTCAAGCAGAAGCCTTGCGTGAAAAGATTTGATGATGACCACCAGCGGTAAGCGGACATCGGTTTTGTGTGGGGTGCCAGGGACCGGGATAATATCATCAAGCTACATGGAGATGATCGTATGCGAAGTAGTCTAAAGGCTGCGCTGGTGCTGGTGGGTGTCGCCGCCGTGGGAGCTTGGGCGCAGTATCCGGCGGGCCGGTATTCCATTGGGATTCTCGGCGGTCCGATCAAAATGGCGGGCGATATCGTCGATTACTCCACCGTCGACCAATGGGCGGGACTTTCCGCCCGCTATGTCCTCACCGACCGCCTCACCCTGGGTGTGGAGGGCGCGGGCGGATGGGTGCGGGCCTGGACGGGCATCGGCAGCATGTTCAATTCCGACAATTCCTTCCCTTTTAAAACCAATCTCATCGCGCTGACGGGCAACGTTTACTACTACCCCTTTCGCAACCAGCGCTTCGCGCCGTTTCTCAATGGCGGCGCCGGCTTCATCTTTTGGGACGTGCGTGATCTGCGCGGGTCCACGGGTGGCACTTTCGCCAATGGCACGCGCATTCGCAGCAAGTTGAGCCCCTCCGTGAGTGGTGCCCTCGGCTTTGATTTTCACCTGAGCGAACGCTTTGCCCTGACCGGCCTGGGACGGTTGCACGGCATTCTCAAGGGCCGCCAGGATACCAGCGGCCTCAGCGTCTTCACTCCGGCCCGGCGTGATGCCAACTACCTGGTGGTGGAAGGCCAGGTGGGTGTGCGCTACCTGTTTGGCGGCCGGTCACGCGCCCAAACGCCCGATGAAAACCTCTTCAGCGAAGAAGGCGGGATGTCGCCGTTTGATGCCGAAAACCAGAAGGATCCGGCCTTCGACGATGACACGCAGACGGATTCCTTTGGTGCAGGCAGCGGCCGTGCGGAGTCCGGCCGTGTCGCCGGCGATGAGCAGTTGGACATGGAGGAGTACGTTCGTCTCAAATCGTTGGCGGATGAATTGACCCAGGGCATCGAATTGAAAGAGCGGGAGATTTCCTCGCTGCAAGAGACCCTGGCTGACCGCCAGTCGCGTTTGCAGGCGCTGCAAAGCGGCAGCCTGGCCAGCGCCAACGGCAATTTCGCGGCTGACCGCGGCGCTCCGCCAATGAGCCGTGCGACGGCCGCACCCCTGAAAGGCTCGAGTGCGAGTTTCTCGCTGGCTTATGAGCAGGGTCTGAGCCTGCTGACCGCCAAGCGTTACCAGGAAGCAATCGACATCTTTGCGACGCTGGCGGCACGCTTTCCGAACCACGCGCTGGTCAGTCACTGCCACTATTGGAGCGGGGAGGCCTATTTCAATCTCGGCAGTTATCAGGCGGCGGTGGAATCATTCAACCAGGTGCTGCGCGCTTCGCTCTCCCTCAAGAAGGACAACGCCCTGCTCATGCTGGGGCGCAGCTATCTGCAGCTCAACCGCACGGAGGAAGCCCGCCGGGTGTTCAATCAATTGATCCGGGAGTATCCCAGCAGCGAATTTGTCGGTGCCGCGGAGGAGATGCTGGCGAAACTGTGAGTCTGCTTCAGGTTTTTCCGAAAGTCTGCCCTTTCGAGAAAATGTTTCTCCGCCAAGATTCGACTGATGCTTCAAAATCCCCGGAAAGACCCGGCGATGCGCCGTTTGGGAAATCCCCGCTCAGCCTTGCCAGGCGGGCACCGCCACGTGATATCGCACAAGCCGGCCACGTTTGGGCACACAGCAAAAGCTTCTTCCCGCAGGCAGCACTGGGAACTGGATGACAAGAGCCTGCTCTGGCAGGCTGTCGCACAGCATCACAAAAATGTGGAGGGGCATCGACTCGACGTCGTCATAGCAGCCGACTTGATTTGAGATGTTTGATTTTCGGCCCGGGCGGCGCCAGCGCTGCGCCCACCGGCCGTCGGTCTCTGCCGTCGTTTTCTCCCTCAGGATGAGGAACGAGCCATGACAAGGAAGTGGAAATCTCGCCTGACTGCCGCCCTCGGTTGCACCGTGCTGCTTGTGAGTGCGATGGCTGCCCACAGCCAGCCCACCGGTGGTCGCTGGCTTTACGGTTTCAGCTTTGCAGCGCAACGCTTGACCAGTCCGCGACGCGCGGCACAGTTGATCTCTGCCAGCGGTACCGTGGCCACCGGCCGTGTCACACAAGCCGGTTATGGCCCCGGCCTGTCGGCGAGGTTGGAGCGGCGCGTGTCCGCGCGCACCGGCCTGAGCCTGTCGCTGGGCTATGCCACTCTGCCTTTCCGCCTGACCCTGCAGTATCCCACTTACCAAACGGCCAGTGCTCTGCGCACCCAAATGGTGGGCAGCGAGCTCTGGCTCAACTATGATGTGATCCCTTCGCAACGCTTTCGCCCTTATCTTTTGGCGGGCGCCGGGTATCTCAATTTTCGCGTTTCCGGTTCCAAACGGTTGCATGCCGGCAATATTTTGCTTGGTGCCGGCGCGCGCTGGCAGCCGCACGCGCACATGCTCTGGCACGCCAGCCTGGTTTATCATTTTCAGGCGAGTGACCGCCTGGATGCCGTGGTGAGCGGCAACCATGATGCTTTTCTCGGCATTCGAGTTGGCGTCCTCTTTTTCAAAGGCGGCACACTGGCGGTGCCCGAACTCTTCACGGATCAGCGGCGCACCGGTCGCACCGAGCCGGCCATGCGCGCGCCGGTGGAAGTGGCGCCCCGCCGCGCGCCGGCAACGGCGGAACACCGGTCTGCTGCAACCGCTTCCGCTGCGCCGCGCAAACGTGCCGGCGTCCCGTCCGCCAAAGTCTCCCCGCCTCGTCCTGCGGCCGGCGGCGAAAAAGCAAAGCCTCCGGCCAGCGCCACTGCGGCGCGTCCCACCAGCTTTGCCGGCGCCTATGAGCAGGCCCTGCAAAACATCTACGCCCGGCGCTATGAAGTGGCCGTGCGGCAGTTTACGGAGTTGATTGAGATTTTCCCCGCCCACGTGTTGATCAGCAACTGCCATTACTGGCTTGGCAAGGCGCAGTACGAATTGCAGAATTATGCTGCGGCGGTCACCGCCTGCCAGCGGGTGATGCAATTTCCGAAATCAGCCCGCCAGGATGACGCGCTGTTCATTCTCGGCAACAGCCTGCTGCGGTTGCAACGCCGTGAAGAAGCGCGTGCGGCGCTGCAACGCCTGCTGCGCGATCACCCCAACAGCCGGTTGGCTCCGCAGGCGCAGGAGCTGCTTGCCAAAATGTGAGGCGCGTCTTGCCTGCGTGAAGGCGACGCTGAGCCGGGAGAAATCCCTGCGGCGCCTCTTCCCGCGCCTCTCTGAGAGACTCCCCTCCCGCCGAGTCGGACTTGCGAAGACTTCGGGTGAAACAACGGCGATTCTGAGGCAACGGCCCGGCCGTTGCCGGAGCATTCTCCCAACCTGAATTTTGCAGGGGGCATGTTGCCCTCACCACCTGCGATTGAAATCGCAGGCTCAAAGCGCAAGTCGGCCAGGGCCACCTGATCACCCGATTGCCGGGCAGCCGCCTTCAGGCTTTTTCCGCTTTGCGCTTGGGAATTTATTCTCAGGCAAAAGGTGGCAAAAAGAAGATGCAACCTTTGTGCTTTCGAAGGCAAACCCTTCCACTCCCTGCGCACCCGGCCAATCCTTTCCCGCATTCCTGCCCGGCATTCTTTCCGGCAAGGTTGCGGCTTGCGGTTTAGAACCCGCCTTATTATATTGCCGCAACTTTTTTTGCAGAATAGCCACATTCAGCAAACTCCTTCATCATGCGAAAGCTTCTGCTTGCGCTGGTGTTGTCCAGCCTGTTTGCCGGCATGCTCTACCTGGCTTTCGGCGGTTCGCGCCGGGATCCGAACGAGTTGATCATTTGGACGCAAGATTTCGCGCCCGGCCGGGTGGTGTTGGATTCCCTGCTGGTCAAGTTCAGCCGGGAAAATCCCGGCCTGACGGCCAGACAGATTTATTATGAAACCGAAGAATTGCGCAGCAACTACATCATCGCCGGCCTGGGCGGCAGCGGCCCGGATCTGGTGTATGGCCCGGCCGATATGGTCGGCCCCCTGCACGTGATGGGTTTGATCCAGCCCTGCGACAGCCTGTTGCGCGCGGATGAGCTCGCCAACTTCGATCCCATGGCACTGGTGCGTTACCAGGGCCGGCTTTACATGCTGGCAGATCGCGTCGGCAACCATCTTACCCTGGTGTACAACAAGAAGATTTTGTCCCAGCCTCCGCGCACCACCGATGAGTTGCTGGAGATCGGCAGCCGGCTGTCGCGCGATCTCGACGGTGACGGCAAGTATGACACCTATGCGCTGGCGTGGAATTTCGTCGAGCCTTTCTTTTTCATTCCCTTTCTGGGTGGCTACGGCGGCTGGGTGATGGATGAGCACGGCCGGCCCACCCTCAACACGGACGCCACCATTCGCGCCTCGAAATTCATCACCCTGCTGCGTGAGCGCCGGATCGTGCCGTATGAATGCGACCTCGATCTCGCCAATCAACTCTTCAAGCAGGGCAGGGCCGCGATGGTGATCAACGGGCCGTGGAGTTGGGGGGGCTACCTCGAGGCGGGTGTCGACATCGGGCTGGCACGCATTCCACAAATTTCTGAAACCGGCCTGTGGCCGACGCCGATGGTTTCCGCCACCGGTTACTGCCTCAATGCCAATCTCCGCGGCGAGCGCCGCGCCAAGGCCATTCAGCTTTTGCGCTTTCTCACGGCGCCGGAGAACGTGCTGCGCTACACGTACGCGCTGCGCGCCATCCCCGCGCGCCTGGAGGCCCGGCAGGACTCCATTTTCGTGAAGGATCCCCTGCTGCTCAGTTCACAGGATCAGCTCGGTGTCGGCCGGCCCATGCCTATTGCACCGGAGATGCGCGCCATCTGGGATGCCATGCGGCCGGCATATCAAAGCCTGCTCAACGGCCAGCTCACACCCGAGCAGGCTGCGCTCAAAATGCAGCAGGACGCCGAAAGGCTGATTCAGGAAATGTTCGCCAACTAATGCCGCGTTGCCCTGATTTGCGGAAAATGTTTTTCCGGCGAAGCGGGTGAAGCACTGATAAAAAACGCCCGGGCGCGTGGCCCCCAGGCCGGCAGGAGTCGAATAAAACCCGCATTGCTCATGGTGAAGCGTCCAGACAGTGGCTTTCTTCAAGTGTTCGGACCTTTACTCTTGTGAAGCACATGGAGGAACCGTGCTCAATTCTTCGCAGGATCCTTGCAGGAGTGACCGCATTTTTCAAGATAACGGACCGCCAACGATGATCTGCCGGCAGATCTCCGCCGGCTGAAAACAGGGCGCCCTCATGATGGAGAAGGTGTGAACGCCATAGCCCTCTTCCAGAGCTTCCGCGAAAACCGGCTCGCGTATTTGTACATCCTGCCTTCCTTCCTCGTGCTCGGTTGCGTCGTGCTCTACCCGTTTTGCTACAACATTGTCATTTCCTTTTCCAACATGAGCCTGTCGCATTTTCTGGACTGGCGTTTCGTCGGCGTGGAGCAGTACCGCAAGGTGTTCACCGAGCCGCTGTTCTATGTCTTGTTTTTGAAGACGCTGCTGTGGACAGCGGTGAACTTGTTTTTTCACGTGACCATCGGCGTGTTTCTTGCCCTGCTGCTCAACCGCCCCCTGCCCGGGCGCGCACTCTTTCGCACGCTGCTCATTTTGCCCTGGGCCGTGCCGCAATACATTACCGCCCTGACCTGGCGCGGCATGTTCAACTATGAATTCGGCGCGATCAACCTCATCCTGCAGCAGGTTTTCCACCTCGCGCCGGTGCCGTGGCTCTCCGATCCCTTTTGGGCCTACACCGCGGCGACCATCACCAACATCTGGCTGGGTTTTCCCTTCATGATGGTGATTGCGCTTGGCGGCCTGCAGGCGATTCCGCGCGAGCTGTATGAAGCCGCGGAGGTGGACGGCGCCAGCGCCTGGCAGCAATTTTGGAACATCACCGCACCGTTGTTGAAGCCGGTGATGGTGCCCGCCATCACGCTCGGGGTGATCTGGACGTTCAACAACTTCAATGTCATCTGGTTGGTGAGCGATGGCGGCAAGCCCGCAGACTCGACGCACATTCTGGTTTCCTTCGTCTACCGCCAGGTGTTCAACTACTATCGCTACGGTTATGCCGCCGCTTTGTCGATCGTCATCTTTGCCATTCTGCTGCTGTTCGGCATCCGGTTCATCCGCCAAACAAAAGCCACGGAAGCGGTGTATTGACCCGCAGCATTGACAGGCTGAACCGCAGTGTGTGTCTTGCTGAAGCCCTGCGCACGACGGGCGAAAACAGGACATCCTGTGAATCCTGCAAACCCTGTCGGCAAGGAGCAAGTCATTCAAACAAACGGCTGCTTGCCATTTGGGAAGCCTGATCGACGTAAGGAATACAACCATCAAAGTTGATTCGAAGCAAACGCGGCCGGAGGGTGGATTTCTTCAGTTAAACATACACCCTTTTCAAAACCGCCCCACGACGGCGGTGTCGGATGCGGCGGGGGTTCGCGCGTGGCTGCCACCCCTGCCCGCTGACCGGCGTGCGGGTGTTGCCAATTCCTGCGCGGGAGATTTCCTCCCGCTTTCCACCGGCATGGTTGCCAGACCGACTGTGCCCCGTCGCCCGGAGTGATCACATGCCGAAATTCGAGAAGACCACCTCCCTCACCACTTACGTTTTGATTTATGCCGTTTTGCTGGTGGTGACGGCATTCGCCGTGTATCCCATTTTGCAGGTGATCGGCGTGTCCCTGCGACCCCATGACATGCTGCACACCACCTCGCTGCGTCTGATACCGCCCGAGGCCTCGCTTGCTTCCTACCGCACGCTGATTGCGATTGATCAAGCGGTGCGCGACCAGGTGGCGGCGGGCTGGGAACGCGGCGGTGTGCTCGGTGCTTATCGCGCGCTCACCCGCGAAAAACCCTTTGTCGGCTGGCTGCTCAACAGCACGCTGGTTTCGTTTCTCGTGACGATCCTGAGTGTGGCGCTCGCCAGCACCGCCGGCTATGCCTTTTCCCGCTACAAATTCATCGGCCGCGACGCCAGTCTGATCGCCCTGATCACCACGCAGATGTTTCCGGTCACCATGCTGCTGTTGCCACTCTTTCTCATGCTGATCAAGCTCAAGGTCTACAACACCTACTGGGGCTTGATCATCGCCTACTCCGCCACGGCGCTGCCTTTTTGCATCTGGCAGATGAAGGGGTATTACGACACCGTGCCCCACAGCCTGGAAGAGGCCGCGCGCATCGACGGCTGCAGTCCGTTTCGCACGTTCTACCAAATCGTGCTGCCGCTGGTGCTGCCGGCGCTGGTGATTACGGCGCTGTTCAGCTTCATGGCGGCGTGGAGCGAGTATCTGGTGGCTGCAGTGATCATCAACGACAAGGCACTTTATACCCTGCCGATCGGTTTGAAGCAGTTTCAGTCGAATTTCGAGACGCAATGGGGGCTTTACGCCGCCGGCGCCGTTTTGGTCTGCCTGCCGGTGGTGACGCTTTTTCTGTTCCTGAGCCGCTGGCTGATTTCGGGGCTGACATTGGGGAGTGTGAAGGGCTAGACCTTCCCCTGTGACATTTTTCGACTGCGGGAAGCGTCGTTGCCTCTCGCGCTCATGCTGCAGCAAGCCGGCCGGCGCCAGGGAAGGCGGTGACTGCGGGAAGATTGTTACAGAGTGACAAAACACCGGTTTCTCCTCACCAAACCGGAGACGCCGTCATTTGTTGGGACCCCCGCCGCGTTGTCCATGCCGCACCGCCCCTTTCTGCCATGACCTTTTGCGGGAGCGCCTTTGGCACGGCGCGATAGTGAATGGCCGGCCCCTGAAGCAGTCATTAAAAAGCATCTTCATCAAATGAAACCTGTTTGATTATTCCGCCGGAACTGTTGCAACAACCAGGGATCAGGCGTCGTCGGTCGCAGATTTCCCGCGGGAGGAGAGCGGAGATGCCATCATGATGCTCGTGGAGTATCTCGTCTGGATACTGGTCGTCTGTTACGGCTATTTCGTGGTGCTGCGGCTGTTCTGGCTGTATCGGGAGCAGGACCAGCACATCGTGTGGAAGCGCGCGGATGCCGGACTTTACTACGGGCTGGCGCTGCTCAACTTTCTCACCATGCTTTCGCTTTATCTCCTGAAAAGCCGCCCGGTGTATCTCTTGGTGCTGCTGATCGGCACCTATGTGTTCTGCGCCGCACCGGTGGTCAAAGTCAACACCCGCGGCATCATGATGAATGCCCTGCTCACGCACTGGTCCAGCGTGGTTGCGATTCGGCAGCTCGGTGGCGGCCGGAATTATGCGATCATCACCCGGCGGCGCTGGCCGCGCTGGCGGCTGTGTGTTCCCGGTGATATGGAGGGCAAATGGCGCAAGATGGTGGCCTCCAAGGGCCTGCGCATTCTGGCCGAGGACGAAACAACCTCGTCGCTGGAGTTGCCCGGCGTCAATTCCAACGAGATGAAATTCTCCTGAAGCAGGTCATGCCCCGCTGCCATTGCCGGCCAGGTGCGGTGGGCGGCTAGATGAAATCGCGACTGCCGTGCCGGGGCCTTTTGTTCCGGAACACGATCCTGCCTTGTTCGCACCAGAACTCCTTCCGGCTGACAATGGTGTCATTTTGCAGTCGTGACTGCTGTTGGTGCGGAAAGAGCCGGTCGGTGGGAATATCAGCAGGCTGCCCTGCGGCTTTGCATGAAGCGTCTTTGCCCGCCGGTTGATGCGTGTCCAGCTTGTGCAGCCCGGGAACAACGGCCCGATGAAACGCGAGTTGGCCGCCAACAAACGCGGTTTTGCTTTGCGGGCCAAAATCTAGTTGACATTTCTAGGGGTGTTGTCTATCTTTGGCGGTTTCGTAACAAACGCTTGCCCGCGCCGCCGGCCACGGTGGCAGGGGATGAGGGAGGCACGGTGGCAGGGGATGAGGGAGGCAAGGAGAGATCATGGCTTGCGAGGTGGTGGTGAGAGTGTCCGTGCTGGCACAGGGTGTGGCCGGCCTTTTTTTTGTTTTGCTCACTGCGCCCGCCGCGAGTTGAAGCATGCCAGCCGCCTGGACGGAAAAGCTGCCGCAAGGGTTGCGGGATTATCACAAGATCAGCCGCTCGAGTTTCTTCGGGCTGCTCATGGTTCTCCTGTTGCTGCTCATTTACGAAAGCAGCAGTGCCGTGATCTACCGCGAGCAGGCCGTCATCATCCAGAACCGCGCTGAGGCGATGATCAAGCGCACGCTCTGGTTCATGGGGCTGTATCAGTTTTGGATGCCGTGGCTTGCCTTCGCGCTGTTGCTGGGTCTGGCCTATTGGCAGGCGCGCAAGCAAAACCTGCTGCACATCAAACCGCCGTATTTCCCCCTCGCCATTCTGGAAAGCCTGGCCTACGCCGTGCTCTTCAGTGGGTTGATGAATTTCGTGACCACGAAATCCATCACCATCAAGTTTCTGTGGAGTCTGCTCGGCGACAGGGCGGTGACGCTGCCGGCGAAAATGGCGCTGGCGCTCGGCGCCGGCATCTATGAAGAGCTGCTCTTTCGCCTGGGCATGTTCACCTTTGTTTTGTGGTTTGCCCGCAAGGTGATGCCGGCCAAGCCCTATGTTCATCAGGTGCTGGCGCTGGTGGTGTCGGCGGCGCTGTTTTCCGGATTTCATTTCCTGGGCAGGGAGCCGTTTGCGATGCTGGCCTTCGTGCATCGTTTCTATGCCGGCATTTTGCTCGGTCTGATTTTCAGTTGGCGTGGCATCGGCGTGGTGGTGTACACGCATGCCTTTTATGATCTCTTTTTGATTTTGCGCACGCACGGCGGCTGAGGCCTGGCTGCTGCCACTTGTCATCCGGGCAGGCCTGGCAGGATTCGAATCGCCTGGCAAAGGCCGTCTGAAGGGCACAAACGTCCTGCCGAACTTTCAGGGTTCTCCCTGCGCGATCTCCGCGATTTTTGTGAGTTGGTGGTGAAGCAGGGCTGTCCACTTTCGCCCGTATGACAATGGCTTTGCCGAATGGGGGATTGTCAAGCCGGCCACCGGGCAACGTTTTTCCCGGTCTGGCGGAAAGCGTGTCTCCGCCCGCCGCAGATGCGCTGCGCGCGGGAATTCATTGTGGGAAATAATGCCGGGGTATTGCGCGCGTTTTATCACTCGACTGGCATGCAGGGACTGAGCAGAGCAACATGAAGAAGCTTCTGTGGTGGGTGTTGGGCCTGCTGTTGTTGGGCGCAGGCAGTCTTGCCGCCTATGTTTACCATCAGCTTGTGACACCGGTGGTTCCCGATCCGGTGCCCAAACCCTACATCATCGTGCAACGCGGCATGCGTCTGCCTCAGATTGCGGACAGCCTGCAGCGGAACGGCATCATCCCCGATCGCAACCGATTTCTGCTCGCGGCCCGGCTCATTGACCGCGAGCAGCCTTTGAAAGCCGGGAAATATGCGCTCACCCCGGGTCTTTCGCTCCGGGGGCTGTTGCGCTTGCTGCGCTCCGGCAAAAGCATGGAGGAACGGGTGACGCTGCCCGAGGGAAAAACAGCGGAAGAGTTTGCCGCCATCCTGGCGCGCACGCTCGCCTTGGATGCGCAGGAGTTTTTGCAGGCGGTGGCCGACAGCGCGCTGGCGCGCACGCTCGGCCTTCCGGTGCCCAGCCTGGAGGGTTATCTCTACCCCGACACCTATCATTTTTACTGGGGTGTGACGGCGCGCGAGGTGGTCGCGATGTTGGTGCGCGAGTTTCAGCGCCACCTGGATGACACCCTGCGCGCGCAGATTGCGGCCAGCGGTTTGTCGCTGCACGAAATCGTCACCCTGGCCTCCATCATCGAAGGGGAGGCGGTCCTCGACAGCGAGCGGGCCCTGATCGCGGCGGTGTACCACAACCGGTTGCGCGCCGGCATGCGCTTGCAGGCCGACCCCACCATTCAATATCTTCTGCCCGGGCCGCCCCGCCGCCTGTTGCTTCGTGACTTGGAGATCGATTCGCCCTACAACACTTATTTGTATGCGGGCCTGCCGCCGGGGCCGGTGAACAATCCCGGCATTGCTTCCCTTCGTGCGGCAGCCCGGCCGGCCAAGGCGGGCTATCTTTACTTCGTGGCGCGCGGCGACGGCTCGCATGTGTTCAGTTACACCCTGCAGCAACATCTCAACGCCAAGGCCGACTTTGACCGCGTGCGTGCGCGCGTGCGCCGCGAGCGGAACAAAGCACAGGCCGCGCAGGAGAGGAGGGCCGTTCCCTGAAAGAAAGCAAGCTCTCACCGCTCCTCCAGGCTCTCAATGAAGAACAGCGCCGCGCGGTGCAAGCCGAACTGGGGCCGGTGTTGGTGCTGGCAGGCGCCGGCAGCGGCAAGACGCGCGTGCTCACGCATCGTCTCGCCTACCTGATGCACCAGGGTCTGGTGCCGGCGGAACACCTGCTGGCAGTCACCTTCACCAACAAAGCGGCGCAGGAAATGCGCGAGCGCGTGCAGCGGCTGCTGGCCAGCCTGCCGGGCCAGCGCGACAGCGCCAGCCGCCTGTGGCTCGGTACTTTTCATTCGCTTTGTGCCCGCTTGCTGCGCAGCGATGCCGACCGCCTGGGTTACACGCGCCAGTTCACCATTTACGACACCGAAGATCAAACCGCGCTGTTGCGCCGGCTGCTGGAGGAGATGCACGTGCCGGCCGATCAGCTCAACGCCAGCCAGGCCCGTCATCGCATCTCGCGCGCCAAGAACGCCTTCATTCGCCCGGAAAATTACCTCGATTTTCACCGGCCATCGCAGGGCGAGGAAGTGCTGGCGCGGTTGTACGAAGTCTATCAACACCGCCTGCGCGAAAACAATGCGATGGATTTCGACGATCTCCTCATCAAGCCGCTGGAGCTGTTCGAAAGGCATCCCGAGATCTTGCAAAACTACCGCCACCGCTTTCACTGCCTGCTGGTGGATGAGTTTCAGGACACCAACCGGGCGCAATACCTCTGGCTCAAGGCGCTGGCGGGCGAACGGCGCTGCCTGTTCGTGGTCGGGGATGATGATCAATCCATCTACCGCTGGCGTGGCGCCGACCTGCGCAATATTTTGAATTTCGAACAGGATTTTCCGGAATGCCAAATCTTCCGGCTGGAGCAGAACTATCGTTCCACCGCCAACATTCTGGCGGCGGCGCATTCGGTGATCGTGAACAACAAGAACCGCCTGCCCAAACAGTTGTGGACACGGCGCGAGCAGGGCGAGCGCGTGATCGTGCTCGCCGCCCGCAACGAGTTTCACGAAGCCGAAACCATTCATGACAAGATTCGCGAGGAGTTCAGCCGGCAGAACGGCGACGGCCGCAATTATCACCGCAGCTTCCGGGATTTCGCCATCCTCTACCGCACCAACGCGCAATCCCGCCTGATCGAAGATGTGCTGCGCCGCAACGGCATTCCCTACATCATTGTCGGCGGCGTGCGCTTTTATGAACGCAAGGAAGTAAAGGACATTCTCGCCTATCTGCGCCTGATTGCCAACCCGGCGGACAGTGTCAGCCTGCGCCGGGTGATCAACTTTCCGCTGCGCGGCATCGGCGAAGCCACCGTCAACAAACTGGAGGAATTCGCGCGCCGCCACCGTCTCACGCTGTTCGAGGCGGTGGCACGGGCCGGCGAAATCAGCGGTCTGACCACCGGGTTGCGCAACAAAATTCTCGAATTCCACCGCTTCATTGAAAAATACCTGCAGCTCAAGGACAAGCTCTCGCTGCCGGAATGGTGCAACGCGCTGGTCGATGATCTTCAGTTGATTGCCCAACTCAAGCAGGAGGATGAGCGCGACCGCATCGAGAACATCCGCGAGCTGCTGCTGGCGATCAGCGAGTATCATGCCCAGACGCCGGGTGCCACGCTCGACGGTTTTCTCGAACGCGTCGCGTTGATCAGCGACATCGACAACTGGGATACCAAAGGCAATGCGGTCACCCTGATGACGTTGCACAGCGCCAAGGGGCTGGAGTTTCCCATCGTTTTCATCACCGGGCTGGAGGAGGGCCTGTTTCCGCTGCTGCGCGGCAGTGAAGACGAGCAGGACTCGGATCTTGAAGAGGAGCGCCGGCTGTTTTATGTCGGCGCCACGCGCGCGCAGGAAAAACTCTATCTGTCCTACTGCCAGTCCCGTTCGCGCCCCGGCGGCACGCCGGTGCAGTGTTATCCCTCGCGTTTTCTCGGCGAGCTGGATGAACGCTTCTTCCGCAAGGCGGTGTTGCGGCGGCAGCGGTTTTATGATTATGAAGAGGAGCCGGAGGTCAGCATGCCGGTTTATGAAGATGAATCACAGGAGGGCGGCATGGTGCGGCCCGGCCGCTGGGTGGTGCATGCCTCCTTTGGCCGGGGTCGCATCATCTCGGTGGAGGGCAGCGGCGACCGCATGAAAGTCACCGTCGATTTCGAAGACGCCGGCCACAAGAAGATTTTGGTGAAATACGGCAATCTGCGCCTGATTTGAGGGCGGCCGCGCCCGCCTGGCACCGCCACAAACCGTGGTGAGAGAAATTTTCTCATGAGTCAAAACCATCACACTTTTCCCGCCGGCCGCCTGCACCTGGCCATGCGCGTGGTGGGAATCATCGTCTGTACCGCCGCCACGTTTGCACGCAGCCAGACGCCGGTCTCCAACCCGGCCGCGGCCGACGATTATCTCTATGCGCAAAAACTTTATCAGGAGGGGTATCACGAGTTGTGTGTGTCGCAGCTCGAGGCCTTCCTGCAGCGCTACCCCGACGCGGCGGAGCTGGCCGACGGCTGGCGGCTGCTCGGGCAGGCCAATCTGGCGTTGCGGCGTCATGCAGCCGCGGAGCAGGCGCTGCGGCAGTTCGATGTGCGCTTTCCCCAGCACCCCGGTCATGCCGAGGTGTTGCTGTTGCTGGCGGAAAGCCAGAGGCAGCAGCGCAAATTGCAGGAGGCGGCGCTCACCTGCCGGCGGCTGGTGTATTTCCATCCGCGCAGCGAGCAAGCGCCGCTGGCAGCATATCAAGCCGGGGAGCTGTTGCTGGCGGCCGGCGACCGCGAAGCCGGCCGCGCCAGTCTGTACGAAATGATGGACAAGTATGACAACAGCCCGTTGCGGTTGCAGGCCCATTTGCTGCTGGTGCAGAGTTTTCTTGAAAGCGGGGAACACCAGCGTGGTCTGCAGGAAGCCGAGCGGCTGTTTCGCATTTTTCCGGCCAGTGAGCTGGGCGCGCAAGCTTATTTCGTGCGCGCCCGGTTGCAGGAGGCGCTCGGCCAGTATCAGTTGGCGGAGGAGGGCTATCGCACCCTGCTGCAGCGCCATCCCAAAGGCGAGTGGTCGCGCCGCGCCCAGCTTCAGCTCAGTGAAATCGCTTTTGCCCGCGGCGATGTCAACGCGGCGCTGGCGGCGCTGGCGGCGGTGGCGGCGGAAGCGCCTGCGGTGGCAGAGCTGAATGAAGTGGCCCTGCGCACCGCCGCCATGAACCTGGCCCTCGGCAAAGCACAGGCAGCGGAGGAAGCGCTGAAAAAATTCGAAGCCAGCCTGGCGGACAGTGTGAGCCGGCTGACTTTTTTCTACCTGCAGGGCAGTGTGGCGGAACAAACCGGCAATGCCGCGGCGGCGCGGGCGGCGTATGGACAGGCCTGTGCCCTGCCGGCTGCTCTGGAACCCCAAACCAGCACAGCGGGGATGCCGCGTCTCCTGCGGCAGCGCAGCTTTTGGCGCAATGCGCAGCTTGCGTTCGCCGCACAGGATTACACGGCGGCCCGGCACCTCTGCCGGCAATACCGTCGCGAATATCCGAACGGCGAGTATCGTGACGTCCTGTTGTTGCTGGAAGCCGACATTCACCGCCAGGGGCTGCACAATCCCGCGTATGCACAAAAGCTTTATTTCGAGCTGCTGGAAGACCACCCGCGCAGTCCCCATGTCGATGAAGCGCAGTTTGCGCTGGCGGAGAGTTTTGCCGCGGCCGGCGAACAACAACTGGCGCGGCTGCAGTGGCAGCGCTTCCTGCAACTGTATGCCGCCAGTGAACTCGCGCCGGCGGCGGCCCGGCAACTGCGCCTGCGCAGCGAGTTTGAACCGGTCATGACGCCGGAAATCATCCGCCAGCTCGGCGAGACGGTGTTGCAACTGAGCCGCAATCCCGGCACGGCGCCGGCGGCGCTGGTGCTGGCGCGTCTGCATTTTCAGAGTCGTGATTTTGAAGCGGCCGTGCGTTACAGCCGCGAGGCGCTGGCAGAGCCGCAGGCTGCCGACCTGCAGCGCGAGGCCACCTATTTGCTGGGGGTGAGCTGCTATCGTCTTGCGGAGCGCGAGCAGCTTGCCGGCCGGCCGGCCACAGCCTGGCGTGACAGCGCGGCGGCGGTGCTCGAATCGCTGCAGCGCGAGGGCGCGGCCGATCGTTACGCCACGCATGCCGGCGAACTGCTCGTCCGGCTGGCGCTCGCCGGGCAGGCGGCCGACACCACGGCGTTGTTGCGGCGCATCGATCTGTTGTTGAGCAACGCCGCGGATGATGCCGGTCTGGATGATGTGCGGCTGTGGGCGGCGGTCGCGCGCAAGCAACGCGCCACACCGGGGGATTCGGTTGCTGCCAGGCAAATCGTGCTCGCCCTGCAGCGCGTCGCCGCCGCGGAAAATTCCGACCATCACAACCAGGCGCTGTGGGAGCTGGCGGATTGGCAGATGAAGCAGAAGAACATGGAGGCAGCGCGCAAGACGCTCGCGCTGCTCGAGCAATCGCCACGGCATGATGCCACCCAGGCGCGCGGCCAGTTGTTGCTGGCGCGCTGGCTGCGCCGGCAGGGGGAATATGACGCAGCGCTCACGGCGCTGGCGGCGTTGCAGGAGAGATTTTTTTACTGTGCCTATGCCGACTCCGCCCGCCGGGAAAAGCTGCAGGTCTTGATTGCCGCCGGCCGGTTGCAGGAAGCGCTGCGTGTCATGGAAGAAGCCGGCGGCGACGGACGCGATTATGCCGGCAGCGACGGCCTGGATTTGCAGCGCGGCCGGCTGCAGGAGGCCAGCGGCAATTACGGCCCGGCCATTCATGCCTACTTGCGTTTTCTCGAACTGCACCCGCAGGCGCCCGAAGCACCGGCGGCGCTGCTGGCCACCGCCCGCCTCAGCCGGCAGGTGGGTGCCGGGAAGCTGGCGGCAGCCTATTTCGAAGAGTGTCTGCGCCGTTTCCCACAGACTCCGGAAGCGGAACAAGCGCGCCTGCAGCTGGCGGCGCTGCGCTTCGACAAGGGCGAGTTCAGCGAGGCGCTCGGCCTCTATGTGGCATTCATGCAGGAGCGGCCGGAATCGCCGCTGTTCCGCGAAGCCATGAAGCAGGCCATTCTGTGTTTGTACAAAACCAACAACCCGGCACGCGCTGAGGCCGAGGTCAAGGCCTTTCGCGAGCGCTTCAAAGAGGATCGCGAGAGTCTGGCGGATTTTCAGTATGCCGCGGGCGAACTGGCCCTGCAGGAAAAGAACTTTGCGCAGGCGGAGGAAATTTTCAAAAAGCTGGGGCGCGACTATCGCGGCAGCCCGGCCGGCATTCTCGGCGATTATGGCCTGGGCAAGGCGCAGTTGCTGCAAAACAAAACCCGCGAAGCACTCGAAACTCTCACCGCCATCCCGGAGCGTTATCCCAAACATCCCTTTCTGCCAACCGTGTATCTGGGGCTGGGCGATTTCTATCTCACCAACCAGCAGTGGGACAATGCCATCGAGGCGTTCACCCGCGTGATCAAGGATTCCACCTTCGACAACAACTACAAACTCGCGGTGCGCTCGCTCATCGACGTGTATGACCGCATCGCCCTGAAGGATCGCGCCCTGGCGCTGGCGCGGCATTACCTCAACCGCTTTCCGGAAGATCCCAAAACCTTCGACCTGCGCCTGAAATGCGCGCTGCTGCTCAATGATTTGCAGCAGTATGATGACGCCATCGCGCTGCTGCGCCGCCTGAAGCCCGCAGCCGACGCCACCACCGAGCCGGAGGTGCAATACTACCTCGGCAAATCCTACATGAATGCCGGCCGCTTCGAGAACGCCATCGCCGAGCTGTTGCGCGTGAAATTCTTTTCCAAACCGACCAAGCTGCCGTGGGATGTGATCGCGCTCTATGACGCCGCGATTTGTTACACCCGTCTGGGCAATTGCACCCGGGCGCGGCAGCTCTTTCAACGCATCGTGCGCGAGCAGGGCGCGGCCAGCGAATTCGGCCGCTTTGCCAACAACAAGATCGCCGAACTGGGCACCTGCCCGGAAGCGAATTGAAGCGGCCGGCCTGCTTTTCCGCCGCACGGGCTGGCCGTTGCCGGTCCGGGAATAAAGCCACCGCCGCCGCGTAGTTTGGTTGAACGCATGCACCGCCTGACATGCCGTCTGCCGCAGACAACGGGCGTCTGAGTTACCTTGCGCCCTCGCCGGAAGATGGCGCCGCGATCGAGGCCACCCTGGCCGGCGACCGCCGCGCCTTCGAAAAGCTGGTGATCAAATACCAACGCCCGCTCTATGCCGTGCTCCGCCGCCTGGTGCGCCAGCACGAAGACGCCGACGATCTGCTGCAGGAATGCTTCGTGCGCGCCTACCGGCATCTCGGCGATTTCGATCTCACCCGGCCCTTCTATCCCTGGCTGCACCGCATCGCCGTGAATCTGGCGATCACCTTTCTGCGGCGCCAGGCCTGGCAGCGGCCCGCCAGTGAACTCGACATTTTCCCCTCGGCGCAGGAGCAGCCGAGTCAGGCGGTGGAATCCTCGGAATTTTTTCTCGCGCTGGAGCAGGCGATTCGCCGCTTGCCGGTGGAACAGCGCACGGTGTTGCTGCTGCGCACGCGCGAAGACATGAGCTATCGCGCGATGAGCAAGCTGCTCGGCATCGAGATCGGCACGGTCATGTCCCGCCTGGCGCGCGCCCGCGAAAAGCTGCGCGCCGCCCTGCGGCCTTTTCTCGATGCCCGCAACCGCAAGCTCAAAACCCGCACCCCGCCGGAATGACGCCCGCTGCCGGTACGTTCCCGGCTTGGATGAATTGCCTATGATCAACAAAAACCCCCACCGCATCGACTGCGCCACCGCCTCCGAGTGGCTGCATTCCATGTTGGATGAAGAGCTGCCGGAAGCCGAACGCCGGCTGTTGCTCGCCCACTTGGAGAGCTGCGAGAACTGCGCCGCCGCCTGGCATGAGTTCAAGCTCATCGAACGCAGCCACACCCGCCTCGACAGCCGCCTGTTGCAGCCGCCCGCGGATTATTTCACCCGGCTGCCCGGGCGCATCATGGCGCGCCTGGAATCCGAGAAAATGGCCGCACCCGCCATCCTGGAATTGTCCCCCCGAAAGACCCGCATGCTCTGGCTGCAGAAATTCAGCGGCAGGGCGCGCTATGCCATCGCGCTGGCGGCAGCCGGAGCCGCAATTTTTCTGCTGGTGCGCAGCAGAGGCGACGCACCCGTGACCACCACTGCCCCTCTGCAAAATGTGTGGCGCGATTCACTGGCGTTTGCTGCACCGAAGCCCTTCCAACAGGCGCCCCTGGCAGAGCAGGAGGTAACGCCGCCGGCTGGTGGCAGCCAGCCGAAAGAGGAAGCGAAAACTGCACGCTCGGCCGCCGGCAGCCGCCCCGCCACTCCAGACCCCGGCAAATGGCCGCAGGGCGGGCAGCCAACCGCAACCGCGCCAACAGGAAAGCCGGTGGTCGTGGATCTTGCCGCGGAGCCGGGCATTGCCGCAGCGGAATCATCCCGCTTCGCCCGGTTCGGTGAGCGCACAGAGTCCCGCCGCTCGGCAGAGAAGGGAATTTTTTCGTTGGAATCGGAGAGTCGCAAAGCCGCCGGGAGTGCCGGGCAGTTGCAGGAAACGCCAGCGGCGCGTTCCGCACAGCCCGGAGATTTGGAGATCACGAAAACAGCGGCGTTGGAAGCGCCGGGCGATGCACGGTCGTTGTTCGCGCAGGCATTGCGGCAGGCGCAGGAAGCGCAGGATGAAGCCGCCCGGCAGGAGGTGTGGTGGAAGTATTTGCAGACCGGCCCGGACACGGCCTATTACAACCTCGCCGCGGCCATGCTGGCACGCAGTCTCGCCGGCACGATCGACAGCACCAGCAGCACGCGCCGGATCGAGCAGGCGGTGAGATTTTACCACCAGCATGAAGGGATTCTCGCTCCCCAACTTGGCGTCGAACTCTTGCAGCGTGAGCGCCAGCGGCTGGAGGGTCTGCTGAATTGGAAGAAATCGAGTGAAGGCAGGAACAGGCCGCAATGATCCGGGGCCGGGGGGTAAAGAAACAAACCGCCTGCCGTGGCCACCCGTTTGCATCTAACACCCGTCCTCAAGTATCAAGTATCAAGCATCAAGCATCAACCATCGAGCATCCAGCATCCAGCACCCGCCCACTGATTCGATTCACTTCTTCTCACTCAATACCTCCCCCGGCAGTTGCTTGTAGTAAAACTCCATTTCCAACCGGCGGTTCAGCTTGCGGCCGAGCGGCGACTCGTTGTTGCCGATGATGATGGTTTTGCCGCTCAAGTGTTCGACCCTCATCGGCCGGGTCTCGCCGCGACCCACGGCGCGGTCGAGGCGGGCCGCGATCTTCTCATAGTCCTGCGGATAACGCTGCCGGATGATGCGCAAGAAAGTCTGATGAAACGCTTCGGCGCGCTGCTGGGACAGTCGCAGGTTCACCGCCTCCGGTCCGATGGCGCAGGCATGCCCGGAAAAGCGCATGCGCATGTTGTCGTGGCTGAGCAGTTGTTCGATGTGCGGCTGCAATTTCGCCCAATAGAAATCGTACAACGGCGCCGTGCCGTTGAAGCGAATCGGCCAGGCGACGCGCTGCTCGCGCACCCGGGAGTGAACCGCGAGTTGCGACTGGCGCGGCGGGGTGTGAAACGTGCGGCCGAGCGAGTCCACCAGCATCAGCTCATGGGTGAGCTGCCGGCCGGCCAGGCTGCCTGCCTGCCCGTTGCGGCCGGCATGCGATTGCCAGACAATCTTCTGCCGCAGGCCGTTGCGCGAGGCGGGCGTGATTTCGAGTTGTTCCTGCCGGCCGGCTGCCGTGAGCTGCAGCCAGGCTGTGGCCGCCGGCACCGCGGTGGCAATGTCGCTGGCAAAGATCGCCGGCTGGCTTTCCTCTCCCACATCATCATAAGAAACCAACTGGAACACCACTGGCTCGCTGGTGCTGTCCGCGGAGATTTTGACATAGCGCCACTCCTCCTGCACCCAGCGCGCGTCATCCGCATTTGCCGGGGTGCGCCGCGGCGGTAACACTTCGCCCGGCTGCAACATTATCTGCGTCTCCCGGACGCCGAGCGCGCGCAGGGAATCGCGCACGGCGGCGGCACGCGCCTCTGCCAGCTCTGTCTCCGTCTCGCCGCTGTTGGGATCCGCGAAACCCTGCAAATAGATTTTGAGATGGGGATGCTCCTGCAGGCGTTGCGCCAGCGTGTACAACGGCGGATCCAGCAGGGTCTTGCGCAAATATTCCGATTTGACCACAGTGCTCCGGGGATCGAAGCAGATCTCGGGAATGAAGGGCACCTCATACAAAATATGTGATTGCGTGGCGATCACCAGAGTGTCCGCCGCGGTGAGCGTGCCCTTGGGGATGGTGGCGAAATCCGCTGCGTCGCCGGTCGCGACGGCAGCGGGCAGATGCGGAAAGCGCACGCTGATGCGATGCCAGCCGGCATGGGGCGTGTGCCACGCCAGCCTCAGCGTGTCCCGGCTGCCCGCCGCCATCCGCGCGAGGGTGGTATCGAGCAAAACCGTGGTGGTGGCGCCGGCCGCCCGCAGCGAATCAGTTATCACCAGGCGCACCGCCCGGGCTGCGCCGCCACCGGTGTTGGCCAGCCGGAACTGCAAGGTGCCTTGCAGTGCATCGGTGGTGATCCACGGGCTGTAATCGAAAGTGATCGCCTCGCTCTCCAGCTTCGGCATGGCGAGGTGAAAATCCCAGAACGGCAGGTCGCCGGTGCCCGCCGCGCGCACATGGCCGTCGGTATCATACGCCAGCACCGTCCAGAAATACCTTCCCCCTTCCAATTGCGCGAGCGGATGCGAGGCGGCCACCGTCTGCGTCTTGATCAGCAGTTCCGGCGCTTCGTTGCCGGCGAGAAACGCCGCGCCTTTGTGCCATGCCAGGGCAAGCGCCCGGGCCAGTTTCAGGCTGTCACGCTCGACCAGCAGCAGATATTTCACGTCATCATAGAGATCCGGATCGACGGTGCTGTCCCAGCGCAATCGTACGCTGTCGGTTTCGATCAGCGCACCGGGCGCCGGCGCGCGCAGCTCGAAGCGTTCCGGCGCCACGGGGTAGTGGCTCACGCTGCCGCGATAGGGCCGGGTGAAGAGATCGGTTTGCTCCAGCGCGGCGAGATCCAGGCGCAGCGAGTTGTTGCGGCCGGGCAACACGCTGCTGACCGGCGAGCGGGTGTCCGCCAGCCGCAGGCTCACACCCATCGCAAAATGGCTGAGCAAATCATCGTGAAAATCATAACCGCCGCGTACCGCGACAAGCTGGGCCCAGGAGATTTCGGTGCCGAGGGTGAAGGCGCCCGCGCGTTCGGTGTGCACACGCCGGTAGTCCGCGGCAAGCTGCAGTTGCCAGCCTTCATGGTGGCCGGCATTGAAGGCGACGCCGGCGCGCCAGATGCGCGGCAGCGGCGTGCCGATGGTCTGAAAGGTCAAATCGCGGCCGACGTTGGCCACGCCGACACCCGCGGACACCACGCCATACCGCAGCAGCCGGTTCGACGATTTCAATAACCTGAAGCGGCGGGATCGGTAGAGCAATCCGAGGTCCGCCATCCAGGAGGAGGCTTCGAATTGTGCAAGTTTGCTGCGCAGATACTTGACATTCGCGCCCAGCGCGAAATGTTCGCCGGCCAGCAGGAACGGCTGTGCCAGCCCGGCGCTTGCCAGCCAGTCGCCAGCCGAGACCGGCGGCATGGCACCATTTGAGCTGTCAAATTCCGGCAGGCCTTGATGGAGCAGGCCGAAATGCACATGCAGGCGCCGGCGCCAGGGCGTGGGGGCGTGGCTGCCAAAAAGCAGTGCGGCATGATAGGCGTCGGCAATGCCTTTGGAGTAGGTGGCGGCCCACTGCCACTCGCGGCTGAAACCCGCGGCGGCGGGATTGGCATGCAGCGCCTGCAACTCATCGATTACACCGGCGCCGATGCCCGCCAAACCCTGTGGCCGCGCACCCGGCACGAGCTTGAGAAGGTTGACGCCCGCCAGCGTCTGGCCGAAAATCCAGGCCGGTGCCAGCAGTCCTGCCATCGCGGCACCCAGCGCCGGGCCGCGACGTGAAAGCAAAATTGCATGCAGGATTTTCATCGTACGACGATCACCTTTTTCCAGTCGTTGAATGCCTCGGAATGCAGCGTGATGAGATAGACGCCGCTGCCGACACGACGACCGTCCTGCGTCATGCCGTTCCAGAAATGCGTGTTCCAGCCCGCGCGGAAGGGCGCGGTGATCAACTCCGTCACCTTTTGGCCGTTGAGGTCGAGCAGATCCAGACGCGCACTGCGGTTCGAGCTCAGCCGGAAGTTGATGGCGAGTGGGCCCTGGTGCTCCGGTTCGTAAATGTTGCGATCCAGCACCAAGTCATTGCCGCTGCGCACCGTCACACCGGCGCGGCTGCTGGCGAAGCGGCCGAAACTGTCGATCGTGCGCAACTCGAATTCGATTTTTTCCTGGCGCGCCTGCGTCAACAAACGTGTCTCGCCGAACGCCGGACGCACCTCATGCCATGTCTGCGGTGTCAGCGGGGTGGCCGCGATGAAACCATCGGCATAGCTCGAATCGATGCGGCCGGTCACGAAATACACCCACAAATCCCAGCGAAGAATCGGCTGCTCCACCTGCACGCGAATGAACACACTGTCGGTGACCTGCACCACTTCCGGGGTGGCCGTGATTTTGGGAGCAAGCAGCGGTGGCGGCAGGAAGATGACATTCAGCGTGTTGGTCACGGAATTGTTCGCGGCGGAAGTATCATTCGCCGCGGCAAGAGTCGCAGTGCTGGTGATCTGAGTCAGCGATGCCGGCACTTGCGCCGCGAGTTGCACATTGACGGCGAATGAATCCACCTGGCCGGCATTGAGCTGGGGAATGTGCCAAATCAGGGAATCGCCGCTGCGTGTTGCCGCCGGCACGGCGGAGAGCAAGCTCACGGAATCCGGCAGCACCTGGCTGAGACGAATGCCTGTGCCGGGATGCGGCCCGAGATTGCGCACGCGCAGGCGGTAGGCATAGCTTTCGCCCGGCGAGACGCTGCCCGGAGTCTGTGTCTCTGCGGAAAAGCCGAGCGCGAGATCAGTGTTTTTCGCTGGCGGCGGTGGCGGTGAAATCACACGCAGCGTGTTGGTAGCCGTGTTGTTTGCGCTGGCAGTGTCATTCGCCGCGGTAATCAGCGCCAGGCTGGTGATTTGCGTGAGGGAGCTTGGCACCTGCGCCGCGAATTGCACATTGACGCGGAAGGAATCGACCTGGCCGGCATTGAGCTGGGGAATGTGCCAAATCAGGGAATCGCCGCTGCGTGTTGCCGCCGGCACGGCGGAGAGCAAACTCACGGAATCCGGCAGCGCCTGGCTGAGACGAATGCCTGTGCCGGGATGCGGCCCGAGATTGCGCACGCGCAGGCGGTAGGCATAGCTTTCGCCCGGCGAGACGCTGCCCGGAGTCTGTGTCTCTGCGGAAAAGCCGAGCGCGAGATCGGTGTTTTTCGCTGGCGGCGGTGGAAAGAGCACTGTTACCGTGTCTGCTGCAGAATTGTTGTCCGACGAAAAGTCATTGGCTGCCGTCAATTCCGCCCGGCTGATCAGCTTTTCGATTGAGACCGGTGTTGCGGGCGCGAGCCTGACCTTGACGCGAATGTCAAATGCGGCGCCGCTGGCGAGTGTCGCGATTTGCCAGAACAGGGAGTCCCCCGCAGCATAGCCCGGCGCCGGCGTTGCTTCCACCAGCCTGACGGAATCGGGCAATTGCTGCCAAAGGTCGATGTTGCCACCGGCGGCCGGCCCCAAATTGTGGACGCGGAGCAGATACTCAAAATCGTCGCCCGGGCGGGCAGTTGCCGTGCTGGCATTGAGTGTCAAGGCGAGATCGGTGAGGCGGGGCGGAGTTACGCCGGGCACGAAGTAGCGGCCTTTGCCATTGCCCTGCCTGCCGGGCGGGTTGGCGGTAACATCGACGATGCGCCAGGTGTGGTTGCGGACCGGATCGGGGGAGGCATGCGCCATCACGTAGAAATTCTGCATGATGGCGGCAATTTTTTTGTAGATGGTGAGCATGCCGGCCGCGGTGGCGGTGTAAAAGAACAAACCACCGGTTTGTTCGGCGATTTCCATCAGCATCTCCACCTGCGGTTGATCGCCGAGCGCGATGGTGAAGATGGGGATGTTGTACTTCTGCGCGCGTGCGATCACGGTGTCCGGCGCGGCGGTCGAGCTGTTGTCCTGGCCGTCGGTGTAGAGAATAATGCCGCGCCGGCTGGGTTCGAATCGGGTGATTTCGATGGCGGTGAGCAGGGCGTCGTAGATGGCGGTGGCGTAACAGGTGTCGGCCGCGATGATGCTCTGTTGCAAGGGAGCTTTGGCGGCGGTGATGGGCAGCGAGGTCACCACCGTGCCGCAGAACTGGATCAAACCGGCACGGTCGTAGGGCCGCAGTTGTTCGAGATAGGCGAGATTGCCGGCTTTGGCATCATCGAGTTGTGGCTTCATGCTGCCGCTGATGTCCATCACCAGCAGCGTGCTGGTGGGAAAGTATTCGGTGCGCCGTACTTCGGTGAATTCCGGTGCCGGCGTTTGGCTGTAGAGATTCGGCTGCGGCGGAAACGCGGGGTTGTCGCGGTGATATTCCAACAACGGCTGCCAAATTTCGCGGATGGGCCGGCCGATTTCCGCGAGCTCGGGCGGCGTGAGCCAGCGCAGCGTGTCCGCCAGACCTTTGATGAGATTGCCATCGCGGTCGGTCACGGAAATGGTGGCGAGGATGGGCGCGGGAAACGCGCCGCTCTTGCCGCGCAGCGAGACTTCGCCGGCGAGCGAGATGTTGTTGATCGCGACGACCGTGTTGCCCATCTGGCTCGAGACGGGAGGTGGATTCAGGCAGACGAGCAGCAGCATGGCGGCCACCCAATGCAGGTGCATTCGGGGTGCGGGCAGGCAGGATTGCTGGGTCATGGGGCGCAGTCTCTGAGTTAAGAGGAAAAGTGTGAACCGGGAGAGCTCGCGATGACGGACGAAGGTGCAGGTGCAGGGAAAAAGTGCTGCAGGCCATTCCCGATTGCCGGCAACGGCACAGCCGGCACAGGGACAGAGAGTCGGAGGGAAATCCTTTCCGCGGGATCGCAACCGGATATGTGTTCGGCCTTGCCTCCCGTGGTGGCAAAATTGATTGATGAAGTGCAGAAATTATAAACGAGCGTCTCCACAAAAGCAAGGGTTATTTTCCACTTGCATTTCGCTGCCGCAAGCGGCATAATTTGACGGTGGTTTGGGCGGGTGTTGTCCTCATGGTTGCAAGGTGGGAAAAATCGCGTGGCTGTCAACCTGGCAAAGAAAAGCGAGGAGGTTTCATGCCTGAGCTGACCGGCAAACAGCGTCGCTATCTGCGCGCCCTGGGGAATGATTTGAAGCCTGTGGTGATGGTGGGACGCTGCGGTCTGGCCGAGCCGGTGCTGCGGGCGCTGGCCGAAGCCTTTCATCAAGCCGAGCTGGTGAAAGTGAAGTTGCAGGAGGGATTCCTGGGCGATCGTTTCGAAGTGGCGGAGGAACTGGCGAAGTCGGTGTCTGCGCAACTGGTGCAGGTTTTGGGCCGGACGATTTTGTTGTATCGCCGGCATCTGGAAAAACCGCGCATCACCCTGCCGTGAGTCCGGCGCCGGCCTGTGCGCCAGTTCGGCGGCAACGCCGGCTGATGCAGGCTTCCTACAAATCGCCTGGCGGCTTTGACGCGGCGGCCGCACGGCAGGCGTTGAGCAGTGCCGCCGGCAAATCATACACATTCTGCGCCACCAGCAGCTCCGCCCGGCGGCGAATTTTGGCATCGGGGGAGGCCAGGGCGCGCGTGAGAATTTCCGGCCGCTCGAGCAGCAGGCGCCGCATGCTCGCGCGCGGGTCGTGGTGATAGGCCTGGAGCATGGCGACTGCGGCGGCCGTGAGATACCCGCGCTGCTGCAGGCTCTCGAAAAATTCCGGGCCGATCGCGATGAGATGAAACGGCTGGATGCCGTGGGCGCGCAGAACTTCGGCACCACCCTGACCGCGATCCACCAGATTGAGCGCCCATGTCAAATTCCCGTGCCGCTGTTGCAGCGCCGGCAGCCAGGTGTGCACATAGCTCGAAGCTTCGGTGACGAGATCGGCAACATGCAGCACAGCCGCACCCTGCAGCTCGCTCACCTCTTCCACTTCCTGGTTCACACGCTCGTGGTTCACGCGCCACACGGTTTGATCCTTGCGGATGAGCAGAATCGGTTTGCCCAGGCGCCGCGCCGCCATCACGGAGAAGAACCAATCCCGCCGCTCCCCACCCGAAACCGCCGCAATGCGTGCCGCACCAATTTCACGCTCTATCAGGCGCACCAGGCTGTCAATCACCATGCGATAGCCGGCGTCGCTGGCATAGTTTTCCTCGACGGCGGCCAGCACGCCCTGCATCAGGACCCGCCGGTCGGTTTGTTGTTGATCGATGAATGCCAGCAACGCTTCGGCCTTGGCGCGGCTGCCGTAGAGGTAGTGCGTGTTGAGGTAGAAGGGGCCAATGGTGCCGGAAGTGTACCAAAAAGGCTGATCCGGCGGCGCGATTTCCAGGGCCCTGGTTGCGAGCAGCAAGTCGACAAGTTCGGCGGTCATGGTATTTTCTCCAAAGGTCGGGGGCCGGCAATGCCGTTGGTCACCGCTGGCCGGTATGTTCCTGCCAGCCGTGAGTGGCAGTGCCTGCGGCAAGATAAAAAACTCCCGTTCATTTGCCAGCCCCGCTTCACCGCGAACAAATCGCTTGCCTGATGCCAGGCGGGTTTCTATATTGCGCCATTCTAAAAGCAAAAACGCGCCCTCTCCGTTCCGCATCCCATGACCAGTTTGATCGCCTATCATCGTGAACATGGCCGCGATTTCGTCGAGCTGGCAGGTTATGCCCTGCCGGGACGCTATCGTTCGCTGGTGGAGGAATATGCCGCCGCCCAAACTGCCGCCATGATCGACCGCAGCTTTCTGGGAAAGGTGGTGGTGTCCGGCCGCGACCGGGAAGCGCTGCTGCACCGACTGTCGACCAATGAAATGCGCGGCCTGCAGCCCGGTGACAGCCGCGTGAACCTCTTCACCAATGCCAAGGGTCGCGTGGTGGACATGGTCGAGATGCTGGCAGGGGAAGATCACTATCTGCTGCTCACCAGCCCGGGCCGCGCCGCACTGCTGTGCCAGTGGATCGACAAATACACCTTTCGGGAAGACGTCAAAACCACCGAGGTGAGCGGCGAGTGGGCGGTGATTGCCCTGCTCGGCACGCGCGCCACCCCGCTGCTCCAAGACAGATTCGGCACGCACGCCGCCCTGCCCGCCGGCCGCAGCGTGAAGGTGTCGTGGCGGGACCATGAGCTGTGGCTGCATCATCCCCACGCCGCCACCATCGCACGTTACCTTTTGATTGTCCCCGCCACCGCCGCTCCGGCGCTCTGGCAGGAACTGCTGCGTGATTTCATGCCGGTGGGCTTTCACGTGCATGAGAGTTTGCGCATTCGCCACGGCATTCCGGCCGCAGATCATGAGATCGTCGAAAGCTACAATCCCCATGAAATCGGTCTGCTGCCTTTCATCAACTTCGAGAAGGGCTGCTATATTGGCCAGGAAGTGATCGCGCGGCTGGACTCCTACAACAAAGTGCAGCGCCGGCTCATGGGCCTGCAATTGCTGTCCGGGCCGGAACCGGCCGCCGGCGCCGCCGTGTTGGCGGCGGCGCAGGAAATCGGCACGGTGACCAGCGTGGCGCCGGCGATCACCGGCCCGTTTGCGCTCGCGCTGGCGGTGATCCGCAGGGCGTTTGCGCAACCCGGCAGTCGCGTGGAAGTGGCCGGGCCGCAGGGCAACCTGCCCGCGATTTTGCGAGAACTCCCCTTTGCCGCTGATTCCGATTAAGCGAAGACGAGCCGATGCCTGATCCGCAAACCTCATCCCACGAGCAAAAGACCAACCTCAAACCCAGGCTGCGCTTTGTCGAAGCGCTGCCGCTGGAAACGGAAAATGGCGAGCGTTTCGCCCTGCGTGATCCCTCCGGTCTCGCCGAACACATGTTTGTCGTGTCGCGGGAAACGCTGTTCCTGCTGCAGTTTTTTGACGGCCGGCATTCGCTGCTCGACATGCGCACGGAATACTTTCGCCAATTCGGCGTGTTTCTACCCGAGCAGCAACTGCAGGCGCTGGTGGCGCAGTTGGATCGCAACTATTTCCTGGAGAGCGAAACCTTTCACGCCCACAAGCGTCGGCTGGAGCAGGAGATGCTGGCGCTGCCCGCGCGACCCGCGGTGCATGCCGGCGCGAGCTATCCCGCCGAGCCCGGCGAGCTGCGGCGCCAGTTGGACAGCTTCTACGCGAACGGTGCGGGGCTGCCGGCAGACCGGGGCAACAGTGGCGGGCCGTTTGTCAGCGGCGCGGTCGCGCCCCACATCGATCTGCGCGTCGGCGGCCGGTGCTACACCTACACCTATCGCGCGCTGGCGGAGAGTGCGCCGGCCGATGTCTATGTCATCCTCGGCACCGGCCACAGCGGCCTGCTGCATTGTTTCTCCTGCCTGCCGAAGGATTTCGAGACGCCGCTCGGGCTGGTGCGGCATGATGAACACTTCATCGCCGAGTTGGCGCGCCGCCATCCTTTCGATCTGTTCAGCGAGCCGCTGCCGCACCGGACGGAACACACCATCGAATTTCAAGCGGTCTTTCTCCAGCATCTGTTCGGCGGCCGCCGGCACTTCACCATCGTGCCGATTTTGTGCTCCTATGCCTACCTGATGCTGAGCGATGACCGTTTCCGTCACGAGCGCGACATCATTCAGGCCTTCGTCAGGGCTTTGCGCCAAACCTGCGAGCTGGAATCCCGGCGCGGCCGCCGGGTGTGCTGCATTGCCAGCGTCGATTTGTCCCACGTCGGGCCGCGCTATGGCGACCGCCACACGCCCGATCGGGACTTGCTGCAGAACGTAGAAACCGCCGACCGTCAGCTCATTCACGCCCTCGAAGCCGGTGATGCCGTGCAGTTCGTGCAGGCCAACGCGCGCATGCAGGATCGCTACCGCGTCTGCGGTTTCGCACCGCTGCACACGCTGCTGGCCAGCGGTGTGGCGCAATACGGCAAGCTTTTGCAGTATGAGCAGGGCATCGTGGACGATCGCAAATCCGTGGTCAGCTATGCCAGCGCCGCACTCTATGGCCGCGGCTGACATTTTTTTCCTCCGATCACTGCACAACGGCCGCGCGCGCCGGCCCGTTCGGTTCGCGCGCCTGCCGCGTGTCGTCGTCCGATAATCATGGCATGAAGCCCAACGACTTTTCCACCTTCGAAGCTTTCACCCGCCACGCCCGCCAGGGAAATCTCGTGCCGGTCAGCCTGAGCATGCTGGCGGACACCTTCACGCCGGTTTCCGCCTTTCTGCGCCTCAGCGTGCAGCAGCGCTACGGCTTTTTGCTGGAAAGCATCAGCGGCGGCGAGAAAATGGCGCGTTATTCCTTTCTCGGCATTGCCCCGGCTTTCCTGGTGCGCTATCATTGCGCCGCGGGCCGGCCGGCGCGGCGCTCGCTGCAACTGGAACCATTGTCCGACCGCCATGCCGGCTTCGCCTCCGCCGCGGCAGGGCAGGATATTTTCACTTATTTGCAGACCGCCCGGCAACGCTTGCGGCCGGTGCGCGTGCCGGGTCTGCCCCGCTTCACCGGCGGTTTTGTGGGCTTTTTCGGTTATGAGACCGTGCACGATTTGGAGCGGCTGCCCGCGGCACAGACCACACCGCATTTTCCCGACGCGGAATTCGGCTTCTATGACACGATCCTCGCCTTCGATCACGTGCGCCAGGAAATGCTGTTGATCACCCACGTGCTGCTGGCCGAAGGGGAGTTGAATTTGCGGCGGCGCTATGAAGAGGCCGTCGAGCGTCTCGACGAGTTGCGCCAGCGGCTCCATGCGCCCCTGCCACCGCCGGCAGCGCCCGCCGCGCCGCGGCAGCGGCCCGAGCCACAGGCCAATTTCACTGCCGCCGCTTTTTGTGCCGCCGTGGCCCGGGCCAGGGAACACATCGCGGCGGGTGACATCTTTCAAGTGGTGCTCTCCCAGCGGTTCTCCTGCCCGCTGACGGTGCCGCCGTTTCAACTCTACCGCGCCCTGCGGCAAAGCAATCCCTCTCCCTATCTCTTCTTCCTGCAGCATGATCAAAACACCCTGCTGGGCTCCTCACCGGAGGCGCTGTTGCGGGTGGAGGAGGGGATGGCGGAGATGCGGCCGATCGCCGGCACACGCCGCCGCGGCCTCGATGACGCGGAAGACCAGCGTTTGGAGGAGGAACTGCGCGCCGATGCCAAGGAGCGCGCCGAGCATCTCATGCTGGTGGATTTGAGCCGCAACGATCTCGGCCGCGTGTGTGACTACGCCAGCATCGAAGTGCCCGAGCTGATGACGGTGGAACGCTACTCCCATGTCATGCACCTGGTCTCCAGCGTGCGCGGCCGGTTGCGGCCGGGGGTGGATGCGATCGATGCGCTGCGCGCCTGCTTTCCCGCGGGCACGGTGAGCGGCGCGCCCAAAATCCGCGCCATGGAAATCATCGCGGCGCTGGAACCGGAAGCCCGCGGGCCTTATGCCGGCGCCGTGGGCTATCTCGATGTCCACGGCAATCTCGATACCTGCATCACCATTCGCACGATTTGGACGCAGGGCCGGCAGGCTTTCTTTCAGGCGGGCGCCGGCATCGTGGCGGATTCCGACCCCGGCCGCGAATATCAGGAGACCATCGAAAAATCGCGTGCCGTGTGGAATGCCATCGATGTGGCCGATCGCGGCTTGTAAGGCAGGGACGGATCGCCGGCAGCGGGCCGGCGGAAGGACTGGCCGGGCTCTTCCCGGCGTGGCGCGGAGGTGGCAGTCATGATTCTGATGATCGACAACTTCGACTCTTTCACCTACAATCTTGTGCAATATCTCGGCGAACTGGGCGCGGCGCTGCGCGTGTTTCGCAACGATGCCATTACGCCCGCGCAAATCGCCGCGCTGCGGCCGGCCGGCATCGTGATTTCACCCGGCCCCGGCCGGCCGGAGGAGGCCGGCATCACGATTCCCGTGATCAGGGAATTCGCCGGCCAGATTCCCCTGCTCGGGGTTTGTCTGGGACATCAAGCCATCGCCGCGGCGCTGGGCGGCGCGGTGGTGGCTGCGCCCGAGCTGATGCACGGCAAAGTCTCGCTCATTCATCATGACGGCAACGGCCTGTTTGTCGGCGTGGAAAATCCCTTCCCCGCCACGCGCTATCACTCGCTGCTGATTGAAGAAGCTTCGCTGCCGGCCTGCCTGGAGGTCACCGCACGCAGCGAGCGCGGTTTGATCATGGGCGTGCGTCACCGCGAGTTCATCGTGGAGGGCGTGCAATTTCATCCCGAATCGATCATGACGCCCGCCGGCAAGGCCATTCTCGCAAATTTCCTGCAAATGTGCGCCACAGGCACGGCACAACGCACACCGGCGCCTTCGCTTTCCCCATCATCGGGTGGCGTGGCGGCGGGGCAAGCACCGGCCCCGCCACCGCCCGCCTCCGCGGCGCGGCCGGCGGCAACGGGCACCTCCGCCATTCAACACGCCATCGCGCAGGTGATCGAGCAGGGGGATCTCGACCGCCAGCAGGCTTATGGCGTGATGAGTGAGATCATGAGTGGCACCGCCACGCCCGCGCAGATTGCCGCGCTGCTGGTGGCGCTGCGCATGAAAGGTGAACGGCCGCAGGAAGTCGCCGGCTTTGCCCAGGCCATGCGCGACAAGGCGGCGCCGGTGCGCACGACGCGGCGCAATCCCATCGATTTGTGCGGCACAGGCGGCGATGGCAAAGGCACGTTCAACATCTCGACGGTGGCCTCCTTCGTGGTGGCGGGCGGCGGCGTGACGGTTGCCAAACACGGCAACCGCTCGGTGTCCAGCAAAACCGGCAGCGCCGACGTGTTGGAAGCGCTGGGCGTCAATATCAATCTGACTGCAGCGCAAATGAGCCGGTGTTTGGATGAAATCGGCATTGCGTTTTTGTTCGCGCCGGTGTTGCATCAAGCCACCAAACACGCGGCGGGGCCGCGGCGGGAGCTGGCCACGCGCACCGTGTTCAATCTGCTGGGACCGCTCACCAATCCCGCCGGCGTGCGGCGCCAGGTGCTGGGCGTGTTCGACCGCCGGCTGCTGCGGCTGATGGCCGACGTGCTGGTGCAGCTCGAGACCGAGTTCGCGCTGGTGGTGCACAGCGCGGATGGTCTCGATGAGGTTTCGATCCACGGCCCCACCGCCGCCATCAAAGTCGAAAACGGGCAGCTCACGCCGCTGACCCTGACGCCGGCGGACTTCGGCTTCACGCAGTTGTATTTCGAGAGCCTGCAGGGTGGCAATGCCGCGGAAAATGCCGCGATCGCCTTGCGCGTGCTGCAGGGTGAAACCGGTGCCGCGCGCGACGTGGTGCTGGCCAATGCCGCATGTGGTTTCTGGGTTGCCGGTGTGGCGGAAAATCCCGGCGAAGGCGTGGCCCTTGCCCGCCGCAGCCTGGACTCCGGCGCGGCCCTGGCAAAACTCGAAGCCTTGCGCACACTCAGCCGGCAGCTCGGTGGGGGAAACTAACGCAGTCACATCGTGACAGGATTGCGGTTACGTACAGGCGCCTGAACCATGCACTTGCCGTGTCCTGCATAGCACGGCTTGCCCGGCAGCCGGCCGATCGGAGTATGCAGTTTCACACGAAGACTTTTGCCGGCCCCGGCCCAGCCGTGACTGAACTGTCAGTTGGACGGTCGTCGAAAAACAATAGTTGATGTCCGCCCGCAAGCACTGACCTTTGACAAAGTGTTTCTGCAACGGCTTGGCCGTTGCCTCGAATGCCCCGAATTTTTCCCGCGTCCCGCAGTTTTGGACATCCCGGCTCAGCCGGGGTGGGAAAGTTCTCGGACAGATCAGTTACCATTCCTGGCTCACTGACCAATCGCAGCAAAGCATGCCGGAGCAATCGTTTCTCAGCCGCATCGTGGCGCACAAGCAGGCCGAAATCCGTGCGGCGCAACAACGCACCCCGCTGGCCGCGCTGGAGACGATCGCCCGGGCACAGGCCGCGCCGCGGGATTTCAGGCGCGCCCTTGCCAGCGGTCCAAACGTCGCGGTCATCGCCGAACTCAAGAAAGCTTCGCCCTCGGCCGGCGTGCTGCGCGCCGATTTCGACGTGACGCAACTGGCACGCAGTTATGCCGCACATGGCGCTGCCGCGCTGTCGGTGTTGACCGACGCAACTTATTTTCAAGGCCACCTTGCCTACTTGGAACAAGCGGCCGCGGCAACCAGCCTGCCCATTTTGCGCAAAGATTTCCTCATCGATTCTTATCAGATCGTGGAAGCGCGCGCCTTTGGGGCGGACGCGGTGCTGCTCATTGCCGCCCTTCTCTCCGCCGAACAACTGCATGAGCTGCTGACCACCGCGCAAACCTGGGGCATGGCCGCGCTGGTCGAAGTGCATGACGAGCGCGAAATCCAGGCCGCGCTCGCCGCCGGCGCCGGCATCATCGGCATCAACAATCGTGACTTGCACACGTTTGCGGTGAATCTTGCCACGGCAGAACGGCTGGCGGCCGCGCTGCCATCCGCGTGCGTGCGCGTGGCGGAATCCGGCATCTCCTCGCGCCGGGAAGTCGAACGTCTGGCAGCCGCCGGCATCGACGCAATTTTGATCGGCAGCCACCTCATGCGCCAGCCTGATCCCGGCCGCGCGCTGTCTGCCTTCACCGGAGTGCCGCGGCGATGATACCGGTCAAGATTTGCGGCCTCACCCGGCCGGAAGATGCCCTGCTGGCCGCAGAATTGGGTGCTGCCGCGCTGGGCTTCATTTTTCACCCGCACAGTCCACGCTGGGTTGCGCGGGAGACCGTTGCGGCAATTTGCCGGCTGCTGCCGCCGGCGGTGGCGCGCGTCGGCGTGTTCGTCAATCCTGATCTGCCAACGGTGGTGGAATGCGCCACGGCTGCGGGTTTGACCCACGTGCAGCTTCACGGCCGGGAGAGTATCGCGTTTTGCCGGCAAGTGCCGCTGCCGGTGATCAAAGCCATTCGCACTCGCGGTGAGCTGGAGGACTGCGCGGGTTTTCGGCCGGCGGCCTTTTTGATCGACAGCCAAACCGCCACACAATTCGGCGGCACCGGCCGGCTGGCGGATTGGACGCTGTGCGAACAGGCGCGCACACACGCGCCGGTGATTCTGGCAGGCGGCATCTCCGCCGGCAATCTCGCCGGCGCGCTGGCCGTTGCCCGGCCCGATGCTCTCGATCTTTCCAGCTCGGTGGAGAGCAGTCCCGGCCGCAAGGATCATCACAAGCTGCGCGAGTTTTTCGCGGCGGTGCATGCGCTTGCGGCGGCGCAGCAGCCGTGGCGCAATATCTTTTCCCGGGAGGCTTGATCCATCGCAATGAATTTTACCAACCACCCTGATGCCCGGGGCAAATTCAATGTGCCCGGCTCGGACCGCAGTTACGGCGGCCGCTTTGTGCCCGAAATCCTGATGCCGGCGCTCGCCGAGCTGGAGCAGGCTTATGAGCAGGCGAAAGCAGATGCGGCCTTCCAGCAGGAACTGGCAGCCGCGCTGCAGGAATACGCCGGCCGGCCCACGCCCTTGACTTTTGCACCCCGGCTTTCCGCGCAAACCGGCGCACAAGTTTATCTCAAACGTGAAGATTTGACCCACACCGGCGCGCACAAGATCAACAATGCCCTCGGCCAGATCCTGCTGGCGCGGCGCATGGGCAAACGCCGCATCATCGCCGAGACCGGCGCCGGCCAGCATGGCGTGGCCACCGCCACCGTCTGCGCCCGCTACGGTCTCGCTTGCCGCATCTACATGGGTGAAATCGATATGCAGCGCCAGCGGCTGAACGTGTTTCGCATGCGGCTGCTGGGCGCCGAAGTCGTGCCGGTGACGGGCGGCAGCCGCACCCTCAAGGACGCCATCAATGAAACCATTCGCGATTGGGTCACCAATGTTGTGGACACGTTCTATTTGATCGGCTCGGTGGTCGGGCCGCATCCCTATCCCAGGATGGTGCGCGATTTCCAGAGCATCATCGGGCGCGAGACACGCTGGCAGATGCTCGCCCACTGCGGCCGTCTGCCGGCGGTGATCATCGCCTGTGTCGGCGGGGGCAGCAATGCCATCGGCATGTTTCATCCATTTTTGGAAGAGACAGCGGTGCGCCTGGTTGGCGTCGAAGCGGCGGGCGAGGGAGTGAACTCGGCACGGCATGCCGCCACCCTGAGCCGGGGCAGCGTGGGCGTGTTGCACGGTGCGATGAGTTATTTGCTGCAGGATGAGGACGGCCAGGTGCAGGAGGCGCACTCCATCTCCGCCGGCCTGGATTATCCCGGCGTGGGCCCGGAGCATGCCTTTCTGCGGGATGTCGGCCGCGTGGAATATGTTGCCGCCACTGATGCCGAGGCCCTGGCTGCCTTCACCAACCTGGCGCAACTCGAGGGCATTGTGCCGGCACTGGAAAGCGCGCATGCGCTCGCTTATTTACCGCGCTTGCGCGGCCGCCTCGAACAAAATGCGGCCGTCGTTGTATGCTTGTCCGGCCGCGGCGACAAGGACGTGGAAACCGTGCAGGCGGCGCTCACCGCAGCCCGGGCACCACACCCGTGAGAAAAAAATGCTGAAATTGCAGGAATATTTCGCCCATGGCCCGGCACGCAGCCGCAAGCTGCTCTCGCTGTTTCTGACTGCGGGGTTTCCCACCGCCGCGGCCACGGTACCGCTGCTGCAATTACTGGATGACAGCGGCGCGGATTTGATCGAACTCGGCATGCCTTTTTCCGATCCACTGGCTGACGGGCCGACGATTCAGCGCAGCTCGCAGATCGCGCTGCACCACGGCATGACACTGCGGAGGGTTCTGCAGCTCACCGCCGAAGTCACGCCGCGGCTGCGGTCGCCGCTGCTGCTGATGGGCTACTACAATCCCATTTTCAAATTCGGGCCGGAGCAATTCGTGCGTGCGGCTGCGCAGGCGGGCGTGCAGGGTTTGATTATTCCGGATCTGCCGCCGGAGGAAAGTCGGCCGCTGCAGGCGGCGGCGCAGGCGGCGGGTCTCAGTCTGATTTATCTGGTTTCACCCAACACCTCTCCGGCGCGGTTGCAATTGGTTGACGAGTTGACCACCAGCTTCGTTTATGCCGTGTCGGTCACCGGCGTCACGGGTGCGCGCCGCACCGTGGCCGCTTCAACGATTGAATTTCTGCAGCGCCTGCGGCGGCAATTGCGCCATCCGGTGCTGGTCGGGTTCGGCGTTGCCAACGCGGCGGATGCGCGGCTGCTGGCCTCTTATTGCGACGGTGTGATCGTCGGCAGTGCCCTGCTCGAGGAAATCGAGAAGCAGGGCGTGCAACCCGCCGGCCGGCAGAAAATCGCCGCGTTCGTGCACGCCCTGCGTGCCGGCCTCGACCACGCCTGACTGCCAGCATACCCCATGGTCACTGTAATCTCCTTCCGGCGGAGCAGCCGCCATTGCCCCGGCGTTCCGGCTTCCAACTTTTTGCAGGGGGAGGCGTCAAACAGGACAAAACCCAAGAGACGAGCCGCTTGCGAAAGCGGGCATTCACCCAAACAAGGAGATATTACCATGAAACGTTTTCCCCACTTTTTAACCGGCGCTCTGGCGGTGATGGTGCTGGGTGCCGGCTTGCTGCAGGCACAGCCGCGGATGGCCATGCGCGGCGGGCCCGAACGCGTGCAGGAACGCAAAAGCCTCGTCGAGGAGCTGGGCCTGAGCAGCGAGCAGCAGGAAAAAATCCGGCAGATCCGGCTGGCGGCGCACAAGCAGAACATCGAACAGCGCGCCAAGCTGCAACTGGCCCGTCTCGAGCTGCACGAGCTGATGCAGGCCGATTCCCCCGATCAAAAGCAAATCGATGCCAAGATTGCCGAGCTGGGCAAACTGCGTGAAGCGGCGATGCGCAGTCATGTTGCCACTTTTCTGGAGGTGCAAAAAGTTCTGACGCCGGAGCAGCGCAAGAAGGCGAAAGAATTGCGGCCTCTGGGTCTTGGCCCCGGCTTTTTCGGCCCCGGCTTCGGCCGCCGGCATGACGGCCCGGGCATGGGCAGGGGGCTGGGGGGGCCGCACGGCCGCCCTGGCATGTGGCGGTTCGAGGATTTCGAGGACGAAGATTTCAATGACCTCGAAGACTGAGAGCATCATTTTCTAAGACAGGGATACGGGCAAGACACCGCATGACCGTGCCGGCCCGGGTCACTGTGCCGGGCAAAAGAGGCCATGCTGTGTCTTGCTGCTTTTTCGGGCCAGGCTGGTAGGATTGCCGTCACGGCAGAAGAATGCAGGAACACGCTTTTGCGCGAGAGCCACAGCAAAAATATGCAACGGGCAAACCCGTCTCCCGATGCGCACCCCGGCAGGGAGACCGCGGCACTTTCTGAAACCGAGTTGCTCGCCGGCTGCCGCGCTGGCCGGCCGGATGCATTGGCGGAGTTGGTCAAGCGGTATCAGCCCGCGGTCTTGCGCATTTGTGTGTCCCTGCTGGGCAGCCGTGAAGTCGATGATGTCGTCCAGGATATTTTCATCAAAATTCTGCGACGCTGCGACCGCTTTGCGGGGCGGGCGGCCCTGTTCACCTGGATTTATGAAATCACACTCAATCACTGCCGCGATGAGCTGCGCCGGCGCAAACGCAAGCGCTGGTTTTCGCTGCAGGCCCTGCCCGCCGCCGTGACGGACAAGCTGACCGAGGATGAGCCGCCCCTTTCCGAACAAATCGAAGCGGAGGAGTTGCAACGGCACCTGCATCACGAGATTCAACAGCTCAAACCCAAACATCGCGAGCTGGTGGTGCTGCGCGATCTCGAAGGCCTGACGTATGAGGAAATCGCCGGCATCAGCGGGATCGATGTCAAATTGGTGAAATCGCGGCTCTATGAAGCACGCCAAATTCTGAGCCGGAAAATGAAAGCCTATGCCGAGGAGGCTTCCCATGCAAACAAGTGAAGCCCAAACTCTCCATGTCGAGGATGCCACCCTGTGGGCCTGGCAGCGCGCAGAGTTGGAAGGTGCGCCCGCGCTTGCCGTGCAGGAGCATCTCACCGCCTGCCCTCGGTGCCGGGAGCGTGCCACACAACTGCAGCAATGGCTCGCGGCCATGCAGGCCGGCCATCAAAGCATCCACCCGACCCTGGCGCAGCAGAGGCAGCTCATCCGCGCCCTGACCCAGCCGGCAGTGCCGCCGAGCATCTGGATTCCTGTCAGTGAACGCCTGGTGCGTTGGTTGGCGCCGGCGGTGGCGGTGCTGGCGGTGCTGTTCCTGCTGATGCGCGGTGAAACCTCCGCCACTTCCGGCATGAACTTGACGGAGGACGTGATCGAAGCGCCCGAAACCGTACTGTTTACCGCCACCAGCGACGAACAAATGCAGCAGGCAATGCTGGCATTGATGTTGCGCGCGAATGAGCCGCAACCATAAAGCCGGATGATGCCATGAAACAGAATTTCTGGGTGATTGCGGCCTTTGTTTTGACCTTTGCCGCCGGTGTTTTGACCGGCGCCATCGTGGTGCGGCAGTTCGGCCCGCCGCCACCCGTGGGCCCCGGCATGATGCGGCTGCGTCCGGAGATGCACGCGTTTCCGAACCTGCAGGAGCTGCAGCGGCGCATGAATCTCAGTGCGGCGCAGCGCGAGCAGATCGCCGCCATCTTCGCGAAATACCAGGGCCAGATCCAGGAGCATCTGCAGCAAGTGCGGCCGCCGATGCACAAATTGATGCGCCAAATGCGCAGCGAGATCGAACAAGTGCTGACCCCGGAGCAACGCGAACAGTTTCAGCGCATGGGCGCTCCGCCGCCCCGCCGGTTACCCCGCCAGCGCAACTGGCCGCCGCCGGACAGCGAGCCGGCCATGCCACCAGGGCCGGCGGCTCTGCCGCCCATGGAGCCGGAGTGACCCGTTGATGCAGTCGGCTCTCGCGCAAAAGGCAACGGCCCGGATGCTGCAGCATGCCCGGGCGCCAGCCTGATACGACTGGCGCCTGTGGCGGAATCAGGCGCACGGGCGGTTTCTGACTTGCTGAACAGACATCAGTTGGCAGCACGGCTGGCGCGAAGGGCCGTGTTGCTTTTGCGGGCCGGACCACGAATCCGGCCTCTTTGTTGGTGGCGGAAGCGCTGTCGCCAAAATTTTCTTTTTTATCAAACCGGCATCATTTCCTCTCCCATTGCCTTCCCGTGCCCGCCGTCCCCTGGCCTTGTGAATGCGGCTCCTTCCTGTTCGTTTCACCTGAACTGAATTCTCAAGATGCCGGATCTTCTGCATACCATCCGCGTTGCCACAGTCGCTCGCAACCACGGCGTTGGCCGGTGGCATTCTGAAGCGGGGAGCGGTGTACGCCGTTCGCATCATCCGGGGGTGTCGGCATTCTGCCGGCATGCGCCGTTTTTGCCGTGATTGCCAGCGGCGGCTGCCGCGCTGCGCAGAGGAAAGCGCTGCCACAAAATGAACACGGGCAGGACGAGTCATGTCTCGCCCTGCCCGTGTTGGTTGCAACCCTGCCGTGCAATGCCTGCAGGCGGCGGCAATCAATACTTCACCGAGCAGCCATAGGGGGTGGTGACTTTTTGGGTCACCGGCTTGCCGGCCAGGGCTTCATCCAGTGCCGCGGCGACATAGTTTTTGGCTTTCGCAACATCCGCCATGTCCGTGGAGCGGATGTCATCGATGCCGCCGGCATAGATCAGCGTGCCCTTGGGATCGATGATGAACATGTGCGGCGTGGTCTTCGCGCCGTAAAGCTTGCCGGTGGTGCCGTCCTCATCGATCAAATAGGCCGTCGGAGTCGCCTTGGCCTCGGCCAGTCGCTTCTTGATCCCCTCGGCGGTGAAATGGCCCTGCTTGCCCGGCGCCGAAGAACAAATCGACAACCACACCACGCCCTTCTGCAGGTAGGTCTGCTGCAACTTCTGCATGTTTCCGCTGCGATAATGCTTGCCAACAAACGGGCAGTCGAAATTGATCCACTCCAACACCACGAACTTGCCCTTGAAATCCGCCAGTGAATGCGATTTGCCTTCGACATCTTTCAACGTGAAATTGGGCGCCGGCTTGTCGATTGCAATGTCGCCTGCAAACGCCACCGGCAGAGCCGGGGCCAGCATTGCCAGCAGGAAGGGAACATACATTTTCATGAGTTTCATCTCCTCTTGAAGTGAAGCATCTGGAAGTGAAGCACCTGACACAAGCGGGTTTGTGGCGACCGTCGCGGGCACGACGGTGTGCCAACCCATCCCCCAAAATCCGATTGCCGACCCGAGACTGCGCTGCCGCGGATGACACCGCCCGGCGCCGGCGCGGTAACTTTATGGCGAGTTATGGCGAGGCAGATCTTCCCTGAATCGGCACCTCCACCCACAGTGCCTTTTCCGTGTTGTTTCCATGCCAGCCCCTGTCCGAAATCAACACCCCGGCGATGCGGGTCGGAGGCTCCGGCCGCAGTGGGGCGAGCTGAAATTCGAGTTGATAGCGGCCGTCTGCCGCGGTGAAACGCGGGGCCACGGCGTTGTCGATGAGCATTTCCTCGGCCGGACAAAAAATCAGCGTTTGTAATTTTGCCCTGAAATTCGGCGGTGGGGCAAGCACCAGCACCAGGGTGGTGGTGTCACGCAGAAATGCTTCCACCCGCCAGGCCGAGGCCGTGAGCGGCAATTGGGTGCGGGTCCGCGCGAAGAGCGGTGCCCATTGGGTGGCGGCGGCCGGCCGGCTTTCCCTCACCGGCAGGCGCAGGCGCAAGCGCGCCGCTTCCGGCAGGCAGTGTTCCCGGCAGACCAGCCAGTTTGCCCGCGCCTGTAGCTCAACCGTGCTGCCGGACAGCGTCGCCGGCGGGTGTACTTGCACCAGCAGCAGCGTCTCCCCATGATAGCCATAGGAAACCAGCGGCGGATCCGCGATGCGCTCGGGGTAGGGCCACTGTATTGCACTCACGCTGAAACCCGCCGGCAAGTCCCATTTGATGGTGACGGGCAGGCCTGCATCCCCGGGATTGAGCCAGTAAGTGTGCCACCCCTTTTCCAATTTCAACCGCAATCCCACCCAGAATGGCTGGCCGGGCGTCAGCCAGGCGGCCTCTGAAATCAACTCCGCTTCGGCATGCGCGGTGCGCACCACTTGCGCGCCGAGTGTGAAAACGGGCAGCATGCACAACCACCTGATCAGTCCGTTGATTCGTCTGCTCATGAGTTCTCATCGTGAAAGCAGTCAGCGTGATCACCGCCGGGCGCAAGGATTGCGACGGCCGCCCCGCCGGGCGCGCGGGACGGTTTGTTCCGCCCGGATTCGTTGCACGGCCGCAGAAAAGGACGGCGAATCGGCCATTCTGTTCAATGGCGAAATGTTCAACCTGAATTTTACACCCAGATTGATTCCCTCCGCGGGGAATGCCGCTTTGATCGCGACGGCCAACCACCCAGGGGGTGGTGCATAAAAATTTTGCAGACAAACGTGCTGTCCACTCCCGAGGGGCTGCACTTCACACAAGGCATTTCTTCCGGGCAACAGCAAGCCTGCGTGCAAAATTCAGGTACTAAAAATCCTCGTCGTGGCGCTCGTCTTCGGCCGACTCGCGCTCGTGACCGGCAGTGGAGTTGTTGCAATTGTATTTGAGCTGCAACATGATCTGCAGCGCTTCCGGCGTGGTGGGTTTTCTTTACGATCTTCGTCCGGGAAGTGCCGGCAGTGGAAATCCATGCTGGGCGTGGCGTGCGGGCCGCCGGGATTTGCGGCAGTTGTCAAATGGCCGGCCTGTGGGTGCCTGCCGTGCGTACGCAAGCTCACGGTTGCGGCGCGCGGCGGAAATGGTTTTGACCGGCCGCAGCATCTCCCGCCTTGCATTTGGGGCGGGAATGGTTAAATTTGAGCAAATTTTGGCACGGTATAGCAAGAGCACTTCTTCCCATGCAGACAGTTCTGTTGCTGCTGAGTTTGGTGGGTGCAATGATCGCGGTGCAGGGGGTTTACCTGCTCACGCATTCTGTGCAACGCGGGGTGGGCACGATGGCCCTGGGTGCGGTGACGGGCGCGAGCCTGTTTGGCATATGGTTGTTTGCCAACAGTGTGCCGGTGTTGCACCTTTCCAACACCTTCAGCTTCCCCCTGCTGTCCCTGATCGTGTATGCCAACCTGCTGGCTTTCCTGCTGGTGGTGTATGTCTGTGATGGCACGGCCCACACCCGGCGGCTGTTGCTGGTCCTGCTGGCGGTTTGTCTGCTGGCCATCGTGTTTCAGGAGCTGGCGGCGCTGGCGCACCGCATCGATGCGATTCGCAACCGCTTTCCGCTTTCCGAGCTGTTTTTCAATCGCAACTGGCGCGCCATGCTGGCGGCGGTGATGGTGCTGGTGCTCTCTTTCCTGATGGTCATCTCCGGCTTTCAATTGCTGACCAATTACTTCCCGCAATTGCCGCGCGGCGTGCGCGTCGGGCTGGTGTTGACGGTGGTGTTGTTGAGCGACGGCTTGCTGTATACCACCCTGGCCTTTGCCGGCCAGCCCTTCTACGGCGATGCCATGCGCAACCAGGTGGTGTCGAAGTTTTTTGCCGCGGTGGTGCTCACCCCCGGCGCGGCGTGGTATATCGGCCGCAGCCTGCGCTTGCAGGCCGGGCAGCAGGCGGAGTTTCGCCCGGTGTTCGACGTGGTGGGAGGGGTCGCCGAGATGGATCGTGAAATGGAGACGATCCTGGCGACCATGGTCGATGGCTTGATCCTGTTTTCCGCGGAGGGCCGGATCACGCGCGCCAACCCCGCGGCGGTCCGGCTGTTCGGCCGGCCGCTCACCGGCCTGCGCCTGGATGATCCCCTGTTGCGCATGGTATACCCGGATGGCAGCCGCATCCCCTACGGCGATTCTCCCATGCTGCAGATGCTGCGCACCCACCGCGCCTTCGAGAACGTCGAGCTCGGTATTCGCCAGGCGGATGGCAGTTTGCGCATCCTCTCGATCAATGCCTCGCCGCTGCTGGATTCCCGCCAGCGCATGCGCGGCGGCCTGGCCACCTTTCGCGATGTCACCCAGCGCAAGCAAATCGATGAATCGCTCGCCGCTTCCCAGGAGTTTCTGCGCAGCCTGATCGAAGAAGCCCCGATCGGCATCATCGTTTTCGACCATGAGGGGGTGGCCGAGCATGTCAACAAGTCCTTTCTGCGCACCATGGGGCTGGAATCGGCCAATGATCTCATCGGCCGGCTGAATGTGTTCACCGAACAGGTTTACGTCAACACCAATCTCATCCGGCATTTTGTGCAGGCCTACAAAGGCAAGGTGGTGGAGATTCCGCCGCTCGCCGTGGATGTGCAGCGCCGTGTGGCTGTCGACCTGGCGCAGGTTTCCGCCACCGGGGAGGCCGAGGGCCAGGCACAGCTCAGGGTCATTTCGCATCTGCTGTTTCCCGTGCGGGATCGCCGCAACAAAGTCCGCAGTGTGGTGGCGCTGGTGACCGACCTGACCGAGCGCACACGCGCGGAAAAGGGACGGCAGGAGATCGAGGCGCGTTTTCAAGACATGGTGGCGCGCATCTCGGATTATTTGTTCAGTGCGCGCGTCGAACTCGGCAGCTTGAAGTACGAATTCTGCACGCCGGTGATCGAACGCGTCACCGGCTATTCCGCCGATTTCTTCCTGAACGACAATTGGTTCTGGTTCAAGATCATCGTGGTCGATGACCAGCAGCGCGTGCAGGACGAGCTGCTCAGCCTCTTCACCCAGCGCGAGGAGGAAGGGGTGGTGGAATATCGCATTCGCACGCGCCGTGGCGAAACCCGCTGGCTGCAGTCGCGCTTCACGATTTTGCGCAACGACAAGGGCAAGGTCGAGCGGGTGATCGGCGCGGTGTCGGATATCAGCCGGCAAAAGGAAGCCGAGGAGGCGCTGCGCCGCGCGGTCGGCAAGTTTCGTTCGCTGGTGGAAACCATGCACGAGCTGGTGCTGACCATCGATGCCCAGGGCAAGATCACCTTCGCCAACCGCACCTTCTACCGCATCCTGCAGTACAGCGAACGTTCGGTGCTGGGCCGCAAAATTTTTGATTATCTTTCCCCGGAGCAAGTGGAGGCTTACCGCGAGACGTTCGCGAGCCTGATGCGCGCCGAACGCTCGCTGCGCAACTACGAGCTGCGTTTCCGCCAGTCCAATGGCGAATATTTGCTGTTGATGATGAATGCCGATCCGCTTTATGAAGAATCCGGCAGCGTCAACGGCGTCCTGATGGTGGCGTTCGACATCACCGAGCGCCGGCAGGCGGTGGAGACCATCCAGAAACGCAATGCCGAACTGATGTTCATGACCCGGCTCGGCGAACAATTCAAAACCACGGTGGGCCAGCGCGAGCTGTTTCAGCTTGTGCACGAATTTCTGCCGGCGGCGATGGGCATACAGCACACTGACATCGCGCTCTGGCATGACCGGCTGCAAATGCTGGTCAGTGAGAATGGCGCCGCCGACGGCCCCGCCACCGCCCAACCCACCCATCCGGTGTCGCAACGCTGCTTTGAAACCGGCCAGCCCGTCATCATCAACGATTGCAGCAGCAGCGAGCTGATCGATCCGCAATGGCGGCAGGCCACCGGTGTGCAAGCCACCGCAGCCGTGCCAATTCTCGAAGCCGGCCGCACCATCGGCGTGCTGCGCGTCGATGACACGCAAAACAAGAACCGCTTCAACGAGGAAAGCATCCGCTACCTGCGGGTGGTGGCGCAGCAATTGTCGGCCGCCATTCAAAACACCCGGCTTTATCAGAAGCTGCGCAGCTCCGAGGAAAACTACCGTTCGCTGTTCGAAAATGCCGCGGTTGGCATTTATCGCGCCACCATCGATGGCCATCTGCTCGCCGCCAATCCCGCGCTGGTCAGGATGCTGGGCTACCAGACGGCCGCGGACCTGCTGGCGCTCAACATGCCGGAACATTTGTTCTGCCGCCGCGAGGATTTCGAAACGCTGATGGCCCTGCTGTGGCAAGGCAGGTCTGTTTCCGCTTTCGAGACGACCTTCAAACGGCGCGACGGCAGCCGCCTCGACGTGCGCATCAATGTCCGCCAGGTGAGTGATGCCCAGCAGGCCGTCGAACAGGTCGAGGGCGACATCACCGACATCACCGAGGAGAAGGCGCTGCGTGAAAAGCTGCTGCAGGCGCAAAAGCTGGAGGGGCTGGGCCGCCTGGCCGGCGGGCTGGCGCATGATTTCAACAATTATCTCAACGCCATCATCAACAACCTCACCCTCGCGCGCGAGCATCTCGAGGCAGCGGATGGTCCGGCCGCCAGATATCTGCGCGATGCCGAGCTAGCCGCCGACCAGGGTGCGGATCTCGTTCACAAACTGCTGGCCTTCAGCCGCAGTTATCACGGCAACGAGCTGGAGCCGCCCGTCACGGGTGCAGAAGCGACGGTGGTCGATTTGAATGACTGCATCCGCGAAGTCATCGGCCTGTTGCAGCCCTCGCTCGCGCCCGGTGTGCAACTCGAGTTCGAACCGGCCGCGGAACCGGTGACGGTGCTGGCCGAAGCCCTGCAACTCCGCCAGGTGATCATGAATCTCGGCGTCAATGCCCACGACGCGCTGCTGCAGGACGGCGAGGTGCCGGCGGGCCGTGGCCGCATCACGATTCGCACCGCACGCGTTGAAATCGACGAAGCTTATTGCCAGAAGAATCCGCTGGCGCGTGCCGGCACCTTTGTGCGGCTCACGATCGCGGATACCGGCGCCGGCATTGCTGAAAAAGTCCAGCAGCGTATGTTCGAGCCTTTCTTCACCACCAAACCACCGGGCAAGGGCACGGGCCTGGGGTTGGCGGTGGTTTATGGTCTGGTGCAGCGGTTGGGGGGATGGATCACCTACCGCACCAAACTCGGCGAAGGCACAACCTTTGAAGTTTATTTGCCGTGGACCCCGCCCGCGGTCTGAGTCTTTCATTTACAAATCCGGGAAGGACAGCAGGCATGGCGACCTACAGCCGTCCGTTGCGCTATCAAACCCCGTTGCTTCATGGCGATGACGTGCTCGCCCTGCAACAACGCCTGTTGGAGTTGGGTTATGTCTCGGTGGGAACTCCCGACGGCTATTTTGGCGCAATGACGGATGCGGCGGTGCGGAGCTATCAACGCACCCACGGCCTGGTGGTGGATGGCGTGGTGGGGCCGCGCTCCTGGGCGGCGCTGTTCCATCCCACTCCCGCACCCGCGGTGCTGGCCAACCTCAAGACACTGGTGGCGACGCTCAAGAGACCGCATCGTTACCGCGACAGTGTTACCTGGCGGCTGAGCAGCAGCGGCATTTTGATCGGCAACAGCTCCACCCCCGAGCGCTTCAGCAGCGCACCGCATCCGGTGATGCGGCGGGTATGGCAGAGCTATCGCGTGCCGGTGGAAGACTGGGCCGCCACCCTGGGGGTGCCGGTGGAGCTGATTTTGGCGACGATTTGCACCGAGACGCGCGGCGACGCCAATGCCGTGCGCCTCGAGCCCGGTTATATTTCCGACGAACAGACTCCCGATCGCGTCTCGCCCGGCTTGATGCAGACGCTGATTTCCACGGCGCGGCAAACCCTGGGGGATGACACCATTGATCGTGCCTGGCTGTTGCAGCCGGCCAATTCCATTCTTGCGGGCACGAGTTACATCGCGCAGCAGGTGGGAATAACCAGCTTTGATCCGCCCAAGGTGGCGTGTGCCTACAACGCCGGCAATATTTATTACAATGGCAGCAAGTACAACCGCTGGAAAATGCGGCAATATCCCCTCAACAGCTCGGAGCATGCCGATCGTTTTGTGCGCTGGTTCAATGAATGTTTTGCCATGTTTGCGCACGACCGGCTGCGGCCGGCGACCAGCTTTTTTATCCTGCTGCAGGGATGAAACGTGGTGCGGCGCCCAGAGGAGAAGCGGCGGCAGGCGGAGAACACGGGAGCGGGACAAAAATAAAAGCGTCCCCTACGGGATTCGAACCCGTGCTGCAGGATCGAAAATCCTGAGTCCTGACCACTAGACGAAGGGGACGCACAGAAAACAAAGACGGTTTTGCGAGAACAAGCGGTATGTTACCGTCAGGGTGAGTGAGGGGACTCGAACCCCCGACCACCAGAGCCACAATCTGGTGCTCTAACCAAACTGAGCTACACTCACCATCTCATCCGACCGCGATTCGCTGGCGCGATTTGCAGTGCGCCAGGAGGGAATCGAACCCCCAACCCACAGCTTAGAAGGCTGTTGCTCTATCCGCTTGAGCTACTGGCGCAACACCCTGCATCGAATCGCTGAGCGCCGACGCGAGGCGTGGCAGCATGGTTCATTCTGCCCTCCTGGCTGCGGTGCTCATACGGGCGGGGTCCGTCGGGGCAGCAGGATTTGAACCTGCGACCTCCTGCTCCCAAAGCAGGCGCGCTACCAAGCTACGCTATGCCCCGCGACAATCCTTGGAGGTTTTCAACAAAGGCTGGCAAAGATAAAGCATTCCGTCTCTAAAATCAAGCAGAATTTGGCCGGAAACTATTGCAAAATGAAGGCGGAAGCGTGCCGTGCAGGCTGCCAGCCCCCGCCGGCACTCTTCCGCCTTCCAGGCCGGAACACAAGCCCTCAGCGGACAGGCTCAATCCAAATAAACCCACAGCAGCCGCAGGCTTTTGGCATCGAGATCATCGGCACGGGCGATGAGGTAAAGGTCATTGTATACATCTTTGATCAGAACCTCGCCGGTTGCCAGACGCCGCGGCCGCTCATGCCGCCGTGTCAAGAAGCTGCGCTCACCGGCGGTGGTGACCACCTGCCAGTGAAACAGCTCGGTATGGTCACTGACCGCCTTGATGGCGAGCACGCGCACCAGGAAATTGCGCGCCGCCAGCTCCTCCTCGAGCAAATGGCGCACGTGGGCTTCGACTTCCTGCAGGGATTCCAGCAGCAGCAGCTCGCGGCCTTGGTCGTCACGCAGGCTTATAAACTGCCGGGGATGGCTCCACGGAAAACAGTACGCGAGCTGCACCGGGACTTCGGTGGTTTTGCCGCCGGCCTCCGGCTGTAGAACGACCAGCCGGCCGTCCTCGCGGCGGCGCAGCGCCAGTTGCCGCCCGGTGATTGCCGGCGCGGGTGTGGCGGCGGGCACGGCTGTTGGCGCGAGTACGTCGGTCATGTTCTCTCCTTTCCTGTTTCGTTGGCTCACACGGCGATCAGGGCCTGCAACTCCATCTGCGTGCGATGCAGTTTGGCGTAGACACCGTCGGGTTTGGCCAGCAATTCCGCATGCGTGCCCTGCTCGACCAGTTTGCCATTTTCCATGATGAAGAGCCGGTCTGCCGCGCTCAGGGTCGAGAGGCGATGGGCGATGGCAAAAGTGGTGCGCCCCGCCACCAGGCGTTGCAGCGCTTCTTGAATTTTCTTCTCGGTCTCGGTGTCCACCGAGCTGGTGGCTTCATCGAGAATCAGGATGCGCGGGTTGTGCAGGATGGCGCGGGCGATGCTGATGCGCTGGCGTTCGCCGCCGGAAAGTGTCAGGCCGCGCTCGCCGATCATGGTATCGTAGCCATCCGGCAGACCACAGATGAACTCATGCGCGTTGGCGATGCGCGCCGCGTTGATGATGTCGTGCAACGACGCGTTTTGCGAGCCATAGGCGATGTTCTCGGCGATGCTGCCGCGGAACAGGTAGGGCTCCTGCAGCACCATGCCGATCTGCCGCCGCAGACTGCTCAGTTCGAGATCGCGCACATCGATGCCGTCGATCTTCACCGCACCGCTTTTGACATCATAGAAGCGGCAAATGAGATTCACCAGCGTGCTCTTGCCGCTGCCCGAGGGCCCGGCCAGGCCGATCATCTCACCCGGCTGCACTTCGAAAGAGACCCCCTGCAACACGTTGCGGATGCCGTCATAGTTGAACGTGACGTTCTCGAAGGTCACCCGCCCGTCGAGCGGCTCCCGGCGAATGGCATCCGGCTTGGAAATGATGGTGGGTGTGGTGTCCAGCACTTCGAACACGCGGGAGGCCGAGGAGGTGGCGCGGTTGAGCGTGCGGCTCATTATGCCGAGATGGCGCACCGGCTCCCAAAACATCCACATGTAGCCGGTGAAGGCAATGAAGACGCCGAGCGGCATGCCCGCCGCACCGTGGCTGAGAACATGGCGCAACACCCGCGGCGCACCGACCGACCACACGATCAGGCTGCAGGTGTGCATGAGCATCACCATTTTGGGCCAGAAGCGCGTCCAGGTCTCATGCAGGTTGTCGGCTTCGCGCTCCAGCGCCCGGTTCTTCTCCTCGAAGCGATGAATCTCATGGCGCTCCTGGGCAAACGCCTTGACGACGCGAATGCCGGGAATGACATCGGACAGCACGCCGGTCATCGCCGACCATTTGCGCCAGATGCGCAGGAACAGGATTTGAATCCGCTGGCTGTGACGGTACAACAGCCAGGTCATCAGCGGCAGCGGGATCAGCACCAGCAGGGCCAGCGACCAGTCCATCAACAGCAGCGCCATGGCGACGCCGATGATCTGCAGCACCGCCACGACGATTTCGATGATGCCGAACGTGATGAAATCCCACAGCCGGTCGGTGTCCGAACTGACCCGGGTGATGAGCGAACCGGTGGAGCGTGCCGAGAAAAACGCCAGGCTGAGTTTCTGCATATGCGCGTAGATTTGCCCGCGCAATTGCGCCGCGATCTTCTCGCCGGTGAGCGCCATGAGGCGCAGGCGCAGATACGATAAAAACTCGCCGCCCGCCCAGACAAAGGCGAGCGCGCCGATCACCACCCACAACCAGAACCAGGGATCGGCAATCGCGCCGCTTTCCGCCGGGCGAATGATCCTGTCGATCAGGGCGCCGGTGAGGTAGGGCGGCAGCAGATTGAGCCCGGTCAGCAGGGTGGCCAGGGTCAAGCCGAGCGCGACATTGCGCCAGTGCGGACGCAGATAGGACAACAGCCGCATCATGACCCCCATCCGCGGCACCGCCAGCGTTGCTTTCGCCTCCCGCACCGCTTGCAGCATGGCATCGCGGTATTCTTCGGCACCATCGATCTCGGCCACACTCTCCGCAGGCGTTGCCGCAGCGCGCAACCGCTCGCGGGTTTGTTCCGCGAGAAACTGCAGATTGCTCATCGCGCGGCTTTGCCGCCGGGTGAACTGCAGGGAAACGAGCAGCCTGCCATCACGATGAATCAGGTTCAAGCGGCTGCTCGACAAACCCTCCAGCCATTCCCATTTTTCGACGTCGGCCAGCGGCAGCTTGCTCACGCGCCACTCCGTGCTGCCGTTGCGCCACTCTCCGTCAGGCTCCACCGTCGCCAGATGGATCTCTCCCAAAATCAGCCAGCGTTCGGTGAAACGCATGTGCCGGTCGAGATCGCACATGGCATAGGCCTGCACTTTCTCGCCCGCGAGATATTGTCCGGCCAGTTTGCTCACCGCGGCCGGCAGGGCGTCCGGTTGATGAAAATATTTTTGTAGCAAATTTTGCGTCATTCACCCTCCTTGTTTTTTGAATTTCTGCTGTGACCGGTCCGGCGCCGCCATCAACAACGCTGGCTCCGGTTGGTGCACAGCGAGTCTTCCTTCTGGAATCGCGCAATTACTTCCGGCAATTTTTTTGCGTCACATGCAAAGCCTCTCTCCGTGCTGGCCTCACCTGCCGCGAGGAGCATAATCAACCAGCTCACGGCAGATGGCGGGGGATCGCACAGCGTTGCCGCAGGAATCGGACGGCATCAGGGCGCGGGAATTTCCGCGGGTGTGGGACGTACACCAACCGCGGCGGCGGAGAATACAGGAAATTTGCCTTGCAGCTCGGGGAGAAGGCAAAAACACACCGGCAGGAGTGTCTGGCCAGTTTCAGGATCGGATCGCGAGCCGACGGCTAGCGATCGAGTCGTGGTATGTAAAAGCGGGGCATCATGGTGATTATCCCCCTTTCTGGATGCAGGTTCACAGCCAGCCGCACCGAACGCATTCCGTCTTTCTGAAATCAAAACCGGGCGGCATCATCGCCTTGGGGAGTTGTTCCTTAAATAAGCGCAGCAGGGAAAAGTTCCGGACATTTTTGTTACAACGCCGCGCAATATACGACAGAGGCCCGTCACTTCCAAGATGAATTCCCGGTGCCTGCTCTGCGGCATATAGTCCCTTGGAAACCTGAATTTCGCACCCAGCTTGATCTCCTTCGCGAGAAATGCCGATTTGACCGCGACCCCCAACCACCCAGGGGTGGTGCATAAAAAATTTTGCAGGTCAACGTGCGGTCAACTCCGGCGAAGGTAACTTGTTTGGTTCTCATCAAAAAACTGCGCCAAATCATGAGAAATTGCCATGCCCTTATGGGTGCCCATCAGAATGAAAATGAGCTTGCGCAGTACTGCCTTCAGGCACCGATCTGGAAGGGGCTGCTACAAAAGTAGGAAATTCTACAGGCCACTCTCCTGACGGAGTTTGTATTTTAAAAGGTCGGGCGCAGCTATAAACCGCTCGCTCTGCTGGAGCTGTTTCTTGCTGCTGCCTTGAGATGAGAGGGAGGACACCCGGCAGCCCCGCTCGGGAATGCTTTGTTTCATAGCACGGCAGAGATGCAAACCTCGATGTGAAGATCAAGCCCAAAAATCCGCCCATAAAAACAGAAATCCCACGAAAAAAGCCATTTCGTGGGATTTCATTTTCGTGTGAGAGAAGCCGTGCTGCCTTCGGCAAACGGGCGAATTTTGAAATCAGGACCGCTGGACATTCGAAAAAAGTCTTGCTTGACTTCAAACGGGAAGAACCGGCAGCGTTTTGTGAACACGCCATTTATTCCGGCGCCGCAGCAAACCGGCATGCAAAATTCCGTTGGGAAGCTGTGTGCACGCGTGGCGGCGCGCGCCTCAATGGCCGCCCTCTTCCGCGGCTGGAAAATAAATCCGAAATTCCGTTCCCCTGCCGGGTTCACTTTCCACGTGGATGACCCCGCCGTGGGATCGCACGATGCCATAGGCCGTCGGCAATCCCAGACCGGAGCCCTTTCCCACTGCCTTGGTGCTGAAGAATGGTTCAAAGATGAGTGGCAGATTTTCCGGGGCGATGCCGGTGCCCGTGTCGCGGATCGCCACCACCACAAAGTTTCCCGGCCGCGCGGTTAATTGCGTCAGGACGTCCGGCTCCTGATGGTCGCTGGCATACGTGCGGACTGTGATCTCGCCGCGATACGCCATCGCCTCCGCCGCGTTTTCCAGCAGACTTTTCATCACCTGGTGAAACAGCATGGGATCGAGCCGGAGTTTGGGCAGGCCGGCGGCAAACACGGTTTGCACGGGCACGCCGGCGGGCAGGTTGCGGCGAACAGTCTCCAGCACCGATTCGATCAATTCATTGACGTCCACCTCGATCAATTGTCCCACCGCCCGGCGGCTGTAGAGCAGCAACTGGCGCGTGATTTCCGAGGCGCGTTGCGCGGCGGTTTCGATCTCGCAGACATCGGCATAGTGGCGGTCATCGACGGGCAGCTCGTCTTTCATCAGCGAGGCATAACCGATGATGCCCATGAGCAGGTTGTTGAAGTCATGCGCGATGCCGCCCGCCAGCCGGCCAATGCTTTCCATCTGACGGGCCTGCTGCAGTTGCAGCTCGAGGTGGCGCTGCTCGGTGATGTCCAGACCGTGCACATGCACCACCCGCTCCTCCGGAATGGAGTGCAGCGCATACTGGATGATCCGGCCGGCCACGCTCACTTCCCGTTGGATGATCCGCCGTGACGGCACGGGCGCCAGCAACTCGCGACAGATGGCGGCGAGATCGTCCGGCAAAATGGTATAAATCTCCTCCGCCGTTTTGTTTTGCTGTTGCAGAAAGGCGGCGGTCGCGGGGTTGAAATACTGCACTCCGCCCCATTCGTTGAGCTCCAGGATCAAATGCGGGCTGAGTTTGGGAAAATTCGCCAGCCGGCGGATCTCCGCTTCCGCGCGCTGCTGCCGGGTGATGTCCTGGACAATGCCCTCAAAATGCAGCAGCTCACCGGCGGCGCCGCGCACGGCACGCATGCTTTCGCGCAGGACAATGGGCGTGCCGTCTTTCCGGCGATAGGTGTGCATCTCGTCGCGGATTTCATCCTGGCCGGCCAGCCGCCCGCACAAGGTCGCGAAATCCGCCGGGTTCAGAAAAAGATCGTGCGGCAGATTGGCCTGCAATAATTCCCCGGGCTGGTCATAGCCCAAAATGCGGACGAAAGCATCATTGACCATCAACAGGCGGCCGGCAGGCGTGGCCTGGAAAATTCCCACCAGCGCGTTTTGCACCAGGCGCTGGTAGCGCGATTCGGTTTCGCCAAGCCGGCGCTGCAATGCGGCCTTTTCCAGGGTGCGCCGCACCGCCAGCGGCAGAATGGCCAGATAGTCCCTGCCTTTGACGAGGTAGTCAAAAGCGCCCGCCTTCATGGCCTCGACCGCAATCCGTTCATCGCCCTGGCCGGTGATCATCAGGACGGGCAGGTCAGGGTGCGTGATGCGGCAGCGCCGCAACACCTCCAGCCCGTCGAGGTCGGGCAGATAATAATCCAGCAGCAGCAAATCGAAGTCGCTCTTCTCCAATTCGGCGAGCGCCGGCAGCGCGGCGGAGTGATGAATGATGCGGGCTTCGAAGGCTTGGCGCAGGCAATGACTCAGCAATTGCGCGTGATCCGGATCATCCTCGAGCAGTAGAATTCGCAAATCGGCGTGGCTGGTCATGGCAGGGTGCGGGCTGTCGTATACGATGCTGGTGGAACGCAGCAAGATAGAAAAAACCGGCCGCTTTGCAAGCGCTTTGCAAAATTTGGAGAAAATTTAACAATGTGATTGCTATTTAGCGCGCAAATGTTTTTTTTCAACCCGCTGCCAGCCCGGGCAGGCTTGCCGGGCGGTGCAACGCCGCGCTGCAGCAACCGCCGCGGCCCGCTTTTCCGCGGTCCCGGAAGACCATGAGCTCCGGCTGCCGCGCCGGCATCCCGGCTTCGGGGAAAACGCGCCGGCACCGCCCATTCACCGGGCGCGCGGAGCCATTTCAATCGTGCCACTCGGCGGCGCAGGCTGTTTGCGTGGTGGCGAAACCCTGAAAATTTTGTTGCGCGGCATTTGAATGCTTTGCGGTCCGGCATGCCGGTGTGCAACAATCACCCCGGCCGTCAATTCACAAGTTTCAAGCAAGGGCGGTATCATGACCTCCTGGCGAATGTTGACCATGATGCTTCTCGGCAGCACCTCTCTCACTTGCGCACAAGACAGGCAAACCGGTTTTCTCCACCGCACCCTCACCATCGACGGCCGGGACTATTGTTATCAAATTTTCGTGCCAACGGCATTCACGCCCGCGCGCCAATGGCCGGTGATTCTCTTTCTGCACGGCGCCGGCGAGCGCGGCACGGATTGCGAGCAACACACGCAGGTGGGAATCGGCCCGGCCATCCGCCGCCAGCTTGCGGCTTTCTCCGCACTCGTGGTCCTGCCCCAATGCCGGCCGGATTCGGTCTGGATCGGCGCCATGGAGGAACTGGCGCTCGCCGCCCTGGACAAAACCCTGCAGGAGTTCAATGGCGATGCCCGGCGCGTTTATTTGACCGGCCTGTCGATGGGCGGCTATGGCACCTGGTATCTCGCCTCCCGCCATCCGGAAAAATTTGCCGCGCTGGCACCGGTGTGCGGCGGCATTATTCCGCCGCCCGGCCGCCTGCTGCCGCTGCATGCCCGCAATCTCATCCCCGCAGACAGGCCGTATGAGACCATCGCACGCAAAATCGGCAAAACCCCGGTGTGGATTTTTCATGGCGAAGCTGATCCGGTGATCCCTGTTGCGGAATCGCGTGCGATGACTGCCGCGCTGCAAGCGCTGGGCGGTCGCGTGCGATACACCGAATATCCCGGCGTCGGCCACAACGCCTGGGACCAGGCCTACGCCGACACGGCATTCTGGAGCTGGCTGTTTGCACAAACGCGCGCCAACTGAACCCGCAGTGAATCGCAGCCGGCGCGGGCAGCGGCCGGCTCATCTGCGCTTCGTGTCGCACGATTCCTCTGAATGAGGCCGCCATGAACACACACGAGACTCTTCTCGACCTGCCGCTGTCCCACGATGAAATTTGGGAAGGCGGCCGGGTCAAAGCACCGTTTTGGATCACCGGCGAGGCCGGAGGCCCCTACCGTCCGATTTTGGAAATCTGGGTGGAGGTGCGCAGCGCGTTGATCATTGCGCTTCATCTCGTCCGGGAAGGGTCGACGCCGCAAGCCTTCCTGCGCTTCTTGTGGCAGACGATGACTGCGCCGAAAGCGGGGCCGCCCCGGCGGCCCGCCTGTCTGCGCCTCGCGGACAAAGCGCTCGTCGATGTGGTGCGGCAAAAGCTGGCAGGCACCGGCATCAGGGTTGAACTGGTTGAACCCGGCCCTTTGATCGACAAAATTGTCGCGGAATTGGAAAAGCATGTTGCCGGCGGCAGGCGCAGGGCAATGCCGGCGCTCACCACGCTGAAGGGCATCGCGCCGGCGCGCTCTATCAGGCCGCCGCGTACTGGTATCAACAGGCGCCCTGGCGTGTCGTCTCCGATGCCATCCCACTGGCAGTCACCTGCCCGCGTGTTTCCCGCAGTCCGGTCTATTTGACCGTAATGGGCAACGCCGGTCTGAAGTTCGGGCTCATGCTCATCTTCCACCGCAAAGATTTGCAGCGGCTGCACCAGGCTGCCGATGAATTCGAACTCGCCCGCGCCCCCATGCCTTGTGTCACCCTCGGCTTTGCCGATCCGACATATCTCGCCATCGTCGACTACGATGCCATCGAGCGCCATCGCTGGCCGATCGCGGGAGCGAGAGCCTATCCATACGTGTTTCAAATCTTGCCGGGAAAAAAGCCGCTGATTCAACCGCCCACGCTGCCGCAGATCGACCTCTTGGAAGCCTGTCTCCTGGCCGTGCCGCAAGTCGTTGCCGGTCACAAAACCCGATTTCGCGCCCGCCAGCCCTTTGTGGCAAACCTGCCGGTCGAAACGTTTCACGGCACGTGGCCGCTCAGGGTGAGCTGGCCGCCGCCCGGCTTGTGAAAACTCGTGTGTGCACCGGCGCCAAGAAGCCGGCAGGTGTTTGACGGATTCGCATTTCGGGGCCGCGGCGTTTCAGAAGCGAAAAAGAGATGAGTGACCACACCTGGTACCAACGCCCGCCGCATGTGCCGGAGCATGATTCTGCCGGCGGCGTGGTCGTGCGAATTGAAGACAATTGCATCTACTTCGCGTGTATCGGAGAACCAGGCCTCTCCGGTCACGTTTTGCCCAAAGGCCGGGTGGACCCAGGTGAAACCTTTGAACAAGCCGCACGCCGCGAGATCGCAGAGGAAGCCGGGCAGACGCGGCTCACCCTGCTCGATTTCCTGGGTACGCACGAACGCCTGGACGATGACAAACGCTCCTGGAAAAGGATTCATTATTTCTTGTTTGTCACCGATCAAAGCAACGGCCGGCCCACTGATCCGCTGCACGAAGGTGAAGTGAAGTGGTTTCCGCTCGACGAACTGCCGGAGATGCTCTGGCCGGAGCAGAGGCAACTGATGGAAGAAAATCGCGAGCGCATTGTTACATGGAATCAGGCTTTCCTCTTGTCCTGATATTGAAAAAGTGTTGTATCAAGGCAAATCTGTATTTGTGATTTCAGTGTCGCAATCGCGCGGCGTATTGCATTCGTGCAAGAGCATTGCGTCTCCTCGCGTCGGCACGACGGATATGCCACTTTCGCCGGAGGAAGCTATTGCATTCACGCGCAAATCCCGCTTGATTCGATTTGATAATCAAGCCTGTGCCACGCAGCTTGCGGAATTCGATAAAGCGGCAGTGCGAAGCTGCGTTGCGCTCTGCCCTCGCGCAACACAGCTTCGATACTGACCCGGCTTTGCCCGTCAGTGAATTGCCCGACAAGCTCGAGTTGCAGCACAGCAATCAACTCTCCCATGCGGCCGTTTTGCCCTATTCTGCCGGGAACTTTCCGAGTTTTTCTCTGAGTTTGGTTGACTTGTCCGCATACAGGATTCGTCATGGCAATCGACAAAGAGTTTTATCGCAGCATGCTGGAGGCGTATCGCGAGTGGAATGAGTTTGAGCTGGTTGATCGCGCGCGCAATGCCGGCAGACTTTCACCGGAAGAGGCATGGCAACAGTACGTTGATTTATGGGAGTTCGCCGTGAACTCGGCCCCACCCCAAGGCGATTTGCGGCTGAAACTGCGCCTGCAAGAATGGGAAGAATATTATGCCAGGATCCAAAAATTCGAAGCGTGGCGGCGCGCGCGTACCCAAAAGACTCAAGACACCTCTGCGTAAAGCCATCAAAGCTTTGGAAGACAACGGCCACCGCTATGCCGTTATCGGCGGCATTGCGCTCTCGCAATGGGGGGGGTGGTGAGAGTAACTCAGGATATAGGTATCCACCCGGTGAACCCATCTTGAAGCTTGCCACAGTAAGAGATATTTTTGAACTTTTTTCAGCGCGCACTTTTGTGGCGACCAGCCGGAAATGGCAACCGAATGGCAATTCAGATAACGGCCCTGTGGCCGGGATAGATCTTCTGAGAAAGGCCCTCTCCGGACAGGGAGCAGTATTGCAGCGAACGAGCGACAGCGGGGGAAAATACGCTGGTGGCAGGAAATATCAAATCATCAAGCCTCGTGCGACTGGGGCAGGGCCCAATCTCAAGAAGTCGGCGTGCGCCAGTTTTGCGGAAGCAGCGCGGCGATCTGGGTGATGGGATGGTCGGGCAGGCGGCTGAGAATATCGCGCAGATAAGCCAGGGGTTCCACCTGATGCAGCTTGGCGGTGGCCACCAGGGTGTAAATCATCGCGGCGCGTTTGGCGCCTTCATGCGAGCCGGCAAAGAGATAATTCTTGCG